>NZ_CP029194.1:8255351-8558202 GCF_008642375.1 Streptomyces venezuelae | reverse complement strand
GGGAACGACGCGACGACATCCATGAAGCCTTCCTCGGCCTCGCCACATGCCTCATCACCCACCGACACGTCCAACGCCTTTGTTAGGACCTCTAAGAACGCCTAACACAATGAGGTGGATCGGTTCTGGTGGCCGTGTCCGGTCGGCGGGTTCGGTGTTGTCCGGCCATGGGGGCTTCACCGTGGATCGTGTCGGATGACCTGTGGGAGCGGATCGAGCCGCTCCTGCCGAAGCGGGAGAGACGGTTGTCCTGGCGGCACGAAGTCATGCTCGACACGGGCGTCACACCTCGGCCCGGACTCGCCGAAGCCGTCACCAGACTTCAAGCCGCAGGAACCGCTCAGGTCTACATGGCGACCGTCACTGCATCGCAGAGACGCTTCATCCTTGTCCTGTCGGAAGACCTCACCCAGTGCGTCGCCTGCTGGTGACGACAACTCATTGTGTTAGGACCTCTTAGGTCCGGGCGATCATGGCGCTCTCGACGGAGTCGGATCGGGCCAAGCGAGCAGGTTGGCGCGAAACGGCCGGGGTCCGGCAGCGAACTGCGCTGCCGGACCCCGGCCGTGCTCGGTCTGCGGTCAGTAGCAGGTGACGTACAGGTCGACGCCGTGCGGCGTGTTGTTGCCGGTCGCCTGGACCTGCCAGCCGTCACGGCCGCCGCTCTCCGCAGCGGTCAGGGGCCTGCTGGTCACCAGTGTGTCGTCGTACCCGGTGACAGCCGCTCCGCCGCCGACGACCTTCTTGTCAGTGGCGCACTGCAAGACGCCGCCGGCGACGTCGTCGGAGGTCGTGTGGGTGTAGCGGGTCGTCGTCAGACCGGCGATGGGATCGGCGCAGATCGCGTAGCCGTCGACCCGCAACTGCTCCGCATGGACGTCGTAGCCGGAGACGATCCACTGGTTGGGATTGGCGCTCCCGGCCGGGCCGGGGTACGACTGGTTCAGGTTCCGAGTCCCGCCGTAGACCGTTCCGCCGCCGCCGAAAGCAACCTTGCCGGTGGGGCAGGTGGTGACGAGCGGGGCGTTGCGATCGATGGTGAAGTGGTACTGCTCGGCCACCTCGTAGCCGGCCGGGGCGTAGATGCACACCGCGTGGACCGTCACGGTCAGCGGCTTCGGCCCGCTGCGGGCCGACGCGGTCCAGCCGTACGCCCCCTGGGAGTTCTGGGCGGGCATGCTCTCGACGAGGGCCACCATGTTGGAGTACAGCGGCTGGCCGACCGTCGCAAAGGCGCCACCGGAGATGGGGACCTGCCCCGGGGGGCAGCTGACTGTCACCGCCTGGTCGTCGCCCACCGAGGCGGTCTTCTTCGCCATCACCATGCCGCGGAAGGGACCCGACGCCGGCGGTGTACCGTCCGCCACCGTCACCGCGTGCGAGGCAGGAGCACTGGTGACCATCCCCGCCAGCGTGCCGGTCACGACCGCCATCGCCGTGACGGCCGACCTCAGCCTCTTCAAGATGCGCATGGAACGTCCTTCGCGTGTACACAAACACATGACAGAGAGTGATTGTTCCACAGCGCACTGTGCTCGGCCGACGTTTCACAGAAACCATGATCGGCCGGACAGGTCCTAGGCCGACAGATGCTCATCGCAGTCGGCACGGGCCGCGGCCCACTCGACCTCGTCACGGCTCGGCGCGAATAGATGCAGCTCATGCGCGGTGACCAGCCGCTTGAACCGCGGATACCCGGTCCTCTCGATCGCGGTCACAACCCACCCGTCCCGGACGAAACCCAACGTCACCACTAACGACACTGAGCCGTACGGCTGACGGGCGAGGCTGTCAGCACCCCAAGATCATCCCGTGGCGGGCTTCTGGTGTACCTGGCCCATGCCCCCTAACGAGCGATGGCACCACACCTGTTGCATCCGATACCGTCACTCCTACCAGCGCTGAGCTGCGCGAACACGTCTAAGCATGCTCGCACGACACGGACAGCCCGAGAGAACCCGCTCTGCCAGACCCACCACGCCGAGGTCGCCGAGCTACAGAAGCCCAAGCGCGCCCTCGCCGCCCCGGCGTGACCTGATGTCCGAGCTCCCGCCAAACCTGCCACGGCTCCGGGCTCTGGAGCACTGGCTCGTGCTGTCCCTGGACCGGGTCCGGGCCCGGATCGCGGAGGTCGAGATCAGCGAGGCGGCGATGTGCCCGGTGCGCGTCCTGCCGCAGGGGGCCCGGGTGGGTGATGTCCTACCTGCGCCAGGGCGGCCGCCCGGTTGCGGACAGCGTCACATCGGGGACTGCAAGCTCGCCGGCCCCCAGAAGAGGCCGCTCAGCAGCGACGACGCCCGCCGCGCGCTCACCGAGGGCGGGATCCGCGCCTGCGAGATTTGCAGGCCCGACTCCGAGCTCGGCATCCTCGGACGTTCATCGATCCGGCCACCCGATACTCAGGTGCTCCGGCCACTGCTGCTCGGTACGCTCCCGCAGGCAGACGCTGTCGTCTAGTGGCTGAGGACGACGCACACCCGTTCGCCGGATGCGTTACTCGGGTTCGAATCCCGGCGGCGACTGCTCCTCACCACAGAACGCGCGCCCCAGCGTCCAGCGACCAGGAAGCCCGCTTCCGCGCGGCCTCCTTCGCGGCGGTCTTCTTCGTTGGCTTGGGCATCTCGTGCACCGTGGCGTGCCCGCCGTCGCCGCCGGTCTCGCCGCGGGACGCCTTGGCCTTGGCCACCGACTCCTCCAGCGCGGCCAAGAGGTCCATGACCAGCCCGGTCGGCGCGCCCTCGGCTCCAGGGGGCGGCGGGTGCGCGGTGCTCGGCCTTCGCCTCGATGACCTCGACGAGTGCCTCGCGGTACTGGTCGGTGAGCACGGCCTCGCCGACGTCGGCCAGGTGCTCCACGGACATGGCCTCCAGGAGGGCGATCGCCTCGCTGATCTCCTTCTCGGAGAGGTCGACGTCGTCGTGGGCCAGCTCGGTCGGGTCTCGCACTTCGTCGTCCCAGCGCATCGAGTGCAGGAGCAGCGCGTCGCCGTACGGGCGCATGAGGCCGAGGCGCTTCCTGCCCCAGACAGCGAACTTCGCAACCGCCACCTGCTCGTTCCCGTGCCCGCTAAAGGTTGTCCCGTAACTCCTGGGCCCGCTTGCCGGTGCCTGATTCGCCCCCATCTGGAACGTGCTGGTGGAGGTACTGACCGGGACGAACGGGGGTGAGGGGTCCGACAGTGGCGATTCACTGGGCCTCTGATCGAGTTACGGGACACCCCTTAGGGGCCTGTCCGAGGGATCATGTGACCTGTCCCGGGTTCAAGTCGTTGGCATGTTCATGGGGTGGGAGATCTCGCGAATGAGGAATGGTTGCGGCTGAAGCAGCATCTGCCGAAGCGCGGGCAGCGGGGCGGACGTTGGGAGAGTCATCGCAGGGTGATCAACGGGATTCTCTTCCGACAGCGCACCGAGGTGCCGTGGCGGGATCTGCCTGCGCGTTTCGGCAAGTGGAAGGCTGTGTACGAGCGGCACAGGCGCTGGTCTGCGGACGGCATGTGGGACAGGATCTTCAAGGCCGTCCTGGGTCGACACGGACGCGACGGGCTGCATCGACTGGTCGATGGTGAGCGTGGATTCAACGTCCTGCCGTGCTCACCAGAACGCCGCCGGAGCACGCAAGAAGCCACCCCGGGTTCCGGGAAGACGGACGCCCGGCAGCACCTCCCGATGAGGGGCTCGGACGCTCCCAGGGCGGGCTGACCTGCAAGATTCATCTGCGGTGAGGGGGTTGCCGGCCTCTCGCCTTCCTCATCACGCCGGGTCAGTGGGGTGACGCACCGCAGCGCGTTCCCGTGATGGAGCGTGTCCGTGTCGCCCGTCCGGACAGTGGGCGCCCCGGACCCGGCCCGATCATCTCGGCGGTGACAAGGCGTATTCATCCCGGCGGAATCGCCGCCACATCAAGCACACCATCCCCGAACCGAAGAAGCAGCGGGCCAACCGCCAGCACCGCGGCAGCAGGGGCGGCCAGCCCACCGGCTTCGACACGACGATCTACAAGCGCAGGAACGAAGTGGTACGCACGATCAACGCGCTCAAGAACTCCCGGGCGGTCGCGACGAGACACGACAAGAGGGCCTACATCTTTCACGGCACCGTCACCGTCGCAAGCTATTCGGCTCTGGCTCCGGTCCCTATCGAAGTGAAGGAGCCGGCTCCTGTCACGAGAAAATCGCGTGCACCTGATCGACCGCTTCGGGTCCGTAGCCAACCAAGCCGACGGGGACTGCGCCGTTGATCGCCTCGATCACACGCCCGGCCCATACCGGCCCGAATCCCCCGCACAGTTCAATCAGCTGCACGCCCTCGCCCACCAGGCGGCGCGCGGCCTCGATGCCCTCCTCGGGCTTCTCCACCCCGACGAACACACTGCGGCACGCACCCGTGTCCACGACGCTGACATCACCACCTGCCGCGCTGCCGTCCGCCGTGTAGATGAACCCCCAGTGTGTGAGCGCCATACGTATCGACCTCCTGTGATCGTCAGAGCCACCAGCCAAGCAGAGCCAGGGCGGGAATGGCCTGGAACGGAGACAAGCCGTGAGTGATCTACGCCGCACTCCGGATGCCCGCACCGTCCGAGTACAGCAACACGGCCCGCTAGCGCATGATCCGCCGGACAGCTCCCAGTCTCCCGCCATCGCACGGGCGGGAGTCCGAGGCGTGATCAGAAACGCGACGAACGCTCCTGACCAGCAACGATAGGCCTTGTCTAGGGTCCAGGCCGCGCGGACACGGCCGACGACATCGACTGGCTGGTACCGGTCGACTCCACGCCCGCCAGGTTCAAGGCACTGACCGCTTGCTCCCGGTCATCGCTGCCGGCTACATCGGCCAGCCAGGGCAGGGCCGCAAAACTGGCCGAGTACACACTGCCTTGGTGGCACAGAGCCGACCACAGGTTGCTCCAGCGTTCAGCGTTCGGCTCCGATGCGATCCGGTCCAGTAGCGCGGGGATGTCTTCCGCGGAGCCGTAGGCATGACTGAGTTGCGACCAATCCGTCATGCGGGAATCCAACCAGGTCAGTGAATCGGAGCACCTAGCACACCCTCCTTGCACGCAGCTGGGGGAGAGATCAGGTAGACGGGTGCGCTCACAGCCGCCGTCGGGTGAAGACCGGTGCCGCCCGGGATGGACTCATTGGTCAGCATCAGCTGAAGCGGGCCGCGCCTGGTCGGCTGGAGCTTCACCCGTGCGAAAGTCTCAACCAGCTGACTAGCCCACGGCATCGCTCATCAGAGACCAGTTGGTGGCCGCAGGGCGATCAGCCTGTCACCTTCTCGCACTCCTGGTGGGCCTTGAGCGCGACAGCTCCGTGATCCAGCTGCTCCATCTTCTTCATGGCCGCAGCGCGTTCGGCGTCACCGCGAGCCTCGTCGGAGGCAATGGCTGCCTGAACGACGACCTCCTGCATGCCCGTCATGGCGTCGGACAGCTGGTCCCACCGCATATCTTTGCTCGCGGCCAGCGCGGCCTCGTCATCGAACCGAGCCGCCGCCGCCCTGGCCTGTATCTCCTCAGGAGCCTCTGTGTCCGAGTCGTCGCGCTTCTCGCCGTACGCGTCGTAGGCCGCACAGGCCTTGACCGCGTGCTCCCTCGCCTCTTCCTCCGCGGATGTGCAGGAGACCACCAGGCTCCCCATCACCAGCACCGACATGACCAGCCGCTTCATCAAACCCCACCCCAACCGCGATGCTCCATGCATCGCAAAGCGGAAACTGTATCGACGTAGCGGGAAGCTCCGACCAGCGACTCCAGATCTCGGGATGCCGCCGGCCGCGGCACGGGCAGCGGGCCAGGAGTGGGCCCGCTGCTGGCGCACGGGTGCCGGTCTTGTTGTCCGGGGCACGGGTCCGCGGCGTATTGGGTGGCGAAGGAGATGGCGAGCGCTGCCGCGGCGGCCAGGTGGACTCGGATGCCGAGTGTGTGCGGGCTCCGGCGCTGGCGACGATCGCCTGCGTGGCCGTGTAGGTGAGGCAGCGGTGCAGGCGCGCCTCGCGGCCGTCGGCCGTGCCATGAGTGGTCTTCTGCTTCGTGACCGGGACCTCATAGGTGACCTGGTGGTCGTCGGAGGCGCCCTTCACGCGGACGCAGAGGTTGGACTGGATCCAGAAGTTGCCCCTGACGCTTCCGGCACGGGGCAGGCCGAGCAGAGCGGCGAAGCCGGCGGGACGATGCGTCATGCTGGGGTTCTCCTGATCTGGGTGGGGGAGCGGGCGGCCGGCCTTGGCCGGTGCTGCTGCCCCCGGCTGCGCGGGTCCCGTCTCGGCCGGTGTGAGTCGGCGACGGGCGGCTAGCGAGGCCGGGTGGGGGAGCGTCCCTCCTTGAGGGCCTGACTCCTCCAGTTCAAAGCCCGGTTCTGGAAGTTCACGCCACAGACCCGCAGATCCCGTCAAACCCGGTTTTGCTGTCCTGTCTCACGCAATTGAGCCGTTCTCTCAACCAACCCAGTCGATTGAGCTTCTGTCTCAACGAACCCAGTCGCGCGGTTGCGCGCGCCGAGGGTGCTGGCCACAGCTGGGAATCGCATGGCCCTCGGCCTTCGGATCAGTCAAGGTGCAGCAGTGAGTACTGAAGAGAGTCCCCTCGAACACGAGGACCGGCGGATGCTGAACCCCCTTCGCGGAACGAGCGTCACGCAGATCACCGTGGACTTCCGGCCCGTAGTCGTCATCGGCTCGGACTGGGAAGTCGTACTGGAGCACCCGTCGATCTCTCACACGATTCCGTTCGAGCTTTCCCGTCCGTGCGTCTTCACCCGGAGTCCCAGGACGTCGCAGCAGCTCTGACACTCTTCGGAGCGCAGGTCCTGTCAGCGGCAGCGTTCAAGTCCGGCACGCTGAGTCTCGTCTGCGGCAACGGCCGTCACCTGACCTGCTCGCCTGATCCGCCCTTCGAAGGGTGGCAGGCCACGGGCCCGTCTGGATGAAGCCTCGCAGCGCTCCCTGGAGGCGAGCTCGCCGTCTGGTCCGGCTCTGGAACAGGGGAGTCCTAGGTCGTGCCTGACAAATGATCACCGAACGTAGACGTGGAGCTCGGCGCAATGTTCTTGCTGTGCTGACGTCGGCCAGCGATTCTGGGTCGATGCCAGGACAGGGGAAGAGGAAGCGGCGGCAAGAGGCGGGGAGGCAGCGGCTGGCTGCTCGCACTGCGCCGGACGCCGGACAGTGGGAAGTAGCCCTTGAGACAAGGGACCAGGCAGAGGTGCGTACGCACTTGCGGCGACTTCGGGAGGCGGGGACCGACGAAGCGCTCATCCGGATTGACACGCTGTGTCGACGTCCAGTGGAGCAGAGCACCTATCGGCTGAGCCAGTTCGTGGAAAACACCGCTCGCAAGTCGGACCGCGAAGTCTCTGACCATTGATCCCGTGACGGGTCGAGGTGAGTTAGACGCCGTCTCATTTGGTGATGAGCACGAAGCCTGGCGATACGGAACGTGACGCCCGAAACTATGCCTCGCGCGAAGGGGGGCGAGCACACGCGTCCTGGACTCGTGCAGGCAGTGATGGAGGGTGGCCAGGTTCAGGGGGAGATGGAATGCGTCAGCGCCGACGATGGCTGCCTTCGTCAGAGGGCCACCAGCCCGGAGGGGCTCGGTTCGGCCAGAATCGCTGCTGCCTCGACGAGGCGGAGGCAGAGGAGGGGCTCGCCATGCCGGGATCGTCTAAGGGCTGTCCCGCAATGATCGGGAGGCCCCGTCGGGCTCGAAAAGACGCGATGCCGTGCGAGCAGTGTGTGTACGGTGCCGGAGTGATCGACTTTGACGGCGCTCGGTTGGGTGCAGAGGCCGCGCGGCGGTTGGCGGAGGCGGACTGCTGTGAGATAGCTCCAGGGCTCACGGAGGATGAGTTCAGCCGGATCGAGGCGACCTACGGGTTTGAGTTCTCCCCGGAGCATCGTGCCTTCCTGGCCGCCGGGCTGCCGGTCGCCTCACCTCCCGAGGAAGGCGCAACGTGGCAGCAGCCCTGGCCCGACTGGCGTCACGCTGATGAAGACGACCTGCGCCATCGGCTGGAGTGGCCGGCACGAGAAGTGCTGGGCGATGTCGCTTATGGCAGCTGGCATCCGGCCCTGGGGGTGCGTCCCACAGCCACTGAGGAAGCCGTTGAGGTGGCCGGAGCGGTACTTGCACGAGCGCCACGACTCATTCCCGTCTACGCGCACCGCTTCATACCTGCGGGGCGCGACACTCTGAGGCATCCGGTCCTGTCAGTGTGGGGAACCGACATCATCTGCTACGGCCACGATCTCGCCGACTACATCGACCGCGAGTTCGGCGAGGTCGACGAGGACGCGCCTTGGGCTCCGCAGGCATCCGTGCCGTTCTGGAAGGACTTCCTCGGCTGAGATTGCCCACGGCTGCTGCCGGGCACAGATGATCTCTGTCGTGTCTGGTGTGATCACGGCCTCAGAGCCGTCCTGGATAGCCCCGTTTTCCGGGCTGAGCCCGCGTGCCTTCGGGAAGCTGGTGACGGTGCTGCGGCGCGAGGGTGCGGACGTGGTCCGCAGGGGCCGACCCTGGAGCCTGTCTCTGGAGGACAGGACCCTGCTGGTCACGGCCTACTGGCGCACGAACCTGACCATGCGCCAGCTCGCACTGTTGTTTGGGGTGTCGAAGTCGGCGGCGGACCGGATCATCGACCACCTCGGGCCAATGCTTGCCCTCCAGCCCCGCAAACGGTTCGCGAAGGACACCGTGCTCATCGTGGACGGCACTCTGGTCCCCACCCGCGACCACGCCATCGCTGAGCGGTCGAAGAACTACCGGTACTCCACCAACCACCAGGTCGTCATCGACGCCGACACCCGCCTGGTCGTCGTGGTCGGGCGGCCACTGGCCGGCAATCGCAACGACTGCAAAGCGTGGGAGGAGTCCGGCGCCAAGGCCGCTGTCGGCAAGACCCTCACGATCGCCGACGGCGGCTACCCGGGCACCGGACTCGTCATCCCGCACCGCCGGCAGCGCGGCCAGGCCGAACTCCCGGACTGGAAAGAGGAACACAACAAGTTCCACAAGCAGGTCCGAGCCCGTGTCGAGCACGTCTTCGCCCGGATGAAGACCTGGAAGATCCTCCGCGACTGCCGCCTCAAGGGCGACGGGGTCCACTACGCCATGCTCGGCATCGCTCGGATGCACAACCTCGCCCTCGCCAGGTAGAGCAGCGAGCCGCACAGCGGCCAACCGTGCCCAAGGCGATACGAAGATCATTTACGGGACAGCCCTTAGCTGGTCGACCGCCTTGGAAGGGCACGGCAAGCTGACGCGCAAGCGCCTCGGGGTGAACACCGCGGCAGCCCCTCAGTCAGCAGCTGACCACCCCCTGCCTCATCCCTCCGGACAAGACGGAGCAGCAAGCCCTTCCGGTTATCGACCTGCGGCCGTTCCGGACGCTTTGTATGCCACTGCCCGAGTCGTCGAAGGCCAAGTAGGTGAGCTCGAAGAGCAGGAATACCCCCGAACGTTCCACACCGCGTCGATCGTCGATCCCACGAGTGAGAGCGTCATCCTGTGTCGCGCCGATCGCCTCTGGATCGCCTTCGCACAAGAACGCCGGAACTGGTACGCCGAGGAGTTTCTCCCCCCTCCACCGTGGGCCTCCACCTTCGCTGAAGCAGGCTTCATGGTTCTGAGTAGCGAGCAGCTCGCCACGCCTCTCTCCGACGTGGACACATCAGTGCTTGCAAGGAACGAGTGGCGACAAATCCACTCCTACGGCATCACCACTCTGGGCGGAACGCTCTTCAACGCTTGGGCCTCATGACCAAACGGAATCGTTGAACGACAAGCTGAGGCCCACGCTCGTACGTTGAGAGCCCGGGTCAGGTCCCGGTCGGCCGCGCGAGCGGCGTCGAGTTCGGCCTGCCGCACTGCCGGCTGCCGGCACTGCTCGGTGACGGTCTACTCCAGGCGCGTGAACTGCAGTTCGACCACATCAGTCGAAGCTCGAAGGCCCGACTCGCGCCAGGCGCTCTCGCTCAGCTGCCGCGGTACATGTCCCTCCAGTTGCAGCAGGCGGGCGGCCAGACGAGCAGCCCGCGCATTGGCGTAGACAAGGTCCGCCTGGAGCGATGTCCCGCTCGGGGCAGTGCCAACTCCGGTCGACTGGGCGCAGTAGATGCCGCTGGCGTGCAGCTCGGTGGCGGTAAAGGAAGGTCGGGTCGATGCGAGCTGTGCGGGCGATGGCCGATGCAGTCGGGGGTCTGCCGTCGCGAGCAACAGGTTCGATGGGTTCCTGACATGACGTCGGCGGCCTTCTGTGCTTGCCTCGCGGCCGTCGCTCAGGGGAGAGGTGCTGTCCTGTCCCTCGTGGGGCGGATGTCAGGCAGAGGCTGCCGAACACGAGGCATTGCGATCACGACGGTGCGCCCGGGTCGGCACCCCAGGCGCGGGCGGACAGAGGCACCCCGGACTGCCGGTGCGGACGGCGGAGCCGGCATGGGAGTGAAGGTGTTACGCAGGCAGGCACGCCACCGAACCCGCCCCGGAACCCGAGCAGCCTGAGCAGCCGGAGAGGAGTCGGCACGCGATCTCGCTGGCCGAGCTGGCCCACGGGGCGTGACCGTCCGCCCGGGTGCGGTCGCCGACACCATCGAGAGGCACATCCGTACCGTCGCCGGGGTGCTCGGGATCCAGAAGCACTCCGTCTGTTGGTACCTCGACCCGGCCGACCTCGCGGACAGCATCGCCGAGCAGTGGCAGACGGCCGGGAGCAGCAGCGCGCCCGGTCAGGTGCGAGGCGACCGTGGGCTCTGATGTGCGGCGCGGCGAAGCGGCGCATGCCTGCGGCGGCGACCTGGGCGGGATGCCGATGTCGAACCAGATCGTGAGACACATGTGGCGGAGGTCGTAGACGCGGCCAGGCCGTGGGCCGGTCGCCGCCATGAACACGTATCCATGGCGTGGTGCGGTGGCCCGCAGGAGTTGCAGCGACGTGTCGGCGAAGCCAGGCCGGGAAACCCGAGTTGAACGGGAGCAGCCAGCTATGGGCAGACCGGTCGTGGTCGGTGTGGACGGTTCGGCGATGAGCCTCACCGCGGTGGAAGCAGCCACAGCGGCGGCGGCACGACGCGGTGCGGAGCTGCGTGTGGTGCATGCAGAGGCGCCGATCAAGCCCAGGCTCGCGGTGCCGGACCCGGCTTCCAGGACTCTGGTCCACGATGCTGTCGCCCACGCCCGTGCCGTGGCCCCTGGGCTCGTGGTGACCGGGGCCGTGGTGACGGGCGATGTGGTGCACGTGCTGGAAGTCGAGTCGCGATCCGCGCAGCTCATCGTCGTCGCCTCCAGAGGTATGGGAGGCATCGCGGGCCTGATGCTGGGATCCACACCGGTGTCCTTGGCCTCCCGGAGCCACTGCCCGGTGATGACGGTCCGCGAAGCGCACCGGACCTCCGCTGACGCGGGGCCCGTCGTCCTGGGGATCGACGGCTCTGCGGACAGCGACAAGGCTGTCGACGTCGCCTTCGCCGAAGCCGCGCAGCGCCGGGCCCCGCTCATGGCGGTTCACGCACGGCAGCCGGACAAGGCGCCGGTCGGCGCGGCTCCCGAGTCGGCGGAACAGGTGCTGGCCCAGGCGACCGCCGGCCGCGCCGACACCTACCCGGACGTCACCGTCAGACACGACCTGGTGGACGCCACGGCGCGCGAGGCCCTGCTCCACGCGAGCGAGGCGGCTCAGCTGCTGGTTGTCGGTGCTCGCGGGCACAGCCGCCTGGCCGGATTGTTCCTCGGGTCGGTGAGCCAGGCCGTGATGACGCACGCACACTGCCCCGTCGTCACCGTTCGCAGGACGACCTGAGGGCCCACTAAGAACTCCTAACGAAATGATCTTCGAGGTGGTTGGATCACTCCGGGACTGATGATCCGGGGGTGTCGGGTGGCTCGGCCGAAGCCAGGGGATGTCGATGACGAGCTGTGGGCGGTGATCGAGCCGAGTGGACGGAGGCCGGTGTGTGGCCCAGGCTGCACGAGGTCCTCCTGGCCAAGCTCCGCAGCGTGAACGCCCTGGACTTCTCCTGGGCTGCCGTCGACGGCTCTCACATCCGGGCGTTGAAGGGGGCTCCAAGACCGGACGAAGCCCTGTCGACCGGGGTAGAACGGGCAGGAAGCACCACTTGATCACCGATGCCACCGGCATCCCGCTCGCTGTCACCTTGACTGGGGGCAACCGCAACGACGTGACCCAGCTCGTTCCGCTGCTCGAAGCCGTTCCGTCGGTGCGGGGCAAACGCGGCCGGCCCCGGCGCCGCCCGGACGTCGTGCTCGGTGACCGCGGGTACGACCACGACAAGTACCGCCGTCTCGTGTGGGAGCTTGGGGGGAAACCGGTGATCGCCCGCCGCGGGACCGAGCACGGTTCCGGGCTCGGCACCCGCCGCTGGGTCGTGGAGCGCGCATTCGCCCATCTGCACTGGTTCCGCCGCCTCCGAATCCGGTGGGAGATCCGCAACGACATCCATGAAGCCTTCCTCAAGCTCGCCTGCTGCATCATCTGCCGACGGCGCCTGACGAAGCTCATGCCTCAGTCGCCGCGGTCCGAGCTGAAGCCACGGTCCTGAATCACCGGAAACGTCTTCTCCGCAGCGGCAAGCCACGCATCGATCTCGTCGTGGGAGGACCGGATGGCGCTGATCAGCTCCATGAGGGCGTCCAGCTTCTGCCTGCCGACGTTCAGGCGCAGCTCCTCAAGCGAAACTTCCTGGTACGGCATGCTCAGCTGCCACCAGAAGCGCATCAGGTAGCGACACTCCTGCGGCTCCCGGTCATCCGCGAGGCGACTGTGAACGACTGCTTGGACGCACTGCCGCTGGGCATCATCGCGAAAGCCATCCCGCAGGTCAGTCAAAGTCACGGTCGGACAGTACCAACCGCGCTCACCAACAGGCGCTGTGAGGTCATTCCGTTAGGAGTTCTAAGGGGGGACTGATTCTCCGCCGTCGCTCCAGGTCGCTCGGTACCGGACGGGCCGGCCGCCCGCCGAGGTCGGACCGACCCTTGGCCCTGGGCGTCGGATCAGCAGGGGAACGACGCATCACCGGCCGGTGGCCTCCGAGGGCAGATCGGCGATGCTGCCGTGCTGTTCGCGGACGGCGATCCGGGCGAGTTTCGTCAGCATCATGCCGTTGCGAATGGAGACGACGTAGTCGACGGGGAGCCCGTGCATGCGGGTGCCGGGGCCCCGGAGGGGGTGCCATTCGAGGAGGAAGAGCGTGTTCCCGCCCCATGGGATCAAGTTCATGGCGATGCGGGCCGCGCCGAAGGGATCCGCTTTCGCCTCCAGTTCCAGACGGCGACCGGGCTCGCAGATGCGGACGACACAGGTGTCGTCGAGGGTGAGGGGGCCGACTCCCACCCGGACCCGGAGCCGGGCGCCCACCTCTGGCCAGTGCGGGTCGGCTGCGATGACCTCTTGCGTTCCCGAGACCCACTCCCCGTAGCGATGTCCGTTGGACAGCAGGCCCCACACGCGGGACGGCGGGCTGAGGATCAAGCGGCGATTCCGGGACACTGCGACCGCCTTCCTTACTCCGGTGGGGAGCGGTGTGCGCAGCCTCGGCTGACGCTCTCCGCGATGCTCCTTACCAGCCTGCACACTGTGCCTCGCATCGGCCACCGCGCCGCCCACAGGGCGGTGAGGACCTGTCCCCTCCTGCGCCAGGCTGTTGCCGTGACCACTCTCCCGTGGCCATCTGGCCCGGAGGCCGAGATCCCCGGCCCGCACCGTCGGGCGGTCCGCCGCCGGGGCACCCGACCGGCGGTCCGCCGCGCGAGCGGCCCGAGCCGCCCTCTGTCCCCGTGCCCTGCGCGCGATCCTCCACCGCGCCCTGCGGCTAGAACTCGATGCCCTCGAGCACCTGGCGGTGATCCCGCCACCGGCCACGGGCCCGACCGACGGGCGGCAGCAGTGGTTCGATCACCGCCCACGCAGCGTCAGAAATCTCCCCGTCTCTCACAACCGGACCAACGATCCGATGGTCGGAAAGACAACCCAGGCACCACCGCCGCCCCCGGGGCGGAGGTGCCTCGGCATGCACACACGGCACCCCGGGACGATCATCCGAACATGGCAGGTACTTCCCCACCCCCCACGCCGACCTGGGCCGTCCGCAGCGAGGCGCCCCGCCAGAAGCTGGCGCTCACAGCCATGCTCTTCGCGGTGTCGATGACCTTCATCGACCAGACCATCGTCTCGATCGCCGCCCCGAACATCACCGACGAGCTCGACCTGACCGCCTCCGGCATGCAGTGGGTCGTCAACGCGTACCTGCTCTCCCTCGCCGCGTTCTTCGCGCTCGGCGGCCGGCTCTCCGACCTGTTCGGGCACCGCCGCGTCATGCTGATCGGCACCCTGGTCTTCGTCATCTCCTCGGTGCTCTGCGGCTGTGTGCCCTCCGGCGACCTCGCCCAGACCTGGCTGATCGTCTTCCGCGCAACCCAGGGTCTCGGAGCTGCCCTGATGTTCCCGGCAGCGCTGGCCGTCGTCATCGCCGTCTTCCCCGTCGACCGTCGCGGTCGCGCCCTCGCGCTCTTCTTCGGACTCTCCGGCGCCCTCACCGCCGTCGGACCCCTGCTCGGCGGCTGGCTGACCGCGTGGACGTGGCGGGCGATCTTCTGGGTCAACGTACCGGTGGCCGTCGTCGCGATCGTGCTCGCCGTGCTCGCCCGCATCCCCGAGAGCCGCCGCCCCGAGCGCCTGGACATCGTCGGCGCCGCGCTGGTCGCCGTCGGCATGGGCCTGAGTGTGCTGGGCTTCCAGCAGGCCTCGTCCTGGGGCTGGGGCAGCGTCGCGACCTGGGCCTGCATCGTCGGCGGCCTGCTCGTCCTGGTGCTGTTCTTCGGCTACGAGCGGCGCACCGCCCACCCACTGATCGACTTCGACGTCTTCCGGGACCGGGCCTTCACCGTCGACAGTCTCGTGTTGTTCTTCGCGATGCTCGCCTTCGTACCGGTGTTCTTCTTCTCGTCCGTGTACGCCCAGGTGTCGCTCAGCGCCTCTCCGAACCAGGCCGCGCTCTTCCTGCTGTACTTCTTCATCGGCTTCGGCCTCGCATCCCAGTGGGGTGGACGGATCCTCGACAAGCGCGGCGCCCGCCCGGCCATGAAGCTCGGCTGCGCGCTCGGCGCGGTCGGGTTCTACCTCTGGGCGCAGAAGATGACCGATCTGTCGATGCACGACCAGTGGCCTTACGCGGCCATGGCGGGCGCCGGCATCGGATTCCTGCTCGCGCCGGCCTCCACCGACGCCGTCAACCGGGCTATCGACGCCTCGTACGGCGAGGTCACGGGGATCACCCAGACGGTCCGCAACTACGCGGCCGCCATCGGCATGGCCGTATTCAGCACCGTGCTGTCCCATGTCTCCACGGACCGCATCACCGCCACGCTCCAAGACCGCGGGCTGCCGCCGTCCGAAGCCTCGGCCACCGCGGAGAAGGTCGCCGAGGCGGTCACCGGTCACCCGGACGGCCAGGGTCCCGCCGGTGACGGGCCGGTAGCGAAGGCCCTGCAAGGGGCGGGGGACGCGATCCGGATGGATTTCGCGGAGGCCAACCAGTGGGTGTTCTACGGCATGGCGATCGCCCTGACCGTGGCGTTCCTGTGCTCGCTGGCCCACCCCGGGACGCGCGTCACCGTGCGCACTCCGGACAACTGACCCGCCTTCCGCGCTCAGCGCCGACCTCTTCCTCGACAGGAAGCCGTGTGGGCCGCCGCCCGATCGCTCCGTACCGTCCTCCCGCCCCGTCGTCGGACCGTTCTCGCCCCACGCTGCCGGACCGTCCTCGCCGCCACGGTGCTCGCCGCTGTGACGGCGGCCGCGCCCAGACTGCCGTCTCTTCCGGGCACCACCGCCTCCGCGGCCGCGACCCCTGCCCCCGTCACCCCTTCGGCGGCCCTCGCCCCGTCCGAAGCCTTCGATCCGGCTCCCGCCCGAGCGATCCTGAACCGCCTGCTTCCGTCCCGGGCGTCTCAGTTGCCGGGGTGCGGACGCCTGAGGTCAGCACTGCGACGTCGTCGGCGAGGGTCTGCTTCGTCCGGATCGGCGGCTGGCGCCGGGGACGGCGACTCGCCGGTGCGGCGTGGCCGGGTGTGGTCGTCACGGGCGGGGGCCCTTCGGTGGGACGGGGCGGAAGTAACCTCCGACACCGGGCCCTGCACCCCGAGGCCCGCCGACGATTTCGCACCGCACGCCATTGTGGTCACCCGCCGTACGCGCGCACCGTTTGCCCTGCGCCCGCCCCGTCGATCCTGGGCGGACCGGGACCCGCCGAGTGGATGCCGCCACTTCCGGAGGCGCACTGCCGCTACGTCAGCGAGTGGACGGCGCCGAAGCTCCGCCGGGGCCTGTCCGCGGACCAGGCCGAAGTCGACGCGCTGACGGTGTCCCCCGAGGCCTGCGAGACCACCGTCGTCCGCTACACGCCCGCGTCATAGGCCTGCTGGAGGGCTGAACGCCCTAGGCGCGCAGGTGCCCCGCACAAGATGCGGGGGCACAAGGGAGATCGGTCGGTTTGACCGGTTCGACCTACCACGGCTCACCACCGTAGCGTCGCCATAGCCGGGCACCGGCCCGGACCCACTCCCCCGAGGTCGACCCAGGCGCGACACCACGCGGGCGAGCGACAACTTCACGCTGAGGGTGACAGGCTCGTTGACGAGGGGGCTCCCGAAGTGTCCCAGACCTCGGTGACGCCCTGTTCGGTTCGGGTGTCACCCACACCTGAACTTCGTCGCCGCAATCCAACCAACCCACTACAGTCACTCACTGCGACGCGACGCACCCAACGTTGCCCCAGGCGTACACAGCGGCCGCCGCGCGGTGGAGGCCGCGCCGTGGCTGCGCGGGGGGGGGAGCGAGACGAAGAACTTTTCGGCGGTCGACACCGGTGAGATCCGCTGGACCGACAAGACCAAGTACGACCGCCGCGCGAGCACTCCCTGAAGGTCTGGAAGCACTCCGGCTCGAAGATCACGTTCGCGCCGGACGGCGCGCTGACCGTCAACGACCTTGAGTTCCGCGACTACCAGGGCTCCTCCGCCGACGGCGCGCCAGTCGCCTCCTACGCCAATGGCTCCGGTGCCGGCGCCACGGACTACGTCTCCTGCAACACCACGAAGATGGACGGCCAGGGCCGCGACTTCCAGAATGCCGCGGCCGCGAGCGCGAGATCGGCCACGCCTTGGGCCTGCGCCACAAGGCGTGCCGCTACGCCTTCCTGATGAAGGCACTGATCCAGGACCCGCCCATCACCGGCCCCCAGGCCGTCGACAAAGCCAACTACCGGAAGCTGTGGGGCTGAGATGACCAACCGCACTGGATCGTCGCCGGCGCCGCCGCGCTCGCCCTGGGCCTGTCGGGCACCGCGTACTACGTCCTGGCGCCGATGACACGGTGACAACGTCCTCCGTGTGCCTGCCGGCGACGAGCTCACCAAGGACGGGCGCCCTCCGCTTCCCCCAGCAGCTTGAGAGGGTGGTTGGGCCAGTCCAGATCGTCGTCGTTCCGAGAGTCCTGGTGGTCCTGAATCAGCGCCCTGACGATCGTGCCAGTAGCCGTTTGTTCCTCTGCGAGCATCCAGTCCACCGCCGTACCCAGCCGGGTCCTCGCCGGGTCAGCACCCGCACCTACCGCTGGTCCTCCTGAACCACCTCGATCCTCACCAGGCGATGGTCCGCCAGGGCCGCGCACCAGGCTCCCACCCGCCCCTACTTCCTGGCGAGCCTTGCAATGTGTCCGGGGCTCACCGTGCTCAGATGGAGCGGGGACCGAACGGTACGGGAGAGGCGTCGCGGATGTCCGAGGGCACTATGAGGGCGATGACGTATGAGACCTACGGTGGGACGGAGGTGCTCCGTGAGGCCCGGTTGCCGCTGCCGAAGGTCGCCCCTGGCGAGGTTCTCGTCAAGGTCCGATGTGCCGGGGTGAACCCGGTCGATTGGAAGATCATGGCGGGCGGGCTCGACAGCCTGATGGATGTCTGTCACCCGGTGGTTCCGGGTTGGGACGTGAGCGGCACCGTGGAGCGGGTCGGCATCGATGTGCCTGAGTTCGCGGTCGGCGACGAGGTGATGGCCTACGCCCGCAAGGACTGCGTGCACGGCGGTACCTTCGCCGAGTACGTCAGCGTGCCCGTACGCGCTCTCGCCGCCAAGCCGGCCTCGTTGAACTGGGCGCAGGCCGCCGGACTGCCGCTGGCCGGCCTGACTGCCTACCAGCTCCTCACACGTCTGGGGACGACCACCGACGACACCGTTCTCGTGCACGGCGCGGCCGGCGGCGTCGGGTCCCTCGGCGTGCAGCTGGCCCGGGCGCGGGGAGCGAGGGTCATCGGCACCGCCTCCCCGCGCAACCACGATCGGTTGCGAGGGTTCGGCTGCGAGCCCGTCACCTACGGGGACGGACTGACCGAACGCGTTCGTGCCCTGGCTCCGGAGGGGGTCTCGGTTGTCGCCGACTTCGTGGGCGGGGTTCTGGACACCACCCTGGCTGTTCTGGCCGAGGGCGGGCGGCATGCTTCCATCGCCGACCACACCGTCCTCGGCGCCGGCGGCCAGTGGATGTGGGTCCGCCCGGACAGCGAGGACCTCGCGGCTCTGGGCAGGCTCGCGGACCAGGGCAGCCTCACGGTCGATGTCGCCGCGATGTTCCCGCTCTCCGAACTCGCCGCGGCCTTCACCCTCAGCCAGGAAGGCCGCACCTCGGGGAAGATCGTCATCGAGGTCTGACCCCGGACCGAGAACCCGGGTCGACGAGCCCGGAAGCAGACACCCATTCCAGGGCGCGGTGGTCGCGGCCCGGCCCTGGTCGAAGGCTCTGCCAGAACATGACCCTGCAGCTCGTCGCCTACGCCGGGCAGTACCTGATCGCGGTCTCCAACGAGGAGTGACCCACTCCGAGGAGGACAGCGCCTCCTCTGGCAAAGAGTCTCCTTGACGGTCTCCTGGTCGCTCGCGACGGCGCTCCATCCGGTCTGGTCGAGCAGGCGAGCCATCGGCTCCATGGCGTTCGCCGGGCCACGTCATGGTGAGGCGACTGCTGCTCGAAGGGGCCCGGCGTCGGCCGCGCCGCGGGCGTGCGGCTGCCCGGCCCGGTGCTCGCCACTCCGAGCCAGGGGGTGAACCCGACGAGCAGCGGCCCGAGGGCGAGGGCGATGAGAAGAGGGGAACGGCGCAGTGCTCCGGCATGGGCTCTGACACGCCTGGGCTGCAATCGGGCCTCCTGGGCGAACCGTGAACACTTCGGGCCCTGAGAACAAGGGCCAAGGCAGCGCAACTCGACTACGGAAGGGAGGAGTTGTCCGCCATGAAGCGCTCCGGCCCGATGTGAGGAGGCGTGACCAGGAACCACTGACCGGGAATGTGGCGGCCGGACGGTCGACCCCGGCGATCCCGGTCTCCTCCTGGCATCTCAGTGGCTCCGAAGTGGGCCTCGATGGAGTTGACCCAGGACGCGTAGGTCGGTGTGACGTACGCCCGGCCTTGTTGCGCGTCGCCCACCTGCGGCTCGTCCAGTTTCAGGTGGGCGGAGAGGCCGTCGCGGAACGTGCGGTCCGGACGCTCGTGGGGCGCGTACTCGATCCGCTCTGGTCAGGCTGGACCGGGGGCAGGTCGAGGGTGGCGGTCGCGCCTGCGCCGGGAGCGTTGGCGAAGGTCAGTCGGGCCCCGAGGACACCGGCCTGCCCCAGTGCGATGGTGAGTCCGAGGCCGTGGCCGCGTCCCCGTGCGGAGGTTCCCGTGCGGAAGCGCTGTGGTCCTTCCTCGAGGAGCGTGGCGGGAAAGCCTGGCCCGTGGTCCCGTACGGCGATCCGGGTGCCTGTGACGGTGACCTCGACGGGGACTGCTCCGTGCCGGTGGGCGTTGGTCACCAGGTTGACCACGATCCGTTCCACCCTTCGCGGGTCGGTCTCCACCACCTGGGCGTCCCTGGTCGTGACGAGGGTCTGCGTCCCGGTCCGGCGCACGACGTCGGCGACCAGATCCCCCAGTGGTACGACGTCGGTACGGGCCCGTTCGGCCCCGGCGTCGAGCCGGGAGATCTCCAGGAGGTCCTCGACCAGACCCTTCAGTGCCGAGGCCCGGTCGCGTACGAGTTCAGCCGCTTCGTCGTCCTGCGGGAGCAGTTCCGCGGCGGTGGACAGGCCCATCAACGGGGTGCGCAGTTCATGGGCGACGTCTGCGGTGAATCGCCGCTCGTTCTCCAGCTTGCGCTGCAGGGTTTCGGCCATCACGTCCATGGCGGCCGACATCTCGGTGATCTCGTCACGGGCCCGGCCGCGGGGGCCGATCCGCGCGTCGAGGGCACCGTCGGCGATGGCCCGGGCGGTGCGGGAACCGTGGCGCAGCCGGCGGTTCATCGGCTCGGTGGCCAGGGCGGCGAGCGGCACGATGACCGCGAGGGCGGCCAGCACGGCTTTGATGATGCTGCGGTCCAGAAGCTGGAGGCTGCGTACCTCGGTACTCATGTCCGTCCGGGCGACGAGTACGCGGTTGCCCTCGACGGGCATGGCTGCCCATAGCCAGTACCAGTTGGGGGGCTTTTGGTCGTACCAGGTCGCGTACAGATCGTTCGGGTTCTTGGCGGCCAGGGCGTGTGCGAGGGGCGCGTCCAGCTGCTGAGGGGTACGGATCTCGATGTCGATGGGCGCGGTGCCCGTGCGGGCGTATTCGCGCTCTGCGGCGGTCAGGCGGGCGGCGACGCGTTGTTCGCCGGTCCGGTCACCGCGTTCGGATATGGCTTGGTGGACGAGTACGCCGATCACCGCGGCCACCGCGCAGCAGGCGGTCGCGGTCAGGGCTGCGATCTTCCAGCGCAGGGCGCGTGGGTTGAGGAGTGCCATGTGCCGGGTCGGCCTCTCAGTCGCGGACGAGTTTGTAGCCGAAGCCGCGGACGGTCTCGATCCGGCCGGTTCCGATCTTCTTGCGCAGGCGTAGTACGCACAGGTCCACGACCCGGGTGTCGCCTTCCCAGCCGTAGTCCCAGACGTCGCGGAGCAGCCGTCGGCGGTCCAGCACGGTGCCGGGTGCCGCGGCGAACTCGAGGAGGAGGCGCAGTTCGGTGGGGGTCAGCGGCACGGGCCGGCCGTCGCGGTGTACTTCCAGACCGATGGTGTTGACGGTCAGGTCGCCGAAGACCAGCACTCCGGGGGTCACCGCGCCGGCTTGGTCCGTGCGTGCGTGGGTGTCCGTGGGGCGGGTGGGCGGCTTCCCTGCTTGTTGGGGTGGCTGGAAGCTCGCGCGCCGCAGCAGCATGCGGATGCGGGCGACGAGGACGGCGGTGTCGACGGGTTTGACGACGTAGTCGTCGGCGCCCGCTTCCAGGCCTGCGACGACGTCGAGGGCGTCGCCTCGCGCGGACATCATCAGGATCGGTACCGAGCTCTCCTCTCGGATCCGCCGGCACAGCCCGATGCCGTCGAGTTCGGGCAGCATGACGTCCAGGATCAGCAGATCATGAGTGCCGGCCCGGAAGACCTCCAGGCCGGCGAGTCCGTCCGCGGCCACCGTGACCTGATAGCCGTAGCGCTCCAGGAAAAGCTGGACGGCGCGGCGGATGACGGCGTCGTCCTCGACCACGAGGACGCTGACGGGACCTGATACGGGGATGACCGACATGCCACCTGTCTATTCATGCGCGATCATATGTTTCGTCATCTTAGTCACCTGCTCGGGCGGTCCGGTCACAGCCGCAGCGAGGCTGCGACGGGGAGGTGGTCGCTGCCGGTGGCCGGCAGCGACCAGGAGGAGGCGGGGCTCACTCCCCTGACGAGGATCTGGTCGATGCGTACCAGCGGGGTCGATGCCGGCCAGGTGAAGCCGAAGCCGGCACCCGCTTCCCTCTGCGCGGAGCGCAACTGCGAGGTCAGCGGCTTCAGCGCGGTGTCCTCGCTCGTCCCGTTGAAGTCGCCCATCACCACGACGCGGGGTAGCTGCTCCGCAGCCACGGCCTCGGCGAGGTTCCTTCCCGCCTCGTTGCGGCGGGCGGTGGCGAAGCCGGTGGTCGGGGTGACACGTACCGACGCGAGGTGAGCGGCGAATACGGCGACGGGGCCTTTCGGGGTGTCGACCGTGGCCCGTACCGCACGGGTCCAGGGCATGATCGGCACTGGTTCCACACGGTGCAGCGGGTACGTGCTCCACAGTCCGATGCCGAGGTGCACCGAGTGGTACGGGTGACTTGCGGCCAGCTCACGCTCGTACACCGGTGTGGCCTTCGCGGACAGCTCTTCGAGGGCGAGCACGTGCGCCCCGGACCGGGCGAGGGCACGCGCGGTGCGCCCGGGCTCCCGGTTCGCCTCGTCCACGTTGTGCGTGAGCACGATCAGGTCTCCGCCGGCGGAGCTCTTGTCGACGACTGCACCCCCGAAGAGAGAGACCCAGACGACCGCGGGCGCGACGACGGCGACGGCCGCGAGCCGGGAACGTCGAACCGCCGCCAGTGTGAGCAGGACCGGGACGCTCAAGCCTGCCCACGGCAGGAACGTCTGGAACAGGCTGCCGAGCTGGCCGACCTCGTTGGGAATCTGGGCGTGCAGCATCATCAGCAGGGCTCCGCCCAGTGCCGAGGCGGCGATCAGCCGGCCGCGACGGCCCGCGGGGACGCAGCCTGCGCGCGACCGTGCACCGTCCCGGGGCAGGTCGGCGGGCACCGCCCGGGTGGCGGCATCGGGGCGGTGGGGAGTACTCAGCATGACAACGGCCTCCTGCCTCACGTACACCGGCGATCGGGTACGGGCACACAGTCGCGTGACCACGCTTCCAGCCGGTCCGAGCACCGCTTCGAACGCCCCACGGCTGTGTTTCAAGTGGGTATCGACGCAAGCTCGCCCCCGGCCCGGCCACCGGAGGCGGCCCTGGCCCCGGTCCCGGCCCCGGTTCCGGGCACGGTCTGATCCGGCTCCTGGCTGCCGCGTCGAGAGCCCGCTTGCGCGCGGTGCCGGGATCGCGTTCCGCCTGCCCGGCTCCCCCACCGATGCGAACCGGAGACGCTGCTGTCCCTGCGCGAAGCGGTGGATTCGGCTTCGCCCGCACTGGTCGAGGCACTCCTGGACGGCAGGATCCGGAACACGTACAACAGGTCCGAGCTCCTGGACATGAGGGATCTCGCACGCCGTTGGCACGGGAGGGGGGCGAAACCGCATCGCGGCGACTCACGGGCTCCCAGGGCGCTCTTGCACGTACCCGGGTTCAGGACGACGACTACGGCGTCGACGAGTACGTGCTCGGCGGCAGGACCGTTCGCGACGGGCACGCGGAGATCCTCAGTCGCTTGGAGGAACTGCCGGGTGTCCGCACCTCCTCCAAGGAGCTGATGGCTCGTGCCATGAACCACCACTCGGACCACCCGGCATGGGGCAATGCCACCATCCTGCTGGCCGGCCGTCGCAACGGGAGACCTCACGGTCCTCACCGAAGTACTGGTCGCGCTCGGGGAGCACCCCGATCCCCGGGCCGACGCGGCCCTCCTGGCCTATGGCGACCGCTCTGACGCCGGGGTCTGCTTGTACCGATGACGGACGTGGACGCGGTGATACGGCGGAGCGCCTGCCTCACGGTTGCCGAGGGCAGGGACCGCGATGTCGTCTTCGCCGACGCCATGGCCGCGTTGCTGGACGACGCGGACCGACCGCCGAGTCCGGCTCGTCGCCGTGTACGGGCTCGCTCTTCACGACCACGAGCGGTGTGTGGAGGGGGCGCGTCGGCTTCCCCAGGCGCCGCCCGGCACTCCGTACGAGCACGAACTCGACGCGGTGTGTCGATACGAACTGCGCTGCAAGGGCCGTTGACGCCCCCGCCTGGGCGCGGGCCTCATATACGGGGTGGGGAAGCCGGAGCCCGTGCTCGCAGCGTGGCCGTGCAGTTGATGCGGGCTCGGGGAGGCCGGGTGCCGCGCGGGAGGAGTCCGGCGGCGCCGGCGTTGTCGGTCCCCGGTGCTAGCGTCGCGATCATGGCAAACCGTTCGTATCTCTACTCCGCAGACTCGATGCCGGACGATGCAGGCATCCCTCAGCAGATCCGATGCGTATCCGAGCACAACGGGGACATCCCGCTCGCGCACAAGCTCATGGTGGGGCGCGGAACGACCATCGTCCCGTCCATGATCTGGAACCCTCCGATCGGCATCGCCGCGGACTACGCCGGCGGCGCGGGCCTGCTCCGCGACCTCCTGCGCGTGGTCGGCAAGGGTCTCGAGGACGACGCCGACTTCGCCGCATGCGTTGCCCGGACCACGGCGCACCTCGAGAAGCAGCAGGCGAAGTACTTCGTCCTTGAGACCGGGGAGATCGTCTCCATGACGGGCGACGATCCGGCAGCGAGCGTGCGGCATCTGGCGTCCGAGGACATCCCCGACGCCGTCGCCAGGGCGGAGGCCGCGATCGCCGGCCAGAACGACGACTGGCTGGCCTCGGTGCGGGCCGACTGGGAGAGGCACTTCGCGTCCTTCTACAGCGAGGTGCTCTACTTCTCCTTCCCCAACTGACCTCCGACGGCACGGTGCCGGACGGCCCAGGCCACAGGCCGTCCCCGTGCCTGCGTCAGGGTGCGGACGACCTCTCCTGACACGAACCGCCGCACCGGATTCGCAGCGAGGGGCACGCCAGGCAGGTCGACGGAGCCGGCGCGGCGTTCTTGCACGCCGTCGGTGGAGAGCACCGGTCCGTCACCGGGTGGCACGACTCCCCCGCGGCCCGTCAGTTCGGTCAGTCGAGCGGCGGCAGGAGGGGGAGGCGGACGGCGAGGAATTTCGGGGCCATCTCGCGGTAGCTGTCGGTGGCCAGTTCGGTGAGTTCGGTCCAGTCGGTGTGGTCACCGAGGACGGCAACGACGACGTTGTGGCCCCAGTCGGCGCGGCGGAAGGGGATCCCGGGGGCGGTCAGGCCGAGGAGGTCGTCGGCGGGTATCCGAAAGGTCATCACGACCGGGCCCTGATCCGCGGTCGTGTACGCGGCGTAGGCCGGGGAGCGTTCCACGTCCGTGGTGCGGACATGGGCGAACGTGCGTGTGCGGATGCGCCGGCGCATGCCGATCCAGGCCGGTTCCTCGTACGACTCGGGCAGCGGTCTGCATGGGGATTGGCTGCGGTCCGGTCGACCAGCCTTGTCAGCTCGCCGTGGCGCAGTAGAGGAGGCGTTCCATCGTTGCCACCGGCAGTGCGGGGTCCGGGACTGCTGCGTGGACGAGCCTGGGGGTCCGGGTTCGTGAGCAGGCCCTCGATGACGTCCGGTGGTGAGGCCGGGTGGGACGCGATCGGACGGAGCGCCTTGCGCGCGGGTCCGGTGTCCCATGCCATCCGGCGGAGCGGCTGGGCGGGGCAGACAGGGTTGTGAGCGATGGCGCCGTCCACATCCCTCACCTGCCTCTGAACGGACCCGTCACCCTCGTCGTGCGGGTGGAGCGCCGGGACCGGCGAAGGGTGTGACGCCGCCGGAATTCGGATCCGGGATTCCCGCTGGGGCGGACCGGCGGGTGTCCTGGGCCGCCGGCTGACGGCACCACGCTCGCGCGCGGATGCTCCTGCTCCGCGAGCGTGGTTCCGTCAGCCGGTGACCCTGCCGAACAGGTGGTTGGCAGGGGCGTCGGGGTCGTTGCCGTAGAAGAACTCCGTGACCGCTCGGTGGAACTCGGCGCGGTCCAGCGCACCGGAGCCGTCCTGGTCCAGAGCGGCGAAGACCGCGGCGCAGTCCTCGCCGGGGACTCCGGCGACCGCGTCGAACATCTGCTGGAACTCGGCTCGGTCGATCTTGCCGTCTCCGTTGAGGTCGACCAGGTCGAAGAAGCAGTTGGTCACCGGCTCGATCTGCTGCGGGTACAGGGCGGGGTCGGTCAGGACCCGCCTGAACCCTTCGGTCATCTCGCGCAGATCGACCTTCCCGTCGCCGTCCTGGTCCATGGGGGCGATCACGTTGGTCCAGAACCCGTCCATCCCATCAGTGAGCATACGGGCGGTCTCCGAGTCCGGCGCGGCGCCACGGGCGCCGATGTAGCGCTCGCTCCATGCGGACGTCTCGTTGGGTGATGAACCCGTCGCCGTCGACGTCGGCGCCCCTGAACCACTGGCCGTACTTGAGGTCTTGAAGTGCAGTCACGACCACGTACGGTATTCAGTCCGTCACTCAGACACAAACGGGCTTGTGGAGGGCCTCTCGGCGGCCCGGGCCGGTGTCAGTGTTCGAGGTCTGGGGGTGAGAACGCCTGTACCTCGGGAAGGGGGTCGTCGTAGCGCTCGACGTCGACCAGTGCGCTGAGCGCACTCGGGCCCTGGGACAGGCGTGAGCACGGTCGATCGGCCGTGAGAACGTTCGGGTTGCCGTGGCGGTCCAGTGTTCCGCTCAGGCCCGGCCGGACCGGGTCCCACCATGCTCCCGTGGCCAGTTGTACGACGCCCGGCATGACGTCGTCCGACAGAACCGCGCCCGCGAGACAGCTGCCCCGATCGTTGTGGACGCGGACGACCATGCCGTTCTCGATGCCACGCGACGCGGCGTCCGAGGGGTTGATCGTCACGGGTTCACGGTCGCGGATCTTCGAGCTGAGGCTGTGCCCGCCGTTGTCGTACTGGCTGTGCAGGCGTGAGGCGGGCTGGTTGGAGATCAGGTGCAGCGGGAACCGGGCCGACAGGTCGGCATGGAGCCACTCCACCGGCTCGTACCACGTCGGATGCCCGGCGCAGTCGTCGTAGCCGAACGAGTCGATCTTCTCGGAGAAGATCTCGATCCGTCCCGACGGAGTCGGCAGGGGGAATCGCTGTGGATCGGAGCGGAGTGCCTCGAAGCTGCCGGGGAACGGTCCGGTCAACGGCGGCAGCTGTGCGGTGGAGTTCCGCCAGAACTCGTCGAATCCCGGCAGGGCGGCATCGCCGCCGAGCTCGGTCCTCGTCTGCTCGTAGAGGTGCCGGACCCATTCGAGCTCGGAACGCGACTGGGTGAACTCCTGCTCGTATCCGAGCCGGGAGGCCAGGGTGGCGAAGATGTGGTGGTCGGTGCGCGACTCGCCCTCCGGCTCGCGGACTTTCGGCATCGCCACGAGGTGGGGGTCGGAGAATCCGGCGGCGAAGTCGTCGCGCTCCAAGGTGGTGGCGACGGGCAGGACGATGTCGGCGAACTTGGCCGTGGTGTTCCACCAGGCTTCGTGGACCACCACCGTGTCGGGGATCTGCCAGGCGCGGGTCAATCGATGCAGGTCCTGGTGGTGGTGGAACGGGTTGCCTCCGCACCAGTAGATCAGGCGGAGTTCGGGCAGTGCGAGGCGCCGGCCGTCGTAGTCGATGGTCTTCCCCGGGTGCAGCAGGGTGTCGGCGATCCTTGCGACCGGGATGAAGTCCGCGACGGCGTTGGGGGCCTTGGGCACTGCCGCCACGGAGGGGCGGCCCGGGGCGACGCCGGTCGCGTCCATCGTCGCGTAGCCCGCGCCCCAGCCGCAGCCGGGGCGGCCCATGGAGCCCGCCATGGCGGCCAGTACGACGGACATCCAGATCGGTTGTTCGCCGTGGTCCGCCCGTTGCACCGCGTAGTTGACCATGATGAGGGAACGCTGCGTGGCCAGGCGGCGGGCGAGGTCGGTGATCGTGTCGCGGCTGATGCCCGTGATCTCCGCCGCCCAGGCGGCGTCCTTGGGGATGCCGTCGAACTCGCCGCCGAGGTAGGAGGCGAAGCGGTCGAAGCCGACGCAGCACCGGCGGAGGAAGTCCTCGTCGTGCCAACCGTTGACGAGCATCGTGTGGGCGATGCCGAGCATCGCGGCGGTGTCGGTGTTGGGGACGACGGGCAGCCACTCGGCGTCGAGGAAGCCGGCGACGTCGCTGCGGATGGGGCTGACGTTGACGAACCGCACCCCGGCGTCACGGCACCGGCGCTGCAGGTCCCGCGTCTGGTGCCTGGCCAGCCCGCCGGGGTTGATCTGGCTGTTCTTGAGGGCCAGCCCTCCGAACGCCACCACGAGCTCGCAGTTCTCGGCGATCTCGTCCCACATCGGCATCCGGGACTGGTAGCTCCACGGATGCCCGCCGATCACATGGGGAAGGATGACCTCCAAGGCCGCGGTGCTGTACGTGTTGCGGGAGTCGGTGTATCCCCCGCCCAGCGCCAGAAACCGCTGGAGCTGGCTTTGTGCGTTGTGGAAGCCGCCGGCACTTGCCCAGCCGTAGGAGCCGCCGAACACGGCGCTGTCTCCGTGCTGGGAACGAACGCGGTGCAGTTCATCGCTCACCAGTGTGATCGCGTCGTCCCAGCTCACCTCGACGAAGGCGTCCGCGCCTCTGGCCGTGTCGTGGACGCGCGGCAGGCCGTTCAGCCAGCCTTTGCGCACCGCGGGGCGCAGCACGCGGGCGCTGTCGTCGGCGGCTTTCACCATTCCGGGGCCGATGGGTGACGGAGCCGGGTCGTCGCCCCTCGGCTCGATGCGCACCAGCCGGCCGGAATCGACCACCGCGATGAAACTGCCCCAGTGCGTCGCAACCGACATGCGTCGTTCCATGTGCGTCGACTCCGTCCCTGAAGTTCCGCTGCTCCCGGACAACGGACGTCGGTCGGCGGTCCGCGGGACAGACACTTCCCCTGCGGTCTCCCGCTCAACCCCGCCGGTGGGCGCGACGCAGGACTGCGATCATTGAGAACCATGAACTGCTCAGGAAATTCCGAGCGTTCACGGTGCGTCCCGCGAGTGGGGCGGAGGCGGACGCGCTGATGGAGATCGACGCAGTAGCTGCCGGAGGGGACGCCGGGCGGCAAGCGAGTATCCGGAGGTGGTGCGGGCAGGGGCTGGTGGTCGTGGCGGAGGACGCGTCCGGCCTGCTCGGGTCCTGCGTGGTCGAGTACACGTTCTTCGAGTACGGCTTCGTCACGGTGGTGATGGTGGCCCCCTCGGCACGCGGAAGAGGTGTGGGGCTGCGGTTGCCGGACGCCGCGGCGGACTCGTGCATGACCTCGAAGCTGTTCACCTCGGCCAACGTCTCCAACCAGCCGATGCAGCGATTGCTCCGGCGAGCCGGCTGGGACTCGGTCGGCCTCGTCCACGGCCTCGACGAGGGCGACCCCGAGGTGTTCTATCTCCGCCGGACGCCGGCCGGGTAGCCGCTCGGCGCAGAGGCGCCGGCCATTCGTTCGACGTGACCGGGGGTTCCTCGCGTCGTCGTGGATCAGAAGTGGGTGGCGATGCCGAAGGCGCGGCGGAGTTGGGCCATGTCGTGGCGGTCGGTCGCGTTCCGAGGGCTCGTAGCCCTGGTGGAACCTCTGAGGCCACTGCCCGTGGGCCTCGACGGGCTGCGGCAGGACCGCATCCTGGAGGATGCCCTCGCAAGCGGCGCGGCCCCTCTCCACCTCGCACACGTCTTCTCGATCGGCGCCAAGACAAGCCTCCGCTACACAACCGCCGTCGCCACCTCGGCCGCCGAACTCGACCCGCGCACCCCGTGAAACGGCGGTGTGTCTTTGTCCCGCTTGGCTAGCCGATGAGGACCTCGGTGATCTGACGGGTGGTTTGCGCGGCGACCCGGGGGTTGACGGCGGCGTAGTGGGTGTAGGCGTTCAGGGCCGTGGCCAGCGCCCAGCCGCGGCCCCGGATCCAGGTGGCGTCGTCCACGCCGAGCGCGGCGCGGAAAGCGGCCCGGCTCCGGGCCGACATCAGGGTGAAGGCGATCATCAGGTCGCAGGCCGGGTCGCCGATGCCGAGTCCGCCGAAGTCGATGACTGCGCTGAGGCGGCCGGCGACGGTCAGCAGGTTGCCGGTGTGGAAGTCGCCGTGGAACCAGACCGGTGGGCCGTCCCAATCGGGGGCGCTCAGCGCCGCCTCCCACAGCTCGGTCATGGCAGCGGCGTCGAACGGGCCGTCGACCTCCGCGATGGCGGCCCGCGTAGCCCGGTCCCGAGCAACCAGCGGCCGCGCGGTGAGGTCCTCGCGGGCGTTCTGGGCAGAGATCTCCCCGGGCTCGAACCGTTGGAGAGCCGTCAGGAACCCGGCCAGTTCGACAGCGGCCTCGGACGAATCGCCCAGTGCCTCTGCAGTCGCCACCTCGCCGTCCAGCCAGCGGGAGACCGACCAAGGCCACGGATAACCAAAGCCGGGCTCCCCCACCCCCACTGGCACGGGGACGGCCAGTGGCAGGTGCGGGGCGAGCCGTGGCAGCCACTCGGACTCCTTCCGGGCCTGCCTGATGGCACCGGCATGGCGGGGCAGCCGTACGGACAACCCCTCGCCCATCCGGTAGATCACATGGTCCGAGCCGGCCAGGTCCAGCAACTCCAAGGGCAGCTCGGCCCACTGCGGGAACTGCGTATCGACCAGGCGCCTGACCAGCTCGGCATCAAACGCGGGACTGGCGTCTGTGACTCTCCCGGGTGTCAAGAGCAGCTCCTGCAGTCGGCCCGCCCCGTGCGGCAGGCAGTTGGAGCCATCACAGTGCGCCGCGGGGCGCCTGTCGACCGGATTTCCCCATCGTCGTCACCGCTGCGGGACACTCCGCGCGCCGGTTCCTCAAAGCCGGCCCAGCGCGCCCCTATGAACCCACGGATCCATCCCTGGAAACGCCTGCAACGAACGCCCCGGCTCGCGCTTGATGCTTTTCCCTGGCGGGACTTCCCTCATGAGCTGACCCTCGAATTGCACGGGCTCGAATGAGAAGCCTCCGCTGCGGCAGCCGCGCCAGCCCCCACTGCCCTCAACACCCCCCAGGACACGTCATTGGCCGTCATGCTGAAGATCCAGGCCTTGTGAGGGCACACGGTGGTGCTGAGCGACGTGCAGCTCATCGACAGCCATGCGGTACAGGCGCTGTTCGAGACGGAGGACTTCCGGTCCTTCGTGCGCGGCTGCCCGTCGTTCCTGCGCTGCACCACCGCCGCTCCGGCCGGCAGCGACCCCTTCGCTCTGGTCACCACCGGCCTGCACCGTGCCCTGGAGCGCGGGGAGGCGAATCCCGGGCCACTGTTCGCACGGGGTACCGCGCTGGGCGCACGGTACGAGGAGGGCGGGGTGATCCGGCGCAGGCTGGAGGCCGTGGCCCGGACCCTGCATCACTTCTCCCGCGAGGCGGGAGTGCCGCTGGGCACGAGCGCCGTGACGCGCCCCTGCTCGTACCGCGACGTGTTGGAGGAGGTGGCGGAGCTGCCGGGGCTCCCCGGCCACGACTACGCCCCGGTGGAACGCACCCTCGCCTATCTCGACGAGCACGTGGAGCCGTCGAACCGGCACCGCAGGGCGGTGCTCTTCGCCCAGCTCGACGCGACGGACCCGCCACACAGGACGGCGATGTGGAACACCGCGACGCAGGCCTGGAACGCAGCGGTGCAGCGGACGCCGGGCACCGACGGGGCGTCCCCGCGGTCGCTCCCGAAAGCGGCCGACATCGGGCTCTACCTCGGGAGTCCGACGGACGCGCTCGTCGAGCCCGTCGGCCCCCGGGCCACAGCCCCTGCGGAACACGGGATGGCCCCGGGCAACCTGGCGGCGGTCGCCGAACTGGGCTGGCAGGACATCGCGAAGATCCATCAGGACGAGGTCGTGACCCGTCGGCGCGACGCCTTCCAGGCGGCGCTGCGCGCCGGGGACGCGGCGGCGGCCGACGACGCCCTCCCCGCGCTGCTCCGGGCGGTCCGGCGGAAGCTGCCGGCCTCCGGGGAGCGGCCCGGGCGGCTCGCCTGGGCCGCGGCCGAGACCGGCCTCGGGCTCGCCGGCGTGGGGCTGGCGCTCGGCACCGGCGAGACCCTCGGTCTCGTGGGACCTGCGCTGGCGTTCGGCCTGGCGGCCGAGCGGCTGCTTCGGGGCGGCCGCAACCGGTCGCACATCGTCAACACGCTGATGACGGCAGGTGGAAGAGGGACCTGGGCCCGGCGCGGCGAAGCCTGACAGGGCGCTGGGTGCCGGGCGGTCGAGCGGTCGGCGCCTCCGCCCTGAAACACGCCTCAGGCGGCGCTGAACCGGTGGGCGCGGACGCCGCGCTCGTACGAGAGGCAGCGACGCTGTCGGTGGCGGCCGGTACGTTGCGATCATGGGTGTCTATCTGGTGAGTGTCACCGCGCAGGACTGGTCACAACTCGGGGAGGACGGGTACGGGGACGTCGCCGCCGCGCTGAACACCGAGCTGGAGCGGCGCGGGCGGCCCCCTTACGAGCTGCGGCAGGTCGCAGGGGAGGCGCCGGGCTGGTTCGAGGAGAAGGTCAGCCCGTCCATGGACGGCTTCGTGGCACTGTGCAGGACGCGGCTGACCGATGCGGAGGTGTCGGCCCTCCTCGACTGGAGTGTTCTGGTGCCGTTCGCATTGGAGGAGGAGATCGTGCTCCCCGTCGGCACCGCGTACTCCGGCGAAGAGACGGTGGTCGCCGGGGCCCCGCGGGTGCTCGCCCTGGCCGAGCGGCTCGCCGACGCCGTCGAACTGCCCGTGGACGCGATACCGGCGGGCGAGAACCTCACACTGAGCTTGTGGTTCCTGGAGGGCGGGGCGGAGCGGACCGCCCGGGCGCGGCCGGGACCGTGGGCCGAGGACCGGGACGCGGCCTTCTACGTGGCTCTCCACCTGCGCGCCGCGCAGTACTCCATACGGCACGGCTGCCCCATGACCTACTCCTGAGCCACCACGGGGCCGAGGGCCAGGGGCCGTGTCCGCCGCCCGCCCGAACCCGTGCCCTACCGGAGCACCGCCACGTTGCATTGCTCCCGAAAACCCAGTGGCAGGGAACGCGAGGGGCCCCTACGGGCATCGGGAAGGAAGGACACCGCCGGGGCAGTGGGTGGCGGAGCAGCGGCGGGAGTACGGGGGCGGGGAGATGAGTGGGCAGCCGGGCCGGGCGGCTGGAGCGGCTCGGGATGGTGTGGTCGGTGACCGATGAAAGGTTCCAGGAGAACCTGGAAGCCGCGAAGGTGTATGACGAGGAGTACTGGACGCTGTGTGCGCCCCGGTCCGCGGCGATGCTGGACCGGCCGGTGGGGCAGTGGCTCGCGAACCTCCGCCGCCCCGGTGCCTTGGACGGCAAGCCTGAGTGGAGGGCGGTGCTGCGCGAGGTCGATGAGGACTGGAACCCGTCATGGCCGCCGGAATGGCAGCGGCACTACGCGGTGGTGCGGGAGATGCACGCCGAGGAGGCCATCCTCGCGTACGTCGAACCCGGCGTCACCGTCCACGGCAAGGACATCGGGAAGGGCTCGCCAAGCAGCGCCGGCCCGAGGTGTGGGCTGCCCTGACCGACGGACGACGCGAACGCCTGCAGGCCTTCGGTGTTGTCCTTCACACCCCGGCGCCAGAAGCACCGGCACCCGCGAAGCCGTCCACGACCGTGAACGCCTTCGAACGGGGCGTTGCGGCCCTGGCCGCAGTACCTGTCCCGGGGAAGGGCACATGAGGGTCCCAAGGGCCCGCACAGAGCGCCGGGCGCGCCAGCGCCGATGGCGGAACGGATGGCCGCGTCCCGGTCGTTCTCGGCGTCGACCATGCGGCGCGTGGCGTCCTCGACGGCAGTAACCGGCGAAACCCGGAATCTACGACCCGGTGGGACCGGTGCCAAGGAGGCGCGTGCCTTTCACGTCGGCGTGCTCCTGGTGCTCGTCGTCGGACCGGCGCCCAGCGGGTGACGGGTGGTGCTCATGACGACCGTGCCTCGCCGTTCCGTACCGCCGGTGCGGGGTATGGCTCCGGAGCCGTTTGCTCCGCCGGAACGGCGGTATTGCAGAGGCATGGCGAGAAGACTTTCCTTTCCGGTCCCGGTCCTCACCGTCGATAACCCCCAGAGGATGGACCGACCTGTGACTTCCAGGTGGGTCGTTTGGGGCGACCTACAGGTCTTCCCCGGCGAAGCGTTCTCTTCTCTCAGCGTGAGCGCGGCCGAAACCGGGGCCGCCGAGGTCATCGGCGCACGCCTGACGGCCATCCAGAAAGGGAGGGACCCCGGGTCCTGGTACCTGGTGGCCTACGGGACCGCGATCTCGTACGGATAGGTCAGGGCGGGCGGAGCGCGCAGCAGCCGCGCCCGCGCTGACATCTACTCTGCGTAGGACAGATAGGAGTCAGGGCCATCCCCCGGGTGCGGGGAGCAGACTTCGTGATCCGCAGTTCTACCTCAGCCCTGGTCGCGTCTGAACCACTTTCACCGAAACCGGCAAACCGGGCAACGCATCGTGGAGTGGGGCGGCTTCCAGCCGCGGGACAAGTCCCGCACCCACGGCTGCCGGCTCTCCTTGACGATCTGCTCTCTTCGAGTACACGGGGGCCACCCTTGCCTCCACACTGACGCGGTCGGCAAGGCGCTCGATCTCCCAGAGGTAGTCCAGGTCGCTGAGCTCGGGTGAGGTCATGGCCCGAAGCTCCGCACCATGCCTTCGACAGCGACACAAGATATCGATCCGCTATGCAAAACCCTGCGCACAACCCTTCCAAGAGCCCTGTCCTGTGATCGCCGAGACGCGCCCTCCGAACGGGTGGGGTTGGTGGCTCTCATGGCGAAGGTGGAGGCGTCTTCCCTAGGTTCTGTCCCGTCGATCATGGGTTGTGGGAGGATGCCGCCCATGACTTACACCCGAAGGGGCCGTGCCTCGTAGAACACCAGCTTCACTTCGGCTGCGGGAACGCGGCTGGGGTAGACCCTGGGCGCGGTATCGCGATGTCCCAGGTCTGTCGGGAGCGGCGAATGCCGCTGTCCGTGTGCTCGAACGGGAGCGATCGTCTCCGGGCATCGTGGCGGTGGCGCTGCGCGTGTGGTCCGTGCGCGTCTAAGGCACGAGGCGCCGGTGGAGACAATGGGAGGCGGAGTTCACCTGCCTCTGCTGCGGTGAGGGTTGGGCCCGGGACAAGCTGCAAGATGCTCTGTTCATGCTTCTGCCAAGCGCCGCCAGCGAACTTCGGGTGCAGGTCGAGCGCCTGGACGCGGTGCTCCTCGGGCGAACGCATCACGAGCCGATGGAAGACCCGGAGTTGGCGTGGTGGCATCGCAGGTGCTGACCGTACCCATGTCGTCTACTGGTTCGTTGGCTCTTGCGTGACTGGTCGGGGGGATCTGACAGAGGCGGAGTGGCAACGTCTGGAGCCGCTCCTGCCCACGGGCAACAATCGCTGCGGCCGGTGGCGCGATCATCGTCAGGTGGTCAACGGCATCCTGCACCGGGTGCGAACCGGGGTGCAGTGGCGTGACCTGCCACGCTACGGGCCGTGGAAAACCGTCTCCGAGCGCCACCGGCGCTGGTCGGCCGACGGAACCTGGGGACGGCTACTCCAGCAGGTGCAGGCCCAGGCCGATGCCGCCGGTGGGATCGACTGGGACGTCTCGGTTGATTCCACCTCGATCCGTGCCCACCAGCATGCGGCCGGCGCGCGGAAAGCTCCGCCGCCCGCCGCGTCAAAAGGGGCGGCCGCGATGGCACACCAGAGCGGAAGACCGTGGGTGAGACTGTGCGCCCGCCTGGCGGAGGTGGTGCAGGAGGTGAGGCGCTCGGTCGTTCCCGAGGAGGCTTCACCACCAAGATTCACCTGAGCGCGGACGGGCGTTGCCGCGTGCTTTCACTGTTGCTGACGGCAGGCCAGTGGGCGGACTGCACGCAGTTCGAGCCAGTCATGGAACGCATTCGGGTGCCTCGATTCGGGCCGGGCCGTCCGCGCACCACACCGGACAGTGTGAGCGCCGATAAGGCGTACAGCAATCGCCGGACCCGCCGCTACCTGCGGCGACGAGGCATCCGCCAGGTCATCCCTGAGAAGAGCGACCAGGCCGTGAACCGCGTACGCCGGGGCCGGGCAGGAGGGCGCCCACCCGGCTTCGACAAGGAGCGGTACAAGAAGCGCAACACCGTGGAACGGGCGATCAACAAGCTCAAGAACTACCGAGCTGTGTCCACAAGGTACGACAAGCGCGCATACGTCTATCTGGGCACTGTCACCGTCGCAGCAACCGTCATCTGGCTCCGGACATGATCGGCGGGAGAACCTAGGGAGAAGCCGGGCTGTGCGCGTCGCGCGAGAGGGTGGCCGCCAGGCGTTAAGGGCTGTCCGGCCGATCATGTGCGGAGCCAGATGACGGGGGGCGGCTGCGTGCGCGGGTTGTTGATGGCCCGCTCGACGGGGTTCCGGGGCGGCCCCCTACAGCAGGAATTTAGTCACAGACGGTATTGAGCCAATGATCGTGCGTCATTGCTGCGTGGTTGATCTTCCTGCCAGAATGCGGCGGGTCGCACGAGCGCGGCCTTTCACGTTGTTGGCTTTATCGAGCAGTAGCGGGTTCTGGCACAGATCTTGGGGAGCTGTCACGGAGGGTGTCCAGACCGCTTCACGTGCGCTGACTCGTCATCGAACGGGTGAGACTGGCCCCTGCATACTGGCCGGATGGACGCCCGTCAGCCGTGCCTGAGCTGTGGTCACCGCGCGTTCGATCACCCACCAGCAGGCAGTGTGGAACGCAAGCGTCTGATCGTCCGCAGAACCTCGGTCCGGTTCTTCGCGACTTTCAACCAGGTGGGAAGTCGCTCGACCAGACTCATCGGGGCCCAAGGCACAAGCTCTCCGCGCTCACGAAGCTTGGCCCCCACGTAGGCCTCCAGCAGATCGAGATGACGCACGTTATAGGCCCATAGGACGTGTCCGCAGCAGCTCGTCTGCAACCACACCGGTAGCTGGAAGTAAGGATCGACAGGGCTGCCCACGACAGCAGTGTCGACCTTCCGATCCTTGAAGAAGCCGCACTCCGTGCACCGCAGCCGCCGATGGAGATCCAGGCTCCCGTAGCCGGCAGCCTTCTCATCTGCTGGGATCTCGGGGTGGGGCGTGACAGTGGCGCACCCATCACACCGGGGACAGTGCACCAGAACCTCATCGAGGAAGTCGTATCCGTACTTGCGTTCGCGTCGATCTCGAAACCGGTCGTCGGACGCCTCTACATTCCCGCTCACTTGGTCAGCCTGCCAGAACCCGACTCGCTGCCCGGCAGGAACCCATCTCGCTCGTCGTTGGCACCGACGGACTGCTGTCCTCGCAGCAGGGGGCCCTGGACTGAGCGGGTCACTGGAGCAGGATCATCTTGCGGAGTAGTTCGAATCCGGCTCGACCATAGAGCTGCCGCTTGATCTTCTTGATGCGGTTCACGGCGCCTTCGATGCTGCCCGAGCTCCAGTCCAGGGTGAGGCCGGCGGTCACGGCGTCGAGGTCTCGGAGCAGGTGGAGTGCGAAGCCGGTAAGGCCGGGCAGCCGGCTGGCGTCGACCGCGTCGATCCAGGCAGGGAGCGTGGCACCGAGGCGACCGCTGAGGATCTCTCCGAAGTCGCGGACATGTCCGGCGGCCGTGTCCAGTTCGGGACAGCGGGCCAGGACCTCCTTCAGGCCCGCCCGGTCTTCCTCGCTCAGGGCGGCGGGGTGGCGGGTGAGCCAGCCGGTCACCTGCCGCACCGACGGCGGCCGGGGCGGCGCGCTGGCCGGAGCCCCGCGGAGGGTAGCGATGTGGGCGCGGACCATGCCATAGGTGACGGGAGCCTGCTCGGCGACCAGCTCGCCGTGGAGTCGGGTGACGCTGGTGCATCCCTCGGCGAATCGCCGTTCCAGGTAGGGCTTGTAGGGGTCCAGCCGGCTGGGCCGGGGCCGGTTGTCGCGGATGGTGTCCAGCCAGTGTGCGGCGTTCGCGTACCGGAGCACGGTGTTGAGGCCCCAGCCCAGGTGCCGGGCGATCGCGCGGCGTGAGTGACCTTGGGCGAGCATCTCGTGGACCAGGGCATGTGCGGCTTTCTTCCGCTCGGCCCGCCGACCGACCGGCTCCGCGTCTTTCTGCGGACCGGAAGCTGGTCGGGGGTCCTGTGACAGGCGGTTGCTGGGCGTCGGAGCGCGCAGGCAATCGCGGTGGGCGGCGACGCAGGTCTCCACGGCGCGGCCCAGGCCCTGCCATAGATGGAACCGGTCGGCGACCTGCAGAGCCTCTGGGGCACCGCGGCGAGCACCCTCGGCATAGGCGCCAGCCCGGTCCCGGCAGATGATCTCCACGCCGGGATGGCGGATCAGCCACGCGGCCAGCGGCCCCGCTTCACGAGTCGGGAGCACGTCGACCACACGATGGTCTTCGACGCTGGTCAAGACGGTGGAGTAGGTCTGGCCGCGGCGGATCGCGAAGTCGTCCACGCCCCGCACACGCGGAGTACTGAACCGTGGATCGGGCAACGCCATGACCCTGCGTAACAAGGTAATCCTTCCTGCGCCGAAGCCCAGCTGGGCAGCCAGCCGAGCGCCGGCCCGCCCCGCCAGCACGAGTCCCACCCGCTCCAGGGCGTGGTTGAGCCGCGTGGTGAACCGTGCGTACGGCGCGGTGAGTCGCGAGAACGGCTCGGCGAACGTCCGGCGCGGGCAGCCAGTCGACGCGCAGATGAAGCGCCGGACCGTCAGCCGGATCACAAAGCCCTGTTCAGCGAGTGGAAGGTCCTTCAGCCTGCGCTGGTAGCGGTCGTGGACTCGGTCCGAGGAGCGGCCGCAGTCCGGACACGCTGCCGCGGTCGCGCGGCCTCTCGCCGCCACCTCGACTGTGCCGAACGCGGTCGTAGCCGCCTCGACCTCCACCTCGTCGATCCCGTCGAACACCAGCGAATCCCAGAACGGTGCGTCGGTCTGCATGACCAGCACCATCACCGTCCACAGCCAGCCAGAGCAGCGAACGGAATGCACCTGAGGGAGCGGCACTTCCGGCCGTCAGACGCCAAGGCGTACGCCGTCTCGCGCGAGCCAGTCCCTCGCAATCGAACATCGAGGTAACGCTCCGCGACGGCTCCCCAAGATCTGTGCCAGAACCCAAATCTCGTCGACATGTTGAGGCCCGGTGATCACCGATTGCTGCCCAAAGTCATCGACAAACGCTGTCCGTCTTCATGAGCGAAGCCACACGTTGTCAATGGTGAGAGGCGTGGTTAGCGTATGGCCCCGTGGCGGACGGAAGACCTGAGCCCGTACGTGCCGACAGCGGACGAGGAACTCGTGACGCAGTTCGGGATGGACAAGCTGGTGCACGCGGAGGTGGACCCGCGCACCGGGGTGTTCCTCTGCACGATCACACTGCCGGCTGTGATCGGCAACCATCTGGCCGGGCCGACTTTCCAGCCGCGACTGCGGTTCCATCCGTCAGCTGTCGACAGCGGCTTCGGCAACGGGTGGTCGTTGAACCTGACCTGCTTCAACACCACGACGGGCAAGCTGACGCTGCCCTCGGGCCGGAGCTATCTCCTGGATCCCGACCTCTCGGAGCATGACCTTGTCACCGAGGAAGGGCAGGTCCGTGTCACCAAGGACGGGGACCGCTATGTCGTGGCGCACCGTGACGGTGTGCGCGAGGTGCTTGTGGCGGCGGACGACCACAGCGGGCGGGCCCTGCCGGTGGAGATCTGGGACCACGGCCGATGCGTGCGCCTGGAGTACACGTCGCTGCCGTCGAGCGCCATGGCTGCGCTCTCGTCGGTCACGGAAGAGTCCGGCTACCGCCTCATGGAGTTCGATCACTCTTCGAAGGATGAGGTTCACGTCACGGTCGCCCCTGGCGACTACGCCCTGGAAGCCAGGTGGACGCTGAACCTCCGCGACGGCCGTCTGTCGGCCTTGCAGCTGCCGACGGAGGACAAGGCGTCCTTCGCGTTCGACTACGACTCCCGCCCCGGCTGGCTGGTGATCAGCGGGCTGACCACGCCGCTGCGGACCCGCCACTCCGTGCTCTATGGGGGTGCGGGCCACGCCTTCCCGAGTTCGAGCGTCCCGAACCTGCCCCGGGTGACCAGTCACGAGATCAGCGGCACGGAACAGCCCCGCACGACCCTCTACACGTACCCCGACGGTCCGAACTACCTGGGCCACGGGCTGAAGGTGCAGTGGAATGGGCAGGACGATCCGCTCCAGGGCCACGAGGCCCTGCCTCCCGAGACGTACTACAACGGCCCCACCGAGACCGAGACGGTCGAGGGGGCCGAGGGGCGGACCGTCACCCGCACCTACAACGCCTTCCACCTGCTCACCAAGGAGGAGACGGTCCGCGGGGACAAGACGGAGACCAGGGAAGTCGTCTACTACGCCCTGCCGGGGGTGCCGACCAAGAGCCAGCCGCCCCAGTACCGGTCGCCTCGTACCATCACGCGCTCCTGGTCCTCCAAGGGCGACCCGGCGAAGAACCGTCAGGAGAGGGAAGAGTTCGACGTCGACTCCTACGGCAACACGATCTCGGTCACCCATCCGGACGGCAGGCGGGAAACCTGTGAGTTCTACCCGGCCAAGGGCGACACGGGTTGCCCGGCGGACCCGCTGGGGCTGACGCGGTTCCTCAAGGCCACGACCACGTTCCCGGCGTCCGAGCAGTCCGGAGCGGTGCCCGTGACGAGCACCCGCCACACGTACACCTCCGTGCCGACCCCCGCCACAGCGACGGGTGAACAGGCGGCGGTATCGGTGGTTGCCGCTGACGACGTCACGGTCGAACTCGTCGGCGGCCAGGAGGAGAAGGAGCTATCTCGCGTCCGGCGCGATTACCTCACCGGCGGCCCCTTCGCCGGACAGCTCTCACGGGAGACCGTGACCGAGTCCGGGCGGGCGACCAGCACCACCTACGTGTACAAGCAGGAGGAGAACAAACTCCTCGCCACCTCCACCACCACCTCGTATGAGGGCAATATCCGCACCACGGCCATCACCCGCCTTCTGTTCAACGGGCTCCTGCACGCCCGCATCCAGGGCGACGAAGAGGTCCGGTGGGAATACGACGCCCTCGGCCGCGTGATCAGGGAGACCACCGCGCCCTACACCCCACAGGAATACGCCCGACTGTGGCATTACATCCTGCCGAGCGCCGCTGGCGAGGTCGGACAGGTTCGCGAGACGAAGTAGAACTGAATTCCCGCGAGGGGCTGGCTCAAGAGACAGAGCTGGCCCCTGCGGGGCTTGGACATGTTCCGGCTCCTCCTCGCAAGGGACACGCTCACTCTGAGCTACTTGTCCCCCTGCCGTAGCTACCCGAGTACAGGGCCGACGCCGCAGGTGATTCCCCCGACGCGCGCAACATCAGCGGCTAGCTAGTGCTGTGGCCGGGAAGGTTCGCCGGGTCGCTGGTGCGCTGAAGGGCCGGGCCTGGCGAAGAAAACTGGTTGCGGCGGCTGGGGCATGCCTGACACGGTGCGGTTTTCCATAACACCCGTGAGGCTCGCATGACGATTTACTTCTATGGCGCCGATGAAGTCCCTTATGGATGTTTCTCGAACTTCTCCGATCACGGCTTCGACCTCGACGGGGTCTGGTGGCCGACCTCGGAGCACTACTTCCAGGCGCAGAAGTTCAAGGGCACTCGTCACGCGGATCTCGTCCGGCGTGCGCGCACGCCGCTGCGGGCAGCGGAGTTGGGCCGTGACTCGTCCAAGCCTCTGCGGAGGGACTGGGAGCGGGTCAAGGACGACGTGATGCGCCGTGCGGTGGCAGCCAAGTTCCGTACGCATGCCGATATCCGTGACATTCTGCTGTCCACAGGCGACGAAGAGATCGTCGAAGACACCACCACCGATCACTACTGGGGTCGGGGCAGGACCGGGAACGGCAAGAACATGCTCGGGCGGATTCTGGTGCGCACCCGTAGCCAGTTGCGTGCCGAACTCGCCGAAGCCCTCGACGGCGATGGCCGCCGCCCGAGGCGGTGATCCGGGAAGCGTGTGCGGTGTGCCGCATGCGCAGGCTGGCTCAGGCCACGGCCTCGAGGATGGGCCGCCCTCCCCAGCGGATGCCTTTCTCGCTGCGGATGCGGGCGCGTTCTCGGCGTTGTGCGGCGAGTATGTCGGGGTGGCGGGCGTTGGAGTTGCGCCAGCGCAGGTAGGCGTGCAGTGCCCGGGTCTGCACCGTGTGGTTGGGATAGTTCGAGTTGGCGATGGTGAACTGCCGCAGAGGTCCGAAGTGCGCCTCGATCGGGTTGGCCCACGAGGCGTAGGTCGGGGTGAAGCACAACTCGACCTTGTGCTTCTTCGCCCAGCGGCGGATGTCGGCGCCCTTGTGGGCGGACAGGTTGTCCAGGATCACGTAGATCGGGGCGCCGTCGGGACGGGCGGCGCGGATCGACTTCAGCGCGGCCAGCGTGTTCGCGGCACCCTTGCGGCGGCGGTTGACGCCCCACAGACGGCCGTCGCCGACCGAGTAGCAGCCGTGGAAGTAGCGCACTCCGTGCGTGCGGTGGTAGGTGGCGGGCACCCGGTCGGGATGATTCCGTTCGGCCCAGCACGAGCCTGCGGTGGGCCGGATGCCGAGCGGGCCGAACTCGTCGAAGGCGAAAACCCGGTCGGGGAAGCGGTGAAGGACCTCCTCGATCCGGTCCAGCTTCGCCTCGCGGTCCGCGTCGGGGTATTCCTTCCATGTCTTGGTGCGCTGGAAGGTGACACCGCGGCGGGCGAGCAGACCGCGTAACGCCTCGCGGCCGATGCGGATCACCCGGCCGTGGACTTTCCGCAGGTAGACGACGAGTTTGCGCAGCGACCAGCGAGTGAAGGGCTGGCCGAGCTTGGTCGGGCGGGTGGTGGCCGTCTGGATGACGAAGTCCTCGTCGTCACGACTGAGCAGGCGGGGACGGCCTCCCGCCCACTGAGGGTCCAGACAGGCCAGGCTGATCTCGTTGAACCGGTGGATCACATCACGCACGGTGTCCTCGTCGGCCTGCACCAGCTGGGCGATCACCGGCACGCGGTTCCCGCCGACCGAGGCCAGCAGCATCATCGCGCGCCGGTAACGCACCGAGTTGGTACTGCCGCGGCGCACGATCTGCTGCAGCTTCCGCCCCTCCTGGTCAGTCAGTCTGCGCACACGGACAGGCTCGGCCACCGCACCTCCAGCGGTCGGATCGGACGTCACCGCCCATCCAACCGCCACGACGGCCAACCCGGCGAACCTATGTGGTCAGATCACTAGCCGGCCTTGCTCATGATGGCGTTGAAGCCCTCCAACGTGCCGGCCACGTGGCCCTGGGCGTCGTAGAGCTGTACGGGCTCCTGGAGCTTGCACAGCTGGTCGACCGGTGGGAATTCCTTCACGTCGGTTGCCTTGAGCGTGGCGTACGTCGTCGGGTCAGTGGCAAGCATGCTCGTGGTCTGCCCCGTGGCCTTGTCGATGACATCGACGGTGAGGGACAGGTAGATGAGCATCTCGAGTCCGCCAGCCCCGGAGGCGGCCTGGAGGATGCTGAGCGGCGTGGTCGTCATATTCGACATGGCCATGGTGATGAGGGTTCCGGACTTCGGGGTGCTCGGGCTGGTGTCCGCCTCCATCCGGAAGCCCTGGACCTCCATGACAAGGCCGTCGGTTTTGCTCGTCTTGACCTGTAGGTTGATGCCGCCCTTGAAGGCGAGTGTGAGGGCCCCGAGGGTGTTCAGCTTCAACAGCACGTTGGCGGCGTACATGCTGACAGGGACGTCCGTGCCGGGCGGCGGCAACGGGATCGTGCCGTGCTTCTCCGGGGCGTCCGACGCGAGTGCCCTACTCGGTGCGAGGGTGCTGGCGCCGATGGCTGCGGCTGTAGCCGCCGCACCCCTCATGAACCCGCGGCGGTCGATGTCAGTCATGTGCCTCTCGTTCCCTTCTCCGCGACCGCTGCCGGGGCCACCGCTGAGCGTGTGAGCAGAGCCAGAGGCAGGGTCTCCTTGATCACGTGTTGCGTAACGAGGGACGAGTCCGTCGGACACCTGGGAATCAGGGGCGGGCAATCTGGCACATGCCGTACGGCCCGAGATCACGTGCACCAACTCGCCCCGCACACTCGTTACGCGCGGAGAATGCCTTCTGGGCCCCGCTGGCTGATGCAGGCACCCAGCTTCTGGAAGGTAGTCAGGCGCAGCACGTTGAGACCGCATTCGGCCACACCGCGACACGGCCACGGACCCGTCACATGGCCGGCCGGACAAGACCTAGTTGCTGTCCTGGGGGGCGCCGTTGGCGATCTCGTCGGCGGTGGCGTCGCGGATGGCGAGGACCTTCACCTCGAAGCGCACCTTTTGCCCGGCCAGAGGGTGGTTCGCGTCGATGGTTACCTGGTCGCCGTTGATCGCCGTGATGGTGGCGACCTGGGTCTCGCCGTCGGACGTGGAGAACTCGACCTGCGCGCCCACCTCCAACTCCGCTCCGTCGAACGAGTCGCGGCTGACGGTGCTCACAGCCTGGGGGTCGTGATCGCCGAAAGCGTCGGCCGCCGCCAGCGCGATGCTCACCTCGTCGCCGACAGCTTTGCCTGCGAGTCCTCGCTCCAGGCCGGGCATGGCGCTGCCAGCCCCGTGCAGGTAGACCATCGGGGCCTCGCTGTCGGTGCTGTCCTGTGCTGCGCCATGCTCGTCGTACAGCGTGTACTCGATGGAGACCACCTTGTTGGCTTCGATCGTCATGAGGCTAAGTCCTTTCGTGCAGGAAGTTCGGCGGGTAGCACAGCGACGTCGCGCTCAACGAAGGCGCTTCGGCGTCCCGTGCTTTTGCCCGGTAGCGGGCATCGATCCCCAGCCTTGTGGATCACGGTCGGAGCCATCTAAGCGGCACCGGAGGCTGCCTGGGACAAGTAGGCAAGGACACCACTCGATCTGGCTGATCTTCACCGCTCGGTGGCCCGGAACTGGACTACCGAGAGCTGGATGAGCTCGTGCGGCCCGTACCTCGGACGGCGTCATCTCCGCCCCTCGAAGTGGATCAGGGCCCCGTCGCTCAGCGGGTCCTTCTTCTTCCGACACCGCCCGATGCCGTACGCCTGCGGGTAGCGATGCCGTCCGAGTTGACAGCCGGCGGCGAGCTTGCGACTCCAGGAACGCCCAGACTGCCGATCCGTACCACCACCCTGGCACACGAGCGTCGTGGGCCGACCATGCCCTAGACGTGCTGTAGCCCTCCGCCATGCCTCAGCAGCCCACAGCCATGATCGGCCGGACAAGTCCTAGGCTGCAGCGGCACGAGGGGTGGCGACTGGGCACCCCTGTGGCGACAGGTGCTGGAGATCAGGCGTGAGCAGCAACGTCTTGGAAGGCAAGCCTGTACGGGACCGGATTCCGGAGATCATCCGCGACAACGGGGAGGAGCCGGTCACCTACACCGCGGATCGGGCGGAAGCCCAGGACGGCGTCGGCAACGTCGGGGTCGTCCCGGTGAAGCCCGGCAAGTAGCCGCTTGCCTCTCGATCGTTGTCAGTGGTGGCTCGTAGCGTCGCTGGAAGGAGGCCGGGAACCGCCCCGGTCAAGGCGATGCAGGGAGCGGTCATGGGTGAGATCACGGTCGGCGCGCGGGACAGTGACCTTCTTCTGCCGGACCCCAACAGCCCGTACGGCGTCCCGTACCAGCGGGCCTATGCCGAACTCTCCGTCTCGCACCGCGGCCGCCCGGTCGCTGAGATCGTTCCGTTGCTCCGCGCGGCTGCCGACGCCGCGCTCCTCGGATTCACCGGCGCCGACCTCGCCGAGCAGGCGCAGGCGATCAGCAGCGGCGCGCCGTACGGCCTCCGGGTCCGCGTCACCGGGTAAGGCGCGCTGGTGCGGTCAGCTGCGCTGCCGCCCGCCCGGCTTCTCCTCGGTCGGCGCCCGGTAGCCAGGCCGCACCCTGTAGCCGATGGTGAAGTGGTGGCGCATCGAGCGACCTCCCTGAGGGTCAGAACCCGCAGACTGCACTCCCGGCAAAGACGTCCGCACGTCGGCGTAGCGCCGGGGTCGCCCCGGCGGGCACGTCACGTTGGTGACGCCCTGGCGCCCTGGGCAACAGCGCTGACGGCCATTGCGGCAGCGATCGGCCTGTTCTTCAGCGCCCTGGTGGCGTCGTCGAGCGTGGATGCAACACGCCGGCAGCTCGATCAGGACAGGCGGCAGCAGGCGGGACGGGTCGCCCACTGGACAGAGCCGGTAGGCGAACTCTCCGAAACAGTTGTCATCGTGAACCGCTCACTGGATCCAGTGAGCAATGTCGAGATGTTGTTCTACGCACCAGACGCAGGCATTGATCCGGCAGAACACGAATGGCTCTCCCTGGGGCTGGATTCGTGGACCATGCCGCCCTGCACCCAGCTGATCATCGCCCCGGGCCCCATCGACGCCTTTCTGCTGGGCTACGGAATCGAGCAGGGCGGGGCGCCGATCCGGGCAATCCGGTTCGTCGACAGCGATGGGCGGCCGTGGGAGCGCGACGAGGGAGGGCTCCGCACGGCCGAGTACAGCGAGTCGGCTTGGGCTTCCGGCAGCGGCATCCTCTCCAGGGGGGCGGTCCGGCGAGAGCCAGCTGAGCACTGCGACAAATGATCAGATACTCCTGGCAGTGCGTTGTGGACCTGCACCAGGAACGCCTGTGGACGCAGGGGCGTGCGATCACGGACCGCGTCTGCATAGCCTGGGAGCTGCAGGGTCTCGCTGCTCGTGCCATCGAACGCGGGTCGCTGACCCGCAGTTCGTTGCCTGTCTCAGACCGATGGCTAGGCGGCTCCGTCCCACGAATCTGACCGTTCCTCGCAGCGTCGGGCGATCGGACCCGCTGCTTCACGGTGATGGGGATGAGGAGCCGGGCCCGGATACGGCGACGCCGGCGGCGGTCCGTGAGGGCGGGCCGCAGTCGGAGTCGGAGTCGGAGTCGACAACAGGTGACTGCCTCGACGGCCGGCCGTCTGCATGAGACTTCCGGAATGCGCCGGCGGCGGTGTCCCGCACAGTGGAGCAGCCTGTCCGGTACGGCGTGGCCGCGTGGTGGGCGGCTACAGGGCCGGAGGAGGGATACGGAGGGTGCTCACCGGAATGCGGATTCAGGTCTGGTGAAACGCGAGTCGCAAAACCTATAATTTCGGGCATGGAGCCGGTGGAATCACGCACCAGCTGGACGTTCGTCACGAACCACGCCCGGATTCTCGCCATGATCTTTCGCGATCCGGAAATTCGGCTGCGTGACCTGGCCGAAGAATGTCGGCTGACCGAGCGGGCGGCGCAGGCCATCGTCACGGATCTGGAGACGGCCGGATATCTGACGCGGGAGCGTCATGGCCGGCGCAACCACTACGAGGTGACGCCCGGGACCTTGTTTCGCCATCCGGCCGAGGGTCGCCATGAGATTGCGGACCTGCTGCAGCTGCTGGTCGACCTCGACCAGTCGGCCGAGGCCGAACCACGCGCCACTGAGGACGGTGATCACGATGAGCGTCGCGCACCCGGCTGACCCGCGGAGCACGTCGGCATCGGCTGATCGCCTCCGCCCGTACTGCCATTCCTTCCTCTTCGGGGCAGCGAAGGGACAGGCCATGATCACACCTCCCCCGCGTCTGACCGCGACGGCGGCAGAGCGTGTCAGCGTCACTATGTCACCGTCCGTCGTCGCCGTGGTCGTCGAGCCGGGGCCTCAGCGAGTGCTGGCCCGCGTGTGCGGTGAGATCGACATGGAGGACGCCGACGAGCTGCGCCGGGACCTCATCGCGGCCCTGGACTCCAGCGCTTCCGGCCTCGACATCGACCTGTCCGGCGTCACCTTCTTCGACTGCTCAGGCCTGCACATCCTGCTCCGCCTGAACCGGCTGGCCCTGCGCGCCGGGAAAACCCTCGTGCTGACCGCCCTCAGCCCGCGGGTCGCGCGCCTGCTGCAGCTGACCGGAACTCACCACGTGTTCACCGTCCGCGCCCGTCCCGCGCCGGAGGCGGCCGGCACCGGCGCGCCGACGCCACTGGACCACAGGACGCCGGGACTGGGCCGGCCCCCAGGCATCCGCAGGTAGAGCGTGCCGCCCCCTGCCTCGCCCACACCTAGCGTCCTGCGGCAGGGAGCGGCCGGAAGGAAAGCACAGGAGGAAGCATGCTGATGCGGCACGCGATCGAGGACGGCGTCCTGCACTTGGCACTCCTGCACGACCTGGACGTACCCAGCCGGGCGGCAGCCGCGTTGCAGGTCGAAGCGCTCCTGTTCACCCACCGCCCGCGACACGTACGGATCCAGCTGTCCGCACCCGACCCGTCACCCGCCTCCCTCAGCGTGCTCACCCGGGCCCGGCGCCTGTGCGAGGGCCTGGGCATCCCGCTGACCGTCGTCGGCCCCGCAACGCCCCGCCCGCCGCACACCCCGGCAACTGCGTAACAGGCCGACACTGTGGGAGAGCGCCATGGCCCACGAGCTCCTCGACACCGTACGCACAGTGCTCGCCACCGCCGGATATGGCCCCGACAGCGGCCTGCACCTGCACGAACACGCCTACGGCGTCATCGTCACCTGGCCCGCCGGCCACCTCGTCCAGACCACCATCCGCGCACACGCCACGGACACCAACCCTGCCGCTCTGGTCGAGCTCTCCCACGGCCCAGCCGCCGTGGCCACCGCCCTCGGCACGGTCCTGAGACAGGCCGGCCTCAGCGCCGTCCCCCACCCCGACGGCTTCGTCCTCACCACGCGGCCCATCGTGAACACCGCGCGTCCACAGGCCCGGCGTTCTACGGCGAGCGTGGGGAAGAGCTGAGACCTTGGCGGCACTCGAACGAGCGCTCCAGAAGCATGAATCTCAGGAAGGTGGCCAAACGGCGCGACGAGACCGGGCTCTCACCGCAGGTGGGACCCGGGCGTGCATCACGGGCGACGCCCTGGCCAGCGTCAACCCGATCTACGGCCAGGGCCTGACGCTGGCGGCCCTGGCAGCCAACTCGCTCGGCGCCTACCTGCGCACCAATCCCGACCTGCGCAAGCCCACCTGGGACAACGTCCGCCTCGTCGAAGCCGTCGTGGACGGAGCCCGGCAGTTCTCCACAGCCGCCGGCCTCGCCCAGCCCCACGTCGGCCCCTACCCTCGCGGCTATCGCGCGCAGAAGTGGGTCGCCGGCAGGCTCACCGAGGCGCCGTGCTCGACGCCGCCGTGAACACCCGGTACATGCAGGTCGTGAACATGGGCTGCCGCCGAAGGCGCTGACCCACCCTCGTTTCTGGCTCGGGCCGTCCGCGTGCTGCTCAGCCGCTGTGGCGGCGCGGGGGCTGTTCTGTGCGCAGCTCGGCGTGCCGACTGCGCACCGCGCGGGTAGGCCCGAACACGCTGGCTGTCCGAGGCACTCGTCCATCCGCGACGAACGGCGCTTCCGCCAGGCCTGCGACTGTCGAAACGCTGTCGCCGGGGAGTGCGCATCCACACACACTCCTCGGCAGCGTCGGCCAATGCCTTGCGGCTCACGGAGTCGACTTCACCGGTCCACTGCCGCTGCCGGAGTCAGCTCTGCTCGTCCGGCTCCGGTTCGGTGAAGTCGTGCATGCAGTCGCTGCACAACACGGGCCGGCCTCAGAGCACGCTGTTGAACTTGGTGCCCTCGCCCGCGTAGAGGTTCGTCGTCATGCGCGTGAACGGCGCTGTCGCCGAGCCGGTGGACCGGTAGACGTAGGTGCCGCCCGATCCGTACGCGATCAGGTCCGGCCGCCCGTCGCCATTCACGTCGCCGGCGCCCACGAGCTGGGAGAAGGCGCCCCAGCCGGAGCCCACCTTCACACGCGTGGAGAAGCCGGTGCCGTGCCCCTGGTAGAGCCACAGGACACCGGCCGCGTCACGCGCGACGATGTCGCCGTACGCGCTGCCCGCGATGTTGCCGACGGCCGTGAGCTGGTTGTAGATGCCCCAGCCGCCGCCGACCTTTGTGCGGGTGCCGAACGGGGCCGTGGCCGAACCCGTGCCCTTGTAGAACCACAGCACGCCGGCGGCGTCCGTCGCGAGCAGGTCCGCGCGTCCGTCGCCGTTCAGGTCCGAGCCACCGGCGAGCTTGTTGTAGATGCCCCAGCCGCCACCGATCTTCACGCGCGTGGCGAAGGTGCCGTCGCCCTTGCCCTGGTACTGCCACAGCACGCCGGTACCGTCGAGGGCGATGAGGTCGCCGTGCGTGCTGCCGGCGATGTTGCCGACGGCCTCGACCTGCTTGTACGTGTTCCAGCCCGAGCCCACCTTGGTGCGTCCGGCGGTCCTGATCTGGCCGGCCACCGGCCGGTCACGCAGGTCGTCGCGCCACAGCACACCGGAGGCGTCCCGGGCGAGGACGTCGGTGGAGCCGTTGTTCGTGAAGTCGTGCGGGTTGACCGTGCGGACGACGTTCATGAGCCAGCCCTGGTAGACGGGCTCGCCGGTGCCGTCGAGCAGCGTCGCCTCGGCCTCGATCCCGTACGACCCGTTCGGCGCGTCGGCCCCGGCGATGACGCCGTCCCAGTCGAAGGAGAACCGGGTGCCGGACGCGGTCAGGCGCTTTGTGAATGCTCTACCCGTCGCGGTGTGCGTGAGCGTGACGTCCAGGTAGGCGTCGGCACGCGAAAGCGTCCAGCCCAGGGTCACCTTGCCGCCGGTCTGGTCGAGGTTCACCGCGCTGGGGACGTGAACCTCGTCGATCGCCAGACGGGTGCCCGTCTCCGCCACCTTGGTGACCGTCGGGGTGCCGTCCGCACCGGGCTCGACACGGAACAGACCGTCGCCGTCGGCGTCCCGGCTGCCCCGCAGCGCCGCGCTGCCGTCGGCGGAGGGTGCCGACTCCGTCGCTGTGACGTCGAGCTCGCGGGTCTCGCCGGTTGCCAAGTTGACGGCCTTCACGGGCGTCCAGTAGGCGCCGTACACCAGCCAGTCGCCCACCAGCTCGTAGCACCAGTCGTCAATGCTGTCGCCCAGGACGGTCTTCTTCTCCTTGCCCGTCGTGCGGTCAACAGACGTGACGTACGTCTGGTGGCCATCCGTCTCGGCGACCCAGGCCACCTGCGAAGCCGAGAAGGTCAAGTGGCCCCAGTCGCTGTTGTACCCGGCCTCGGCAGAGGAGAAGGTCTCGGTCACCGTCCCGGCCGCCACGTCGATCAGGGCCCGGTGGCCAGTTCGCGCGTCCGGCGGACCCGCCGCGTACCTCACGACAACGGTGCCCCCGAGGACCGTCGAGCCGTCTATCTCGATCGCATCCACCGGCAGACCCGTGATTTCACGAGTGGTCGTCGTGGTCCCCTGCTTGGTCACGACGACCAGTTCCTCCGTGTCGTCCCCCTTTCGGATGCTCGTGAGCACACTGGTCGGGCTCAGCGCGGCGACGTATCTGCCGCCTAGCGCGCCGAGGTCGATGTCCACACCCGGGGCCGCCGGGTCGGCCATGTTCCACAAGGTGATCGACCGCATGGCCGCGGGCCAGCTGTCATCGCCGACGACGGCCACGTCGTTGCCCACTAGGGCGTAACCGCCGTCCTTCGGATGCCGGAGCCGCTTCGATGCTCCTCCGTCGTACGGCGTCCAGACCAGGTCCGTGATGCTGTCGGCCTCGTCATAGTCGTACGTGAAGAACCCGGTGGTGCCCGCGCCCGCGAGGTAGGAGTCCTCGGGGTAGACGGGAAGCGTGGCGTCGGCCTGCCCGGCCGAAGCCGACGTCGTCGCGAAGGCCGCCGGGGCGGTGGCCAGCGTGCCGGCGCTAAGGGCGGTGGCCGCGAGTACGGCCGTGATGGCGGCGGCGAGACGGCTGCTGGTGGAACGGAACCGCAAGGTGGAGCTCCCACAAGTCTGAGTCGGACACGGAGATGCCGTGTCCGACTCAGACTCGTGAGCAGCTCGAATGGTTGTACGGGAGGTTCGGGGTTTCGCACCAGTACCCGGCCGGGCAGGCACGTACTCGGCGCTCAGTTGGAGCCCGGGGTCTACGACTGCCGCAGCAGGCCCTGGATCGTGCCCGTGAGGCGGGTGCGCTTGGTGGGTGTGAGGGCGCGTACCTGCTCGGTGATCTCGCGCAGCTCCCGCTCCTCCGGGTCCGCCTCGGGCTCCGGCATGGGCTTCGCCAAGGGCTCCGGTCTGGAGCGGCCCGGCGATCCTGATGCAGCAGCGTGCAGCAACCGCCAACGGCCTGGGCAGAGCCTTGGCAAGCTGCTGCCAGCGCGCCGGATGCGGGTCTCCCTCGCGGGCCCCGCCGACGGCTGCACGCTCGACGCCGCACTACTGCAGACCATCGCGACCCTGGTGGCATCCTCGTCTGACGTGCCAGTGCCGCGCTCAGTCGGCGGGGAGCCGTCGTGCCAGGCCTGCGGCGAGCTGACCAGCGGCCGCCCACGGGGCGTGAGGTCGAGCGCATCCAGCAGCCGCATGTAGCCGACCGCGTCCCCGGCCTCTGCTGCCGTCAGCAGGGCAGGAGGAGGTCGTCCAGATAGTTCCCGGCCACTGCCTGTTCATCACTCTCCGCACAAGGACCAACTCGCGCTGAGACCTCCAGGACACCACCAAACTGAACCGCCGCGTCTTCGCCTGACACAGCCGCACACGACCTGACGATCAACACCAGCCCCGGCTCCGCGTCAGGGCTGGCTCGCGCTGGCTGCCGTGTCCGCTGGAAACCCCTGGGTCCAGGCCCGTGGACGTGGTGTGGATGATGGCGCGGTGACGAACATCAGTGACCGCCACCTGAAGGTCCACTTCCGAATGGACATAGACGAGGACGGCTGGCCGCCGGCGAGCGTCGAGAGCCTATGGGCAGTGGACCTCGGCGACGGCACGGTGCGGCTCGACAACACTCCGTGGTTCGTCCGCGGCGTCGCCAGCGGGGACATCATCCAGGCGGAGCTCGATGGCGACGGTGTTCTCTGGGCCGGGAAGGCGGTCCAGCCCTCTCAGAACTGCACCATCCGGCTGATCGTGCTCAAGGACAACGGCTCAGCCGCTGCCCGGCAGAGCGTGTTGGAGGTCTTCACCGCCTCGGCACGACCGGCGAGGGGATCGAGCAGTACCGGATGGTTGCCTTGGACGTCCCGCCGGAGACGGACCTACCGCGAATCCGCAAGCTCTTGGAACACGGTGAGGCACAGGGGTGGTGGCACTGGGAGGAAGGTGTGTCACCGCTGCCTGGGAAGCCACGGCTCTCGTTTGAGGAGGCTACGGAGCTGCCTGGGGCCTCATAAGGAGTGGCGGCGCGCCGGGCCACCGGTGGCTGGTTGCCGTGCCCGTGGTTTTCTGAGGGGCAGCCTTGCGGCCCGTCGCGATATCTCCTTCTGCAATCCGGCAGCCCCTGGCAGCGCGGCTCCAACGAGAACACCAACGGCCTGCTCCGACAGTGCTTCCCCAAGGCACTGACCTGAGCGTCCACACACCCGAGCACCTGGAGACAGTGACGCCACCGAACTCAACAGCCGCCCACGCAAGTCGCTCGACAGGGAAACCCCAGCTGAGCGCCTGTCTAGACTGCTCACGACGCGATGAGCCGCTGGAGGTGTGGTGAAAGTTCCCGCAGGGCTGGTCGGTGCCCGTGTCACGTGCACCGCTTTCGACAACCAGGTCCGGATCAGCTTCGCTGATCACGAGCCCGACGGCCGCATCCGCGTCGATGGCGAACTCGTCATCGAGACGCCGATAACCGTCACCGATGCGGCCGGCACCCAGGCCATCCTCTCGCCTGGTACGGGAATGGCTTTGGCACCGCTCCTCGGTCTGTTCACCAGGGCCGTCACCAAAGCCGAGGTCACCGGGCTCGGCACCCTGTCCCTCGGCTTTGACGACGGCACGCGACTCAGCGTCGATCCAGATCCCGGCTACGAGGCTTGGAGCCTCACCGGCTCAGGACTCGAATCAGTCCTGGTAGGCCCAGGCGGCGAAACCGACTGGCAGCACTGACCACTTCACCTGTGTGGCAACGATCCCAGGAATCCGCCAAGGGGTGGGGCACGTGGGAGACGCACCAAAATTTGACCTTCCGGTTTGACCTCCCGCTGCTCACGTCAGCCACACCCGCGCACTGAGGGTGACGGGCTCGTAACGACGGGCCGATCACCCCGCCGGCGTAGGCGATGGCGAGGACCTTGGGTACTGGTGCAATTCCAGGACAACTCCAACGCCGCGCGCCGCCGCCAGGACACTCACTGCCCCGGCGGTACAGGCTCAGCCGCTGGTCTCCCGTGCGGTGGCTGTGGTCTCGTCCGCGCGGCCCGTTCCGCCGGTGTCGATGAAGACCCCGGCGAATCCGTTGAGGAGATCGGGGATCTGCGACGGCGCGCCGGGCCGGTCCTGGCCGGTACGGGCGTCCAGTGTCAGGGAAGTCCCGTTGAGTCCCGCGTAGACGACGCCATGCCAGGCCGCGTGGAATCGAGGAGCGTCACGGTCGCTCGTCGGCAGTTCCCAGAGCTTTGCGCCTGTTCTTGCGTCCAAGCCGAACATTCCGAACTGCCCGAACTCGTACTTCCCGCAGACGATGGTCTCCGACTCGTCATGCGAGCACGTGTCCGGGACCGGACCTACATCGGGTGTGGCCACAGTGCGTCCCGTGGCCACCTCCAGGAGGCGGGTATGGTTCGCCGAAAGATCCTGGCCCTTGGTGGCCAGGACATACCGGGGGCCCGCGGCGACGAACTTCAGGTCAGACTCCGCATCGCTGCTCCATACCTGCCGGCCGCTCGCCACGCTCAGACCGACGATCTGCTCTTCCAGGTACTGCGTCGACAGGACGGTCGCAATCACTCCGTCTGCGACCGCGAGAATGGTGCTGGGGGCGTTCTGCTTGGCCCACAGCGTCGCGCGGGTTGTGAGATCGACGGACCACAGATTGCTGCCGTACATGATGACCGCGATGTTGCGGTCCACGGCGATCACCCGCAGGTCCACCCCGGCCTCGAATCCCCTCTGCGCCGGAATCTCGATGTTCCAGGCCTTTGCCTTCGTCACCGCGTCCGCCGCGACCAATTCGATGGCGAATCTTGTGCGCTGGGTTCCGGTACCCGGTATCTCGATGGCCGTGGCCGTCATCACCAGACGACGGCCGCTGACATCGGCGACGACCGGGGGGCCCAGCTTCGGCTGCGTGCGGGCGCGCGTCCCTTCCGGCCGGGAGACCGTCTCCTTTCCTGAGGCGACATCGACGGCGATCAGCCCGTCCCAGGCCGAGACCCACGCGGTACCCGCGTCCAGCGCGACCGCCCAACCCGGTAGACGTACTTCCCGCTCACCGAAGGCGCTCACCGGATCGTGGCTGCGCAGCGGTATGCGCGAGGGGGTGCTCTCGACCGCCTTCGGCGGTATGGACACCGAGGCCTGACCAGTACCGCGAGGCTCAGGTTCGCCGCCCGGTTTCGAGCAGCCCAGTAAGACGACAAGACCCAGAGCCGTACAGCCTGCCGCGGCAACGCGACTGTTGTACCGCAGACGCATCAGTTCCCCCTCATTCCCTCAACTTGCCTGCAGAGTAGTGAGTTTGGGTCAGGACGTCTGCACGGCCATCGCGAAAGGAGGCGCCCAACCAGGTGCGACCCCATGGCCTGAGGCCGCGCAGACTCGACTCGCAGTCGACTCTCCACGCCACCGGCGCACCACGTCCGGGGCCGAGCAAGGGAGGCACGGCGAAACGGCTGAGCTCAGCCGCCGGCCAGGGCCACCCAGCCACCCCAGCAGGCAGCAGAGGCTCCATGAATGCGGCTCTGACCGGAGTTCCGTGAATTCCCAGGTCAGAAGCCGTGTGGCGGAGGCCGCTCCACTCTCGGGTTGAAGACCTGGCTCCGCCAGGTCGCGGTCGAGCTCGGGGGCCGGGTGGGCGAACGGCTGTGCCGTCGCATGCACCTCGCTGCAGGACGCACTCGACTGCTGGAGCTACTGGTCTCTCCGACGGTGCCGGAACGGTCCCCCGCGGGTTCTCGGTGTCGACGAGTTCACCTTCCGCAAGGGCCACACCTACGGAACCATCCTCGTCGACCCGAAGGCCAGCCCCGTCGTGGACGTCCTGCCCGGCCGCACCTCCGAGACCTTCGCAACCTGGCTGCGCGACCATCCCGGTGCCGAGATCATCTGCCGCGACGGGCCTCGGCCTACACGCGAGCGATGAGGACGTCGTTTCTTATGGCGGGCTGCAGCAGTGAGGGATTGCGATCGGTTCGTCGGACGCGGCTGCTCTGGTCAGCGGGGCATGCGCCGTCCCAGCTCCCGTGCCTTCTCTCGCAGGCCTGCAGCCCAGGCTGCGCCTTCCGCGGGGGCGGACAGCCCAGTGACAGTAGAAACCTGCACGTCTTCGAGTGGTGCTTCCGGGGCGGCTCCGTGCAGTGCCCAGTCCACCTTGATCGCGGCGCGTTCTGCAAGAACGAGCACTGTGGCAGTGAAGCCTTCGGAGAGCGCGAGCCAGATGGCGTGGCTCGTTCTTCGGTGCTTCGCCAGAAGGGCGTTGACGAAGATTTCCAGGGTGTCGGGGATGATCTGGCATTCGTCGTTCTCCATCGGCCCGATGCCTGAGGGGAGTTCCAGCTCCGCTTCGAAGACCGCTACCTGGCGCTGGAACATACGGGAAGCTCCATTGGACGGGTTCCACAGTGTCTCGTCGCCGATGTCGAAGTACTGGCTCATCGCGGCACCTTTCAGCTGGTCATGACAGACCAGCGTATCCAGCCGGATCGTTGCCGTCGTCAGCGTTACGTCTTGGCCGGACGCCGGTGGCAGATGAGGGCCGTGGCTATGCCGACGAAGGCCAGGAAGTGTTCGGGCTTGCGTTCGTATCGGCGGTGGAGGCAACGGCAGCCGGCCATCCAGGACACGGTCCTCTCGACTACCCATCGGTGACGGCCGAGCCGCTGCGAGGATTCGGTTCCTCAGCGGGCGATGCGGGGCCGGATGCCGCGCTTGCGAAGCCATCTGCCCAGGTGGTCGCAGTCGTAGCCGTTGTCCGCGTGCAGTGTCGCCGGGCGTCGCGGTCCGCGCCGGGAACAGATCGGCGGGATACCCCGCGCGAGCGGTTCGGGCCCTGGCCGTCATGCATGTTGGCACCGCCACATGCCTAGTGACAGAGGAAGTCCGTTCCGGTCCGTGATCAGGTGGATCTTCGAGCCCGACTTGCCGAGTCGGTCGGATTCGGTCCTGTCAGAGGCCCCCCTCGCGGACCGGATGCTGACGGAGTCGACAGCGCACCGCGACCAGTCCAGCTTGCCGCGGGCACCGAGTTCGTCGAGAACGACACGGTAGAGCCGGGCCCCAGACGCGGGCTCGGCCCCATTGGGCGAAGCGCCGGTAGACCGACTGCCGGCTCGGACCGAACACCGGTGGGGGCTGCCGCCAGGTGCAGCCCGAGGCAGCCACGCAGATGATCGCCGCCAGGACCTCGCGGTCACCCGCCCGACGCCTGCCCCCACCCTGCGGACGCTTCACCACCGTCGGCGGCACCACCCGCCGAAACAGCACCCAGAACCCTGTCTCCGCCGGCACAGGCCACGTGCTCGCTTCGCCGCGGCGCCGGCCGAAGCACCCCGTCTGTGCCGACGACGAAAGTGAACGGTTCGGCCAGTTCCGCCGCCGATTGCTCCACGATCCCGTCACAGGAGTCAGCTGCCGAGCCAATCCGACGCCCGCCGTCACCCGGCCGGACCGCAGCCTTCAGCTCGATCGGTCCGACATATCGGTAACTCCGCCCCCGCTCACGCACGTCAGCCAACCTAATTCGCTTCCGACACACGCCCTGGGGGCTGTCCGGCCGATCATGGTCGTGGACGGTCCGACATGGTCGTGGACGGTCCGACATGTTCGATGGTGCACCGCCGTCTGAACAGCGCCCGCGTGTAGGTCGCGTCCGGGCACGGGGCTCAGAAACAGTCCCCACCTGGGGAATTACCTCGGAGCTCGGCGTCGTTCTCCCGGCATGAACTCTGTACGGGAAACCCCTGACGTCCTGCGTTACACCGCCTTCTCCGACGATCCCGAGGGAGGCAATCCCGCCGGAATCGTTCTCGACGCCACGGGCCTCAGCGACGAGGAGATGCTGGCGATCGCCGCCGAAGTCGGATACAGCGAGAGCGCGTTCCTGACCGCGCCGTCCGAGGGAGCGGGATCCGGCGTGTCGGACGCCGGGCGCGCTTTCACCATCCGCTACTTCAGTCCCAAGGCGGAGGTGCCCTTCTGCGGTCACGCCACCGTCGCGACGGCCGTGGCTCTCGGCGAGCGCATCGGCCCCGGAGACCTGGTGTTCACCACGCGGGCCGGGACCGTGCCGGTCACCGTGACGCGGGAGGGCGGGGTCTTGCGAGCCACACTCACAAGCGTCGAGCCGCACGTCGAGGAGGTCGCGGCCGATGACCTGGCAGAGGCACTCGCCGCGCTCGACTGGCCGGCCGGCGACCTCGATCCCGCCCTGCCTCCCCGCATCGCCTTCGCGGGTGCCCGCCATCTGGTCCTTGCCGCCGCGAGCCGAGAGCGCCTGGCCCACCTGGCGTACGACTTCGCCCGCCTGGAGGCCCTCATGCACCGGCTCGACCTGGTGACGCTGGAGTTGGTCTGGCGCGCCTCTGCGGAGGTCTTCCACGTCCGCGCCCCGTTCCCGGTGGGGGGTGTGGTCGAGGACCCGGCGACAGGGGCGGCGGCCGCCGCCTTCGGCGCGTACGCCCGTGAGCTCGGACTCGTGCCCGAGGCGACGGTCCTCACCCTCCACCAAGGAGAGGACATGGGCCGCCCCGGCGTCCTGACGGTGGAACTGCGGGCGGGCGACCGGCGGATCAGGGTCGGCGGCGCAGGGACCCGCATCCCGGCCTGATCCACACCGACAGGCCCTCACCGATCAAGTTCGCTGACTACGTGCCTCGCCATGCGAGCACCTCGTTCCTGGCGGCTGCCATGCCGGGAACGAGGCGTGGTCACGGGGTTGCTGGGTCCGGCCTCCGGCAGCCGACATCATCACCGTCCCGGCAGAAGCCGGCCTCTCACCGCGGGAAGCGACCGCCCCAGGTGGACTCCTTGTGCCACCGGGCGGGTTCTGTCCGGATCCGGCCGACGAGGGGCGCATTCCGTGAACCTCTGACGCCTTCTCCAGGGCTCTCGCAGACCCCACGCGAACGGGGGACGACGCGGCGCGCGTCGTCCCCCGTAGGCCCTCCGGTTTCAGTTCCGGGTTCTCACCGAACCCGCGGCGGCACCCATATGCCGGTCCGGCGCGGCCGTGTCGGCGCGGACGGCCTCGGCGTCGGCGCCGCTGTGCCGTTCGGCCCACGACTCCAGCGCCGCCCGGCAGGCGTGGTCGAGGTGATGGACCCCGGCGAGGTCCAGTACCACCCGGCGGTTGCTGGGCAGGGCTTCCAGGCTGTCGAGTATCTGGGGCAGCCGCAGGAAGGTGACCGTGCCCTGGAGCCGCACGAGGACCGCGTCGCGTCCGTCGTCACTGTGCTCGATCCGCAGGTGAGAGGCCTCCCAGGCAGCCTTCGCGACCGACAGCACGAGACCGATCAGGACCCCCTCGAACATGCCGACCACGACGATCGCCGACGCCGTCGAAAGGAGGACGAGGGCCTCGCCCCGGTGGCGGCGCCAGAGCGTCAGGACGCCCTTGAACGGGATGAGCTTCCAGCCGGCATGCACGAGGATCCCGGCCAGTGCGGCCAGCGGGATGTACGCGAGTACGGCGGGCAGCAGAGCGACGAAGAGCAGCAGCCAGACACCGTGGAGGACCCGGGACGCCTTCGTCCGGGCGCCCGCCTCGACGTTGGCCGAGCTGCGCACGATGACCGCGGTGAGCGGCAGGGCGCCGAGCAGGCCGCACAGGGTGTTGCCCGCGCCCTGTGCGACGAGTTCCTTGTCGTAGTCCGTGCGCGTTCCCGTGTGAAGCCGGTCGACCGCCGCCGCACTGAACAGCGACTCGGCGGAGGCGATCAGGGCGAACGCGATGACCGTACCGAGGAGGGCCGGGTCGGCGAGGGAGGAGAGGGATTCGGCTCCCGGCAGGTGGACGGCATCCAGTACGCCGCTCACCCGCACGGTCTGCACCGGAAGGTCGAAGGCGGCGGTCGCGAGGGCGGCCAGGAGGACTGCGACCAGGGCGCCGGGCACCGCTCGGGCCCGGCGCGGCATCCGCCGCCAGCCGACGATGAGGAGGACGGTGCCGGCGCCGAGGGCGAGCGACACGAGGGCCGTGCTGCTGCCCAGGGTGTCGACCAGGGCGCCCGGCAGGCCGGCGAGCTTGTCGAGGCCGGACTCGGGGGCGGTGATGCCCGCCGCGGCGTAGAGCTGTCCGGCGATGATGACCAGGCCGATGCCCGCGAGCATGCCCTCGACGACGGAGAGGGAGATCGCACGGAACCAGCGGCCCCAGCGAAGGAGGCCCATGGCGATCTGCAGCAGGCCGGCCGCCAGCACGATGACGCCGAGCACGGGGAGCCCGAACGTGCGGACCGCCTCGAGGACGAGCACGGTGAGGCCGGCGGCCGGACCGGAGACCTGGAGGCTGCTGCCTCGCATCAGGCCGGTGACGATGCCGCCGACGATGCCGGTGATGAGGCCCAGTTCGGCGGGGACGCCGGAGGCGACGGCTACGCCGATACAGAGCGGGAGGGCGACGAGGAAGACGACGAGCGAGGCGGCGAAGTCCTGCCGTGGGAAAGGGAAGGAGCGCGGCATCCGGACGTCCTTCATCAGAGCGCCTCGAAGGCGTCGGACCCGGGGCGGTACTCCAGGACGGCGCCGGTGTGCACCTCGTAGTACCAGCCGTGCACGCGGAGGAGGCCGTCCGCCAGCCTCCGTTCGACGCACGGATAGGAGCGCAGGCGGAGCAGTTGGGCGAGGACGTGGCCGTGGACGGCGTCGGTGACGGCCGGATCGTCGGGGCGTCCTGGGGCTCCGTCGGGGGCGGCGTGGGCGAGCCAGTCCCGTACGGCGGGCACGGCGCTCAGGTCGTCGCCGCGGACGAGGGCGCCCACCGCGCCGCAGTGGGAGTGACCGCAGACGACGACGTCCTCGACACCGAGGACCTCTACGGCGTACTCGATCGTGGCGGCCTCCCCGCTGGGGTGGCCCGTGCCGTACGGGGGCACGATGCCGCCCGCCGTGCGCAGTTCGAAGAGCTGACCGGGCCGGGCGCCGGTGATCAGGGCGGGTACGACCCTGGAGTCGGAGCAGGTGACGAACAGGACGCCCGGAAACTGGCCCGCGGCATGCGGGGTGAACTCCTCAGGGCGCTGTCCGAATCGGCGGGCATTGTCGATGAGGGGCTGCATGAATGATTCCTCCTGGCGCGCGTGGGGCGCGTCGGGCTGACAGGTCGGCGCAAGGGCGTGCCGCCCTGTCAGCAGAGGAACACCTGGAGGACAGAGGAATCGTGGGCGGCGAGCGGTCTCGGCCGGGTGTCCGGGCCGCCGGCCGGCAGATCCGTGAACGGAGCGGCGCGGCTGACGAGCGGCGGCGGACCGGGAGGGCCCGCGGACGCGGTGACAGCTCGCCGCCGGTCACGGTGGCCGACGGATCCCCTGGGGGCATCGGCCTCGCCTTCCCCGGCGTGCACGGACTCGTACGTCACGACCGACGCGGCATGCTGGACGCGGGGCTGCTGAGGCTGGGAGGCGGGCCCGACAGGGGTGGGCAGGAGGCAGGTGCCAGAGACCAGGGCAAGGACGAGAAGGAGGGTCGCGCGCAGGGCCACCGACGTACGCACGAACGGCACCATGAACACTCTTCCCTCCCGTCACATCATCATCGGGATTTACCAAAGCAAGCCCAAGGGCAAGTCAATGAAGAGTAATGCGCCCATGTGGACAGCACCCTGCAACACCCTTGCCGTACGAGCGTTTTCGAATGGAATCAGCCTGATGTTGACGCGAACGGCAGCGTCGTCATCGGTCCGCGTCCCTGGCGTCCGTCAGGTCGGAGGCCGCCGGCACGCGTTCTTCATGGCCTGTGCGATCGACCACCCAGCGCGCGTCCGTCGGCCAGGACCCCGTATCAACGATCTGCTCCATGAGCCTGAACGCCTCACAGATGGGGACGGTGTCCTCATCCGGGTGCTCGTCGTCCTGCCCGAAGCCGGCGAGCGCCCGGACGAACTGGTCAGCCACGCCTCTGGCCGGCCGCTGTCGACCCTCGACCGAAGAGCCGCCACCACCACCGCGGACGACACAGGCACAGGGCTGCCGTCATCGATCGCCCAGGACTCGATCACGAGCACGACGATCTCACGGACGGATCCAAGAGACAGCACCTACAGTCGAGCCTGCTGTGAAAGTGCTGGTCACGAGCGGTCTGGCGTGCAGGGCGGCGTCGTTGTCAGTGATGTCGTGCATGATCGGCGCGTCAGTTCTTCTACGGGGACGGGAAGCGCCATGCCGATCACAAACCAGCAGGTAGCAGGGCACGCGTTCCTGCGGCAGATGTATGCGGACTCCTACTTCCCCGATCACGTCGTCGACCTGGGCAGGGCGATCCTGTTGCGGCTGTGCGAGCGGATGGAGGATGAGCAACCGTCGGATCTGGAGGCCCTGTATGCGCTCACTCAGGCCGCGACGGAGGAATTCAACCGTCTGGAGGCGGAGTTCGAGGCAGCCGGGAGTGAGATCGAGACGGTTGCGCGCGAGGTGATCGCTGAGGACTTCTGGTTTGTCGCGTCGGCATACGGGTTCACGGACGCCGATGTCGAGGAGCTGATCGCCACCCGGGAGTGGTGAGCGACGGCCGGAGGCGGGCAGAGCCATTCGTTGAGAGCTGCGATCAGGGTCGCCTCGTGGCGGACAGCGAGCTTGTCGTATCTCGTGGCGACCGCGCGGTGGTGCTTGAGGCGGTTGATGCCGCATTCCACGGTGTGGCGCTCCTGATAATCGACCCTGCCGAACTTCGGCGGACGGCCGCCGTGAGAGCCGAGCATCTTGCGGTCGCGCACCTGGTCGGCCTTCTCCGGGATGGTGCAGCCGATGCCGCGTCTGCGCGGGTAGGCACGGTTCCCGCCGTCGGGGTCGGTGTCGACGCCGGCGGGAGGCTCCTTCTGCAGCGCCCCTTTTCGTGCCCGGGGGATCTTCCTGCCGGACAGGTCCCAGAGGCCCTATTTGAGGGTGTGGGCGACCTCGTTGAGGTCGACCCCGCGGGTCAGTGGGGCCGGGCCGGCCGTGTACGTCGCGACGGGCGTGCCCGTCCCGTCCACCAGCAGCAGGCTCTCCGGATACCCGGACGCTCCGGTCAGCAGCAGGGTAGGCGGATTGCCGAGGCCGTCGGCGTACACCACCGACACGACCCCCTGAGCCGGTGGCTTCCCACCACTGTCCCCGGTCACATCCGAGGCGTCCATGATCCTCAACTCCGGGCTCTCCGACCCCGGCTTCTTCTCCGTCACGGCCACTCCTCACCTAGGAAGTAGGCAGTGTCCCGCACGAGCCCCCCTTCCGATCGGATGCAGCGCCACCTTCACCCAATCGGTTCAAGATCCGCCGGACGGGCCCTGTCAGCGCTCGTGTGAAAGTGGCTCCGGCAAGAATTTCGTAGGCGAAGATCATCTCGATGACACGATCGGCCGGTCCGCGTAGCGGCGGCGGAGGTGGGCGCTTCGAGCCACGCCGAAGGGCCAGCACTCCTTGCAGTTCCTCGTAGCCGCTCGTCTCGACTCGACTCGGTGGCGTCACGTCCCGGCATCGGCTCTGGACGGGGCGATCGCCCACGTCTCACAGGGATTGGGCAGCGGCATGGGCTGGGGCTCTTGAGCGGCCGAACCCGGGGGCGTGGCCTATGAGGGCCGAACAAGATCGGCCGCGCTGGGACTGGACACCGCTGCAGAGCGTCGGTCCCCTCCAGTTCGGCATGAATCCGCAGCAGGTGTCGAGCGCGTTGGACGAGGAGCCAACTGCCCGTCTCGGCCGGTGTCCCTTCGGGTCGCCCTGGGAAGGCACCGGGGAGTGGATCCTGCACCACGACCGGTTCGACCAAGCCGGCGTGACCGCTCACTATGCCTGCGGTCAGGGCCGGCTCCCCACCCTGGGCGCCGGCACCGTTGACGGGCTCGCCGGGTCGCAGGCGGAGTTCGAGGGCATCCGGCTGATCGGCATGCCGGTCCAGGCCGGGGACGCGTCCCTGATCGAGCAGTTGGAGGAGAGCGGGCTGGGCGTGGCCTTCGGCTGTGGACGAGATCCCGGTCCGACCGGCCTCAACATGCATGTACGAGCCACGCGAGCCGGCGACACCATGGTCAGCGGGGCGCGGTTCTGCCAAGCGGAGTGGGAGGACCACGGGTGACCCGCATGGCGGACCGTGCGCTCCAGCGCGTGCCACACGGTGCGGCCTACTCACGATCCGGCGCCCTTGAGGACCGCGGCCGTTCCCGGTTGTCGCCATCGGGTGGCCCCGGCACCCTGCTCGGCCGAGGCCGCTGAGGCTGAGCACATAGCCGGGGTCTGCCGCTGGTCTTGTGATGCCGGGCGGTTGATCGGCTTCTGTCCCCGTACTGTCACCGAACCCGATTGCGAACGCCATGCGGCGGCTGCCAGGGATGTTCGTGCACGCGGCTGCGCCACGGTGCTGAGAGCCGACGGCGCCGGCGCGGGAATCACGCGCAGTCGGGGTAGTCGGCGATGTGGCTGGTGTGCAGGGACGGCGCCGTCATCCCCCCGCTGCGTATCCCGTCGACGGCGCCGCGGTCCACGGCGCCACCTGAGTCGGCGCTTGCACCCTGCACCGCGCCGTCACTCACCAGAGCGCCAAGACCTTGTGGGCGGCCTGCGGCGGAGGCGAGGCGACAGTCGCCGACGTGCACGCTGTCCGGGACCACGTCGCCGCCCTTTTGGAGGTACGACAGTACGAGGCCCGGCTCGTCGGGCAGGGGTCGGCGGGCCGGGAGCTCGCGGAGGCACCCCAGTTCGGCGCTGATTCACCGCCCATCCGCTCCAGGTCTTGCAGCTGCACCCGGTGGAGGAACTGCAAATTCTCCAGCTGCGGGGACGACAACTCTCCGCACACGTGCTCGATTTCAAGAGTGGCGGGCTGCCGGGGCACGGTGTGGGTGACCCGCAGCCTCTGATTGGCCCGACGGAATCCGCACTTATCTGCTCAACGCCAACCGGTGTACCCGTCGGGGTGCCCTCCGCCGCCCTCGCCCCGCGTGAGGCCGTAAAGGATCAGCCCCAGCACGATCAGCGCGAGCAGCACGGTCCAGAACTTGTCTGGGAAATCTGGGGAACTCGGACGCCGTGGGGAAACGTCGCCCGGACTCTCGGTGTCGTGTTCCTCGTCGCTCATCCCCGCCCCCGTCCATCCATACTCATGGCACCGCGCCATGCGGCCGGAGTCAAGCCTCCCGGCGCCCCGGGGACCGATGCCGGTCGGTCGGCTGCTGTGTCACTTGCCGCGCGGTGGATCAGTAGTGATCCACGGTGCCGCCCAACGCCCGTCAGGTCATCGAGTTCGACCGCGCCGAGCTCGGCATCGAACTCCTTCGGTGACCAGGAGCCGTACGCGGCCAGCGCCTCACGAGGTTCGGCCAAGGTACGCATGGGCGGTGCAGAACCGACCGGGCTCGCATGCTCGGGTTGAGCGGTCACAAGGACCTCCCCGGGCTTGTCGTCACGTCCACCGCCCCGCGTACGTGGGCCACCGGCAGCGAGTCAGGTGCTCTCGACGGAGTCGTCGACCTCGACGTACGTGACGATCAGGATGCTCCCGAGCACGGTCGCGTAGAAGATCACGCGGATGCCGTCGCGCCGGTAGTCCCGCAGCGCCGACGCTGTGGCGTGCTGCTTCACGTCGGCCAGGGCCTCGGCGATCACACTGAGCGCCGCATCGAGGCGGGCGGCCTGCTCCACCGTCAGAGCACCCGCCTGCGTCTCGGCCGGCTCGATGAACACCATCCTCGGCCGCCGGCCGCGCGGGTGCTCAGGCAACTTCAGAGGCCTCGCTGCTCCGCTCGGGAAGGCCCCTCTCGGCCGGGACCCGGCACCCGTTGAGGTCGATGCCCTCGGCGGCGAGGTTCTCGAGGACGCACGCAAGCGCAGGGTTCCCGGGAAACTCGGCGCGCGCGGCTTCGCGAAGCTCACGCTGCTCGGCCTCGAAGACCAGGTGCGCCATCGGATCCTCCGGCAGTCGGGTACAGCCCGAGGCTAGCGCAGCAGACCGCCGCCGGGGACCAAGTCAGTCGGTCTTGGAGGACTCGCCCTGGGGCGGAACCACGGGCCTAACGGCGCCATCACCGGCAGCCGACTCCCTTCCCGACTGCTGCGCGTAGTACCGCTCCGCGAACCACCGCTCCGCCCTTCCCCGCATGGCTTCCTCGGTGTGCCTGCTCCCTGTGGCGTTTGCCGACAGCCGGCTCCACGGCGACCAACTCCCGCAATGGATCAAGGCGGTCCGCGCCGGCAACGTTCCCAGCCTGCATACCTTCGTCCACGGCCTCGAACGGGACCTCACCACATTCACTGCCGGCCTCACGCTGCCGTGGAGCTCCGGCGTCGTCGAAGGTCACGTCAACCGGATCAGAATGATCAAGCGTCAGATGTACGGCAGGGGGGCTTCGGCCTGCTGTGGAAGCGAGTGCCCCTTGCCTGAGCACAGTCGGAGGCAGAGGCCGCAGAGTCCTGAACCGGCGGACCCGGCCGGTGCCACACCGGCAAGCATCCGTGCGATCGGCCGACCGGGCCGGCCTCGCTCCCCGGCCGTCGGCGGTCCATGACGGGCCGCGGGCCGTCCTGACCGGAAAGCAGGGGACGCCGCGCCCGGAGAGCGTCGGAATGCCCGGGGAACCGGTCGTCTCCCTGCCGATCGTCGACGTGGATGTCCGCACCACCTGGCCCGATCCGCTCAGCGACCTTGTCGACCGGCTCGCCGGCCAGGCCCGTCGCGCAGATCACGCCCCGGAGTCACTCTGCTCACGAGAACGGGTTCTGGCCCCAGCCGGGCGAATCGCGCCGTGCATTCGGCCGGCACCTCTTCGCGAAGACGCTGCCGGACTCCGGCCTTGTGACAGTCCCGCAACCGCCTCCAGCACGTCAGCCGAACCGAATCCGGGGTCCTGAGGCGAGTGTTCCCACTGGATGCCGGTGTGCAGGACGAAGAGGATCCCGCACAGCACCTGCCGGTCCGGGAGCGGCTTGTGGCCTGGGTACCTGAACCGTCGTTCCTTCTTCGGCAGCAGCAGCTCGATCCACTCCCCCAGGTCATCCGACACGATCCAGGGCGAAGACCTCATTCCCGGACAACGTCCGCCGTACCGACCGGACACGGCTACCAGGACCGCTTCGCGGCATTGCGTTAGAGGTCCTAACAGAAGCCATTGATCATGTGACTGTCGGCTTGGTTGTTCGTTGGTCCGTTCGTGGCGAAGCGGAACACCCGGCCGTGGATCGTCTCGGACGAACTATGGCTGCTCATCGAGCCGTTGCTGCCGGTCCCAGCACCGAAGCTGGTGGCGGGACGGCCGCGCGTGCCTGACCGGCAGGCTCTGTGCGGGATCCTGTTCGTGCTGCACACCGGCATCCAGTGGGAGTACCTGCCCCAGGAGCTCGGCTTCGGATCCGGCATGACGTGCTGGCGGCGTCTTGCCGCGTGGAACGAGGCCGGAGTGTGGGACCGACTCCACGCCGTCCTGCTGAAGAAGCTGCGGTCGGCCAAGCAGTTGGACTGGTCCCGGGCGGTGATCGACTCCAGCCACGTCCGGGCCGCCCGCAGGGGCCCAAAAGCGGTCCCAGCCCGGTCGACCGAGCACGGCCGGGCAGCAAGCACCACGTCCTCGTCGACGGGCAGGGCATCCCGCTCGCCGTGTCGCTGACCGGCGGAAACCGCAACGATGTCACCCAGCTGATGCCCCTGCTCGCGAAGATCCCGTCCGTCGGCCTGGTCGGCCGGCCCAGGCGACGACCAGACACGCTGCTGGCCGACCGGGGCTACGACCACGACAAATACCGCCGCCTGGTCTGGGCCCGGGGCATCAAACCGGTGATCGCCCGACGCGGCGTCCCGCACGGCTCCGGCCTCGGCGTCCACCGCTGGGTCGTCGAACGCACGATTGCCTGGCTGCCTGGCTGCCTGGCTGCATGGCTTCAGGCGTCTACGCGTCCGCTGGGAACGACGCGACGACATCCCTGAAGCCTTCCTCGGCCTCGCCACATGCCTCATCACCCACCGACACGTCCAACGCCTTTGTTAGGACCTCTTAGGCCTTCCAAACCGTGAGGACGCCGAGGCCCCGCCGGAATCCTGCGGGGAGGCTCCGGTCGCGGTGGCGAAGAGCAGCATGAAGGCGAGAGCGAAGCCGATGAGGAGGATGCCGGGCAGCCGGTGGTGGCGTAGGGGCCGCCGGCCTCGACGCCGGTCAGGAGCGTAAGGCCGACCGACGCGACCGCCAGGCGCGGCGCGATCAGGCCGCGGGGCGGCGGCCGGTGCTGCAGGCGGGCCGAGACCTGGGCGGAGGCGTTCCTGCCGTCGGCGGCAGGCCGGGCCGATCCGGGCCGGGGCGGGGCGGGGCGGGGCGGGGCGGCCGAGGGCAACCACGCGACCACATCGTCGGCCCGCCCGGCGTACTCGCGGGACCGTTCGCCCCGAGCGGTCTGCCCGGCGCCAGGGCCCGATACTCAGCCGTGACCTGCGGAAAGATCCACGACGGGTTTCCGCCGGTTTCGTCGTCACGCGCACAGGATCGTCACCGAACCGACATACCGAGCGGTCGGAAACCCCCTTACGCAGGAGCTATACCCATGAGTAACGTACGCGGACCACCAGCGCCACCCGCCCGTCCCCCGGGGCGGCAAGGAGCAAGATCGATGTCGTACCACCAGCCTTTCCCCGGCCCACCGCCCGTACCCCAGCACCACAATGCCGGGCGGCACCGCCAAGAGGCGGCGTCGCAGTCCTGGGAGGGTGGATCGCCGTCCTGGGACACCGATCCACAGGCAGCCTGGGACTCGCCCCCGCGAGCGTGGGACTCCTCGCCGCAGGGCTGGGACTCCGCGCAGCAGCCCTGGAGCGCGTCCCCGCAGCCGCAGCAGCCCGCCGCCACCGGCGATCGTGATGATCTGCACCGGCTCGGATCGGCTTACCGCAGGCTCCGCCGTGTCGCCACCTTCACCGCGCTCGGCTACTTCGTCATCTTCCTTTTCCTGTCCGGCTACGCCCCCTCGATGATGACCAGCACCATCACCGGTGGTCTCACCACCGGTCTGGTCCTGGGGCTCCTCCAGCTGCCCGTGGCGCTGGCTGCGATCGCGCTGTACGAGCGGATCGCGCGCAAGAACGTCGACCCGCTCGCCGCGGCGATCCGGGAGCGCGCCGAGCAGGCAGCCGCGGCGGCCGAGCCCCGGCCAGAACGCGTGAGCCGCTCCGGACGTCCCGTGTGGCAGCAGCCCACCGGAGGTACGCGCGCATGACCAGCTTCAGCTCCGAGGCCCAGACCATGTCGCTGATGGCGTTCATCGCGGTCATCACCGTCACGCTGCTGCTGTGCGTGATGACCGGCCCCGATCGTGACGACCTGGGTGATTTCTACACCGGCTACCGCTCGCTCTCCCCCGTGCAGAGCGGCCTCGCGATCGCCGGCGACTACATCTCCGCCGGCACCGTGCTCGGCACCATCGGCATCATCGCGCTCGTCGGCTACGACGGCGTCACGCTCGCCCTCAGCACCGTGCTCTCGCTGGTCCTGATGATGTTCCTGCTCGCCGAACCGCTGCGTAACGCCGGCCGGTTCACGATCGGCGACGTCTTCACCCGGCGCCTGCCCGGCCCCGCCGTGCGGATCACCACGGCAGCGGTCACCCTGACCGCACTGCTGCCGCTGGTGATCTTCCAGCTCGCGGGCGCCGGCGATCTCCTCTCCGTCGTCCTCGGCTTCGACGCCGACGGCTTCAAGACCGGGGCGATCGTGTTCCTGGGCCTGCTGATGATCGCGTACGCGGCGATCGGCGGCATGAAGGGCACCGCCTTCATCCAGATCGTCAAGACCGTCACCCTGCTCGGCGCGTCCCTCGCGATCGCCGCGCTCATCCTCAACCGCTTCGACTTCAGCCTGCCCTCCCTGCTGGACGCCGCCAAGCACGGCAGCGGGGCCGGAGACTCCTATCTCGCCTCCGGTCTGCAGTTCGGCGGCAACGAACTCGACATGATCAGCACTCAGTTGACGGTCGTGCTCGGCGCCGCGGTGCTGCCGCAGATCACCATGCGCATGTTCACCGCGCGCAGCGCGGCAGCCGTGCGGCGCTCGATGTCCTGGGCCGTGTCCACCGTCGTCGTGACCTGTCTGCTGATCGCCGTGATCGGATTCGGCGCGGCGGCGATCGTCGGCCACCAGGGGATCGTCGCCGGCGACCCGCAGGGCAAGACAGCGTTCCTCATGGTCAGCCAGGCCGTCATGGGCACGGACCAGACGACCGTCGAGACACTGCTGTTCACGGCCGTGGCGACCGCCATCTTCCTCACCCTGCTGGCCTCCGTCGCCGGGATCACCCTCGCCTGCGCCAACACCCTGGCGCACGACCTCATCACGCACGGTCTGCGCCGCAAGGCGCAGCTGAAGGGCTCCACAGAGATGGCCATCGCCCGGACCGCCGCGGCGGGCGTCGGGCTCGTGGCGATCGCTATCGCCGCCGGTGCACGGCATCTGAACCTTCAGGCACTGCTCACCCTGTCGTTCTGCATCGGCGCGTCCGCGGTCGCACCGGCCCTCATCTACAGCCTCTTCTGGCGGCGCTACTCCCGTACGGGACTGCTCTGCACCCTCATCGTCGGCAGCGTCTCCGCGTTCATCCTCATGACCGGCAGCAACCTGGTGTCGGGATCGCCCCAGGCGATCTTCCCGGACCAGGACTTCAACTGGTTCCCGTTCACCACGTCGGGCATCCTCTCGGCCCCGCTGGGCTTCCTCGCGGGCTGGCTCGGCACGGTGCTCAACGAACGTGACCCGGCCGACCAGCGCATGCAGTACGAAGCGGTGGAGGAGACGATCCTGGCCGGCACACCCGCGGCGAACAGCGCCTCCGCGTCCTGACGCGCACGTCCCGACGAAACGGCGCCCGGCCTGAACTTCCAGGCCGGGCGCTCCTCCACCACTCCCTCTGCTGCCCGTTACGCGCCGTCGGCGCGTAACGGACCTGCGGTCCTCGCGGTCGGCACGACCGCCGTCGCCACGCCGGCAGCCGGGCCGAAACCGGCATACACACACAGGGGCCATGCCGAGCCCACCCCCGGGGAACGGTCGGCCGCTCGCGACGCCATGACTCACCAACGCCTGGGCAGACACCGGTTACCACACCAAGGCCATCGACCACGGCGCCCGCCTCGGCATCGACCTCGAAGTCGTCCACCGGGATCCCGGTCAGAAGGGCTTCAAGGTGATTCCGCGGCGCTGGGTCGTGGAGCGAACGTTCGGCTGACTCATGCACCACCGCCGCCTCGCCCTCGACTACGAACCCAACCGCACCGTTCCGAAGCCATGATCGAGCTGGCGATGGTCGACCTGATAGGCCGCCGGCTGACCAGGGAATCTACGCCGAACTGGCGTTACGCCTGAACCCCGAGTGCGTCAATGGAACGGGTGGAGGCGCTGGATCGGACCGGGAGGAGCGAAGCTCACCCCATTCTCGTCGAGTGCGTTGAACACGGTCGCGCGACCCGTCTCGAAGGCGAAACTGATGTCGATGTTTCCCTCAGCGGCGTCCCCACCTGTCCATTCGAGCAGTTCGGCCCCCATGAGCGGCAGCCCCCGCAGAGCCTGCAGCCCCGGAAGAGGTTCGGGCCGCCACTGGAGGTCGAAGCCGGGCCACCGGACTGGACGGGTGGGGTCGATCATGTTCCACGTGAGGGATAGATCGCCCAGCTTCTGATGGTTGATTTCGACCTGCTGGCCATCGAAGTCGAACAGCACCGGGCAGTCGCAGAACCACTCGTCATCCCTGAGGTCCCAGACCATCCAGACTCGCGTGAGATTGCGGCCAGCAAGACCACGCAGACGATGCCCGTGTTCCTGTACGACGCCACCACGGCTGTCCAACCATGCCGGTTGGTAGCCCGCGATGCCGAAATCGAACATGACCTCATCTTGCCAGAGGCGCCATTCCTCGAATCAAAGCAGCCCCGAGCGGCGACCGACCGTCGACTTCTCAAACAGCCCTGCTGGGACAAAACACTCTTTAAGGTGCGGTGTATTCGCCAGGTCGTGGAGTGGATTCCGGCGGCGCGCGACCGCGCCTGGCATCCGCGATGGGGACACGATCATCCCGACCGCGCCGGACTCCAGTTTGGCGCCTGGCGCAACCAAGGAAGAGATGTTCGCCGCTCTGCGTCGTGCGCAGCGCCCCGCTACCTCGAACGGGCGGCCTGCCCTGCCCGGTTTCCCTCGACGTGTACGTAGTCCGCCCGTCCGAGGAAAGCCTCCTGCGACGCAACTCTCAGGAGAGCGGGACCGTCATCGGCCAGGCCTCGCGGGTCACAAGGTCGAGGACGAGTGCCGCGATGTTCCACGCGTCGTCCTCGCCGCTGTGGTGGCGGCCTTCGAGGGGCAGGTCGGCGATGCGCAGGGCGTAGGCCATGCCGGGCCTCTTGCGGAGCCCGTGGGCATCAGCGAACACGGCCTTGGCATTGGTGTGGGTGCGGTCCGTCGGGTACCCGAAGGGGTACGGGACCCCGTCGGCCTGGCACTGCCGGGCGAACTGCCGGCGGTCGTACTCGCCCCAGCTGGCCCAAGGGCGTACCCCGGCCTCGTACTCGTCGGAGAGAATCCGGCATGCCTCGGCGAAGGTGACACCCTGGTCCACCTCTGCCTGGGTCAGGCCGGTCAGTGCGGTGCAGAAGTCGCTCACCGTCGACCGGGCCGGGCGGACCAGGATGCGGTGGCGGGACACGCGCCGGCGGGCCGGCAGGTCCACGACGGTGAGGCCGATCTCGATGATCTCGTTGACGGACCCGGGGGGCGGTTGTCCGTCCCAGCAGGTGGCTTCCACGTCGATGATGTTCAGCAGGGCGGATTTATGGTGCATGGGGGCGAGGGTAGGGATGTGAGGCGGTTGCGGCACCTGAGTTTCCGGCTGCCTCATTGCCTCCATCAACATCAACGGCCTTTGCGCGCACGGGCCTTCCGTCTCTTTGCCGGCGTGCTTCCCGGAAGCCTCCACACGACCTCGACGCCCTGCACCTGATGACGGGGGATGGCGGCATGGTGAGGTGCAGGAAGGAGAGGAAGCGACCGTCCTTCGGTGTTCCGGCGGGGATTCTTCTGATGGTCACGTCCACGGGCTGGGTTGCCGGCTTCCGCACCGTGGAAGGCGGAATGGTGTGCGGGCGTCTGGACCTGCCGGTCCATGCCGACCCGCAGGACGCAGGCGCCGGGCTTCGTGGCTCCCACGGCAACGTCGGATGCCGGATCACGGGGACGGATTCCGGCCCGGATTTCCGAAGTCCCTGACGGCCCCGCCGTCAGTGGGTAGCGTCTGCTCTCAAGATCCGGCTGTGGCGTGAGGTCGGCCGGGCGGTCGCGAACGCAGAGAGTGAGTACAGATGTTGACTGTGGAGACGTCTCTGAAGGAGGCGATGACCTCGATCGAGGGGAGTCTGGGGGTGGCGCTCGTCGACTACACGAGCGGCATGGCGCTGGGAACCCTGGGCGGGGGCAAGGACCTCGACCTGTCGGTGGCCGCGGCGGCGAACACCGACGTGATCCGCGCGAAGGTCCGCGCGATGGAGATGCTGGACCTCAGGGACGAAATCGAGGACGTGCTGATCACCCTCGGGAGCCAGTACCACCTCATCCGGCTGCTGGGCGGTCGTGGGGGCAACGGTCTGTTCCTGTACCTCGTGCTGGACAAGGCACGGGCGAATCTGGCCATGGCCAGGCACCAGCTGAAGCGCATAGAGGCGGAACTGGAGCTCTAGTCCTTCCCTCTTGCCACCGGCTTCGTGCGCCCATGAGTTGAAAGATTCTTCAACTCGACACATCTGAAAGTGATCAGCCGGGGGGCGTGCCGGAGCCGGGAGGCGGGAGAATGACAGGAGCTGGGCATGGAGAGACCGGCAGGTCTGGCCGGTAGCCCTTGGATGCGTCGTACCCGGGCGGGAGTGTTGTCACATGCAGGTGCCGCTGTACCAGGCGAAGGCGGAGTTCTTCCGCATGCTCGGACACCCCGCCCGGATCCGCGTACTCGAACTGCTCCAGAACGGACCGGTACCCGTACGCGATCTTCTGAACGAGATCGACATCGAGCCGTCCAACCTGTCCCAGCAGCTCGCCGTTCTCCGCCGGTCCGGCATCGTCGTGTCCGTCCGTGACGGCTCGACCGTCAATTACGCACTCGCCGGCGGCGACGTGGCGGACCTGCTGCGCGCCGCGCGGCGCATCCTCACCGAAATGCTCGCCGGACAGACCGAGTTGCTTGCCGAACTCCGGGACACCGACACGGCGGTACAGGCGAGTCCGCCCCGGCGATGACCGAGCCTGCCGGCGTCTGGCCCCCGTCGCGATCACCGCACGGCCCGGGGCATCACGTGTGGTGATCGTCTCGATGTGTGACACCGACGCCGACACGCTGCCCACCGTCGACTTTGGCGTAGCCGGCTTTGGCGCAGCCGGCTGCCTCCTCAAAGACACCCACCCGGGGACCTGGCCACCGCAGGTCGCACCGGCGCCATCGGCCCCACCACCCTGGCACCGGCCGCCGCGGACCGGCTGATGAATCGCCTGCGCACCCCGGGTACAGCCATGACCCACCGCGAGCGCGCAGTCCTTGCCTTGGTCGCCGATGGCCTGTCCGACCAGGCCATCGGCGCCCGCCCACACCTCACCGAAGGAACCCCGTCGAGTCCCCACCGGCCCGCACCGACGTCAAGCTCGGTGTCGGCTCGCGCACCACCGCCGGCGCCACCGGACTCGGCCTGTTCCGACGCCAGTAGGCTCCGCACCCGCACAGCCTGGCCCATTCCCCCCCGGTTGCCCGCCCGAGTCCGGACGACATCCCCCCTGATCACCGGGCGGAAGGCAGCGCGCTCACCGGGACCCTGTCACGAATCGGCGACATCCAGCACGTCCACCATGCGGTTCAGCCTGCCGCGCGCACGTGCCAAGTGGGCCCGGGGCAGACGGATCTCGGCGGTGGCCCTGGAGGCGTCCGCCACTCCGTAGGACAGGGCCAGCACGGGCATGCTGCTCAACGTAGCGGCGATCCGGCCCAGCGCTCCGCGGCTGTCGCGGAGCGCCACGCTGAGCGTGCACGCCGCATCGTCCCGGTCCAGCTCGCCTGTACGCGAGGTGGGGCAAGGGTGTGCATCTGCTCCGCGGCGAGCGCGCAGGAGCCCGTAGGTGAGGGCCTCCTGAAGTGCTTCGCAGGACGCGGCGAGCAGGTTGTCCGCGACGCCGACCGTGGACCACTCACCGTGGCCGTCGCTGGTGGTGACCAGGACGCGGGTCGTGGACGCGGTGCCGTGGCGGCCCTCCAGGATGCGGACCTTGTAGTCGACCAGCTCGAACGAAGACACTGCCGGGTACTTCGACCACAGCGCCTGGCGCATCGCCCGGTCGAGGGCGTTGACCGGGCCGTTGCCCTCGGCGGTCGCGACGATCCGCTCGCCCTGGGCGCGGAGTTTCACCGTCGCCTCAGCCTGGCGCGGCACGCCGGGCACATCCTCCGTGATCACCCGCCACGAATCCAGCTCGAAACAGCTCTCCGTGCTGCCCTCGACCTCGCCACGCAGCAGCAGTTCGAAGGAGGCGTCGGCGGCCTCGTACGTGTAGCCCTGGAGCTCGCGCTCCTTGACCCGCTCGACGACGCGGGCGACGAGGGCGCGGTCGTCGCCGAGGTCGACGCCGAGCTCCTTGCCCTTGAGTTCGATCGAGGCGCGGCCGGCCATGTCGGAGACGAGCATCCGCATGGTGTTGCCGACGAGCTCGGGGTCGATGTGCTGGTAGAGGTCGGGGTCGACCTTGATCGCGGAGGCGTGGAGACCGGCCTTGTGCGCGAAGGCGGAGACGCCGACGTACGGCTGGTGCGTGGAGGGCGTGAGGTTGACGACCTCGGCGATGGCGTGCGAGATCCGGGTCATCTCGGCGAGCGCGCCGTCGGGGAGGACCTTCTTGCCGTACTTGAGCTCCAGGGCCGCGACGACGGGGAAGAGGTTGGCGTTGCCGACCCGCTCGCCGTAGCCGTTGGCGGTGCACTGCACGTGGGTGGCGCCCGCGTCGACGGCGGCCAGGGTGTTGGCGACGGCGCAGCCGGTGTCGTCCTGGGCGTGGATGCCCAGGCGGGCGCCGGTGTCGGCGATGACGGTGGAGACGACGGCCTGGATCTGGGCGGGGAGCATGCCGCCGTTCGTGTCGCAGAGGATGACGACTTCGGCGCCGGCCTCGTGCGCGGAGCGGACGACGGCCTTGGCGTAGTCGGGGTTGGCCTTGTAGCCGTCGAAGAAGTGCTCCATGTCGACGAAGACCCGGCGGCCCTGGGAGGTCAGGTGGGCGACGGTGTCGCGGACCATCTCCAGGTTCTCCTCCAGCGTCGTGCGCAGCGCGAGCTCGACGTGCCGGTCGTGCGACTTGGCGACGAGGCAGATCACCGGGGCGCCGGAGTCGAGCAGCGCCTTGACCTGCGGGTCCTCGGCGGCCCGGGTGCCGGGGCGGCGCGTGGCGCCGAAAGCGACGAGCTGCGCGTTCTTCAGGCGGAGCTGTTTCCGCGCGCGGGCGAAGAATTCGGTGTCACGTGGGTTGGCCCCTGGCCAGCCGCCCTCGATGAAGCCCACGCCGAAGTCGTCCAGGTGCTGGGCGATGGTCAGCTTGTCCGCGACGGTGAGGTTGATGCCCTCGCGCTGGGCACCGTCGCGCAGCGTGGTGTCGAAGACGTGAAAGACGTCGTGTGTCATGGCGGGCGTTTCCTGTCCAGGTCTGCCGGGCCCGGTAGGGCCACTGCGTCAGGGCTGCTGATGAAGAAAACAAAAAAGACCCCTCGCGGAATGCGAGAGGTCTGCGTGCGGGCGGTGAGCCGCCTTGGAGGATCGCCCCCAGGTCAGTCCGGTGCCGGCACGCTGGCGCTAATAATGAGCTGGCGCTGCATGACGGGCATTCTCACACGAGCCGGCCACCACAGAGAGGCCATCTCAGTATCTGGTCAGACCGTCCAGGATGACTGTCAGGCTTCCCCGCCTCATCGAATGTCGCGGCATGGCCCACGTACCGAGGCCATGGCTTCGGCGCGGCGCCCCTCTCGCAGACGTCCCGGAGCAAGGGCCAGGTCCCCTGCACAGGCCGGCCGGGCCGCTCGCAGCGTTTCGACCGGCGCGGACGCCCGGGACTGGGTGGGGTGAAGCTCACTGTCCCGCGGGCGGGCGATCAGGCTCTGGTCTCGCCTTCGACCTGCTCTCCGCAGTCGGGGAGGCTCTGTCCGAAGGAAGCACCCCTGGTCCAGAACGGGCCGGGCGCCATCCGCCCATGAGGGAGACCGCAGTGAGCGCGCGCCCTGTCCTGAGCGGCGAACGGGCCGCCTCGTGCATCAGAGCACCCCGCCTGCGGCCAGGCGCTCAGCGTCGCAGGGCCCACTTCTGTACGGACTCCAAAGGGCCGGTGGAGAAGCGGCGCAGCCAGAGGGTGGACGCTGCCATGAGCACGAGGCACACCGCCGCCCACAGCCCCATCACCCACCACGGGTGGGCCGTGTCCCCAAGCCGCGCGGCGAGACCGAACCCGATGCCGTACGAGGCGACGACGCACAGCACGTTCTGCAGGACGTATCCCGACAGGGCGGTGCGGCCGACGTTGGTGAGGCCGATCGTGAGTGGTCCGGGGCGGCGCACGCGATCCAGTGCGGCACCGATCAGACCGATGTAGCCGATGGCGACCAGCGGCCCCGCGCAGTAGCGACCCACCAGGAAGTACGACTCGCCGCCGATGGCCGTCAGCACGGTGAGCGGGATGCCGAGTCCCAGGCCCCAGACGAGCATCCGGCTCCGGATGCGCCGGCCGGTGTCGTCGGCACCGAACGCGCCCGCCCGCAGCAGCCGAACGCCGAGGAGGAAGAGGAACACGAGAAGGCCGAAGGAGAGGATCGGCTCGATGCGCATCGCGATCATGTTCTCCAGTCGGAAGGAGATCTGCTCCAGGTAGCTGCCCTCCGCGTAGAGGTCGACGACCTGCTGGGACACTGCATCCGCCGTTCCCTTGTCCTCCCCGTCGTCGGGTGCGGCGGCCAGTGCCACGGTCAGCAGACCCATCAGGGCCAGGTGCAGTCCGGCCGCCCACCACATGACGCGTTCTCGCGTCCGTTCGGAGCGGGTCAGGACGTGCGCCACGACCAGGGCGGTGACCGCGTACCCCATCAGCACGTCCCAGGCGAAGACGAGCACGAAGTGCAGGGCGCCTTCGACGAACAGGAAGAGGGCCCGCCACCTGTAGCGGCCGGGCCAAGGTTGTCCGCGCCTGGCGGCGGAGTCGTACTGGATGGCCAGGCCGGCGCCGAAGAGGATGGTCAGCATCGAGAGGAACTTTCCGTCCGCAAGGAACCGGAAGGCGCTCTCGGCCGCGGCCGGAAGAGATCCGAAGCCCGTTCCGCCGGTGCCACCCGATTGCAGAACGCCCCACTCGGAACCGGGCCCGGTGAAGATCCAGACATTGGTCATGAGCGTGCCGAGGATCGCGGCGCCGCGCAGGACGTCGAGCAGTGTCAGTCTGCCCCCGGTGGCGACGCGCGCGCTCTTGGCGGCGACTTCCGACGCGGGAGCAGCAGCGGGCCTCGAGCGAGGCGAACCCGCCGGCGCCGAGGGGCCATTGAGCGGTAACTCGGTCATGCTCCCATCGTCGAGGTTCGCGGTTCGGAGCTCGACGTGATCACGGACGAGCCCGCTCTCCATCGAACGGCGTACGAGGAGCCACGGGATGTCATCCTCACGGGCGACCGCAGCGGTCGCAGTATCAAGCCCGTGACGCAGTGGTCGCCGCTGACGTACCGGCCCCGCCCTCATCGCGTGCTCCGGGGCGGGAAGAGCGGTGCGGACATCGCCGGCAGGGCGTCGGACACTGCCGCGCGGTGGACGAACTCCCCAGCCTTCGGTGTCCATGTCGCCTACACAGAGCGCGCCGGAACTCTCCGCGCTCACCGCCCTGTCGGCACCTGGCCGCACAAGACGGGCCACAAGTGTGGCTACGCCATGGATCTCGCCGCCCTGCGGCGCCCTCCCAGCAGCTGGCGCACCCTGCGCCTGGACGCCGGCCACGGTTCGCCCGACCCCGCCGCCGCGGCGGCCTACTTCACCGAAGTCGGGTTGCACGGCTCGCTCTGGGGCCTGCCCGACCGGGACCCCCGCCCGGCGTGAAAGACCAGCCGGAACGCTGCATGTGTGCGTGAACTGCCCCTGACTGACTGCTTGTTGATCAGCGCCTGAGGGTTGCGATCAAGTGAGGATCGTTCAACAATCCTTTTGTGCCATCAAGTTGGACGGCCATGGTTGCGACGGGGCAGGGGTGCGCCGAGACGAGGGGGCGGACGTGAGCAGGCATCCGTACGGATCACGGGGCAAGGCGTTGTGGTGGACGGCCGGGGTGGGGCTATTGGCGATCCTGGCCACGTTCTTCGGGGTCCGGGCCGCGACGGGGGGCGAGGAGCGAGACTGCTCGGTTCAGCTCACCGTGAACTCGTCCACGGAGAAGGCGGAGCTCCTCGCCGACCTCGCCGAGGAGTACGGGCACGCGAGACGCGAGTTCGGCGGGGGCGAGTGTGCCGACGTGAGGGTTCTGGAGCAGAGCTCGGGTGTGGCGATGGAGGCGCTGGCGGCCGGATGGGACGAGAAGCGTGACGGTATGCCCGAGCCGCAGGTGTGGACGCCGAGTTCGTCCCTGTGGCTGACGCTCCTCACCGGCAAGGCCACTGCCGCCGACCGGTCCGTGACGGTGGCCGAGCCTGTGTCGCTGGCCACCAGTCCGCTGGTCATCGGTATGCCGCGGCCGATGGCGCAGGCGCTCGGCTGGCCGGACAGGCAGGTCGGCTGGAAGGACGTCCTCTCACTCACCAAGAAGGGCTGGGGTGCTTTCGGGCATCCCGAGTGGGGGGCCTTCCACCTGGGGAAGGACAACCCTCGCACCTCCACCTCGGGTCTCGCCTCCACCGTCGCCGCCTTCTACGCCGCGACGGGCCGCTCGGGCGATCTGACGGAGGCCGACGTCCGGGATCCGAAGGCCCGGGAGTTCGTGGCGGGCGTCGAGTCCGGGGTCCTGCACTACGCATCCGACGCGACGGTCTACATGTCCAACCTCGCCGAGGCCGACGCCGCCGGCACGGCACTCTCGTACACCAGCGCCGTGCCCGTCCAGGAGCAGCTGCTCCACCTGTACAACCAGGGCAGCCCCACGGGCGATCCGGAACGCATCGGCAAGGGCAGGAAGCCAACTGTCCCGCTGGTGGCGGTGCATCCGGCCGACGGCACGCTCATGATGGACCACCCGTTCATCGTGCTGCCCTCCGCCACTGACCGGCAGAAGGCCGCGGCCGCCGACTTCCAGGACTTCCTCCTGGAGAAGTCTCAGCAGAGGCGCTTTCAGCAGCTCGGGTTCCGCGACCACCAAGGCACGGCGGGCGCGGAGCTGGCCGCGTCGGTCGGACTGCGGCCCGCGGAGAAGCTCACGCCGATCGACCCGCCGGCCCCCGCCGTCCTGGGGCGGATCCTCGACAGCTGGGACGACCTGCGCAAGAAGGCCCGCGTCGTCATGATCATGGATGTGTCCGGCTCCATGAACCAGCCCGCCGGAGAGGGACGCAGCCGCCTGGAGGCGGCCAAATCCGCCGCCGTCAAGGCACTCGACCTTTACCACCCCGACGACGAGGTCGGACTGTGGGCCTTCTCCACCGAGACCGGAGGACAGGCGGAGCCGTACCGCCAGATCCTCCCACCGCGCCGCATCGCCGACGGGAAGGCGGGGCTCGTCCGAGCCATCGGCGGACTGCACGCGGAGGGCGGCACGGCGCTCTACTCGACCGTCCGCGCCGCGCAGCGCGCCGTGCTCGCCGAGCTCGACACCGACCGGATCAACGCCGTCGTCCTGCTCACGGACGGCAGGAACGAGTACCCGGCCGACAACGACCTCGACAGCCTGCTGCGCGACATCGACGCGAAGAACCTGGAGCGCTCCGTCCGCGTCTTCACCGTCGCCTTCAGCGAGCAGGCCGACTTCACCGTCCTGCAGAAGATCGCCAAGGCCTCCAAAGCGGATGCGTACGACGCCCGCGACCCGGCCGTCATCGACAAGGTGATGCGCTCCGTCATCAGCAACTTCTGACATCCCGAACGGAATGATCACCATGACCGGACGCGTCCGAAACCCCCGGTCCGCCGCCGCCGCCGCGGGAGCCGTCCTGGGCGCGGCCGGAGCAGCGACGGCCGTCCTGGCCGGAGCCGCGCTCTGGAGCGTCCCCCTGATCGGCCTCACGATCGGCGTCCTCACCTGGGGCACCCACACGGCGGTGACCTACCTCGACGGCGCCTCGACCCAGGCACCGGCACCGGGCGCGCCGTGGTCCGCCAGGGGGGCCGCGCCCTCGGCCGAGGCGCCGCCCGGCGGTCACCGGCCGGTGCCGGCCGACACACGCCCCTGGCTGACCCGGGCGTCCGCTGCATCGGCCAAACTGGACCGCCACCGCCGTGACGCCACCGACCCGACCCTCGCCCAAGCCCTCGCGAACGCCTCCGAGAACATCCGCTCCGCGGTGGACCAGCTGCGCGCCCGCGCGGCCGCCGTGGGCGTCATCGACGCCACCACCGCGGGCACCGACCGTGAGGCACTGCGCCGCGACGAACACCGGCTGAAGAAGGAGGCCACCGCGGCTGCCCCCGGCCCGGTCCGGGAAGCCAAACTCGCCTCCGCACGCGCCGTCGCCGAACGGCGGGACTCCCTGACCCGCCTCGCGGACCTCAGGGACCACATGACAGCGACCCTCGAGACCACGGCCCTGCGCCTGGAAGCGGCCGCCGAACGCGGCTCCATGATGGTCTCCCTCAGAGCCGCCGACGAAGCGGGCACCCGCCCTCTCGACCTGACGGCCCTCGGCGACGAACTCGAAGCCGTCCAGGCAGGCCTGGACAGACTCGACGAGATCACCCGTCTCCTGCGCGACGAGGGCACCACTCCGTGAGGCCCGCTCCCCCTCCTGCCCGTGACGGAAGGAAGCCCACATGGCCAGACTCGACGACGACCAGCTGAAGCGGAAGGACCGCACCTGGAGGACGGCGAGCTGGACCGCCTTCGGCGCGTTCCTGGCCGCACTGGTCTTCTCGGCCGCCGAGGTGTTCCCGGCGGCCATCCTCTTCCTCATCGTCTGCTTCGGTTCCGTGTTCGTCCGCACGGTGGCCGGCAGGGCCGTCAACGAGGAACTGCTCACCCGCGCACAGGAGAGCCGCCGGCGGTCGTGAGGCCCCGCGCCTCAGCCGCCGTCCGGGGACGGCTCGCCCAGAGGTCCCCTTGGGTGTGCCCACCTGACAGGCGTACGTGCAGGCACGCTGTCGCTGTGGGGAGCCGGCGAGCATGCGGTGACGTGCCCGCGGGCGACGGTGCGGATGAGGCCGTCGTCCTCGCCGTACGGCTCGGAGTGCCCAAGGGGGTCTTCCTGCGCGTCGACGAGGCAGACAGCGAGGTCCTGGCGGGCCTCGTCGGGAAGCTGCTTGTAGATGTCGAAGACGTCGGCGGGGAAGTGGAGCCGGTAGGTCACGCGGCGCCCCGGCCGGGCTCGCGGTCGGGGCGGTGGCCGGCGTCGCGCAGGACATCACCGGTGTGGTCGACCGTCGTGTCACCGGGCACGGTAGCGCCGGCGTGCTGGGCGCGGGCGGCGGCGATGCGGGGAGCGGCGGCCAGGAGAGTGTCGGCGGCCGCGGCCCACCGGTCGAGGACCGCGGGGAGCTCGCCGATCGGGGTGAGGTTCACGTCCGCGAGGAGCTGCTGCCTCGAGGCCGAGTGCGGCAGGGCGTGGTGGAGCCTGTCCACCGTCCACGTCTCACGTGCCGTCACGTCTGCCTCCCCGGGGCGTCGTTCCTTGTCGCTTGCCAGCGTACGCGGCCGTGCGCGGTCCGTGGTCCACGCCGCGTATCGGCGCCTACGATCCGACCGAGCAGTACGAACGTGCGGCTGCGGGAGCCGGTGTAGCGGATCTCGGCAGATGCCTCGTCCACTGCGAACGGCTCATGCTGCGCACGGTGGTGTATGCGCTGGTCCGACGTGGCCAGGGCATGTTCGTGATGGTGACGTACCCACCCTCGTCGCCGTGATGGTGGGTGGTCAGGTGCGGCAGGTGGAGGTTCGAGTCGGTCGGCCGGGCGAGGTCGCGGGCGCGGCGCTCGAGGTGGCCGCTGCCGGTCTTGGTCATGCTCGGCTCCGCAGCGGGATCCCACGCTTCCCGCCGGACGCCGGACGCCGGACGCCGGACGTCGGACGCCGGACGCCGGACGTCGGACGCCGGACGTCGGACGCCGGACGCCGGACGTCATAGGAAGGCACTGCCGGGCAGGACGATGCATCAGCTGTGCTGCGAGGGACCCGGTATCGGTTCTTGTCCGGCGGCGCCGCCCTCGTACTGCGTGGGCGCGGGGCGACAGTGGAAACGGCAACTCCACGCCCGGCGGCGCGACTCCTCGTACAGAGCGTCCAAGAGTGCACCGCGCCGGGCGGAATTCTGCTGCGGCATGCAGAGAGCGCGAAGAAGCATCCGCCGTGCCTCTATGGCAGGCCCCTCCCGTCACCCCACCGCCGACGGATCCGTCAGATACCGCTGCACGGTCGGCCCCAGCCAGGCCACGATCTCCTCACGGGGCATGTCCACCGCACGCGGCAGCCGCAGCACATAGCGGGCGAGCGCCATGCCCAGGATCTGGGAGGCGACGAGCGACGCGCGGTCCGCGGCCTCGGCGGGGTCGGGGCAGACACCTGCCGCGATCGGCCCCAGCTGCTCCCTGAAGATCGTCCGCATGCGCTCCGCGCCGGCCTCGTTCGTGACGCCGACCCGCAGCAGCGCGGTGAGCACCTCGTCCTGCTCCCAGCGGTCGAGGAAGTGGGTGACGAGCACGGCCCCGATGTCCCGCGCGGGCAGCGCGCCGACCTCGGGCAGCCGCAGGTCGAACTCGGAGGCGGCGGCGAACAGGCCCTCTTTGTTGCCGTAGTAGCGCATCACCATCGACGGGTCGATCCCGGCGTCCCGGGCGATGGCCCGGATGGTGGCGCGCTCGTAGCCGTCGGCGGCGAAGCGCTCGCGGGCCGCGTCCAGGATCGCAGCGCGGGTGGCATCGGAACGGCGTGGTGCGGTCATCATGCCAACGACTGTAGGCCAACAGGTGTTGACATGCCAGTCGGAGCGCGGCATGGTTGCCTACGAGCGTTGACCAACAAGCGTTGGCATAACACAACCGCGAGCCGGCACCGCCGGTCGCACCGGGGAGGCAGTCGTGCAGCACACGAAGACCGACACGGACGTCCTGGTCGTGGGCTCGGGCCCCACCGGCCTCCTGCTCGCCGGCGACCTCGCCGCCGCCGGACGGCGGGTCACACTCGTCGAGCGCCGCCCGCACGGCATCAGCAACATGACCCGCGCGTTCGGCGTCCACGCCCGCACCCTCGAACTCCTCGACGCCCGCAACCTCGCCGACGAGCTCGTCGAGACCGGCATGAAGCTCACCGGCATGCGGCTCTTCGGCCATCTCTCGCTCGACCTCGGCCGGCTCGCCAGCCGCTACGCCTTCCTCCTGATCACCCCGCAGTCCCACGTCGAGCGCCTCTTGGAGCGCCGCGCCCTGGCCGCCGGCGTGGAGTTCCGCCACTCCACCGAACTGCGCGGACTGCGTCAGGACGAAGACACCGTCACCGCCGAACTCGCCGACCCCGGCGGCAAGAGAATCACCCTCACCGCCCAGTACCTGGTCGGCGCCGACGGCCACCGCAGCGGCGTCCGCAACGCGCTCGGGCTCCCCTTCCCCGGCGTCTCCGTCATCCGCTCCATCGTGCTCGCCGACGTCAAGCTCGCCAAGGAGCCGGAGGGCCTGCTGACCGTCAACGGAGGGGGCGACTCCTTCGCCTTCATCGCCCCCTTCGGCGACGGCTGGTACCGGGTCATGGGCTGGAACCGAAGCCGCCAGGTACCCGACAGCGAGCCCGTCGACCTCGACGAGGTCGCCGAGATCGCACGCCAGGCGCTCGGCACCGACTACGGCATGCACGACGCCCGCTGGATCTCCCGCTTCCACAGCGACGAGCGCCAGGCCCCCGCGTACCGGGCCGGCCGGGTCTTCCTCGCCGGCGACGCCGCCCACGTCCACTCCCCCGCCGGCGGCCAGGGCATGAACACCGGCCTGCAGGACGCGGCCAATCTGTCCTGGAAGCTGATCTCGGTCCTGCGCGGCGACGCCCCGAACCCCGAGGGACTCCTCGACAGCTACCAGAGCGAGCGGCACCCCGTCGGCAAACTGGTGCTCCGCAGCAGCGGCACCATAGTCCGTCTGGCCATGGCCCACACGCTCCCGCAGCGGGCCGCACGCACGCTGGCGGCCACCGTGCTCAACACCCTGCGCCCGGCCTCCGACAAGGCCATGAACCAGCTCAGCGGCATCGGCATCGGCTACGACACGGGCGTCGCCGCCCCGCACAACGGCGGTCGGCGGGCCCCCGACGCGGCGCTCGACCACGGCCGGCTCTACGAACTCCTGCGCGACGGCAACTTCGTCCTGATCACCCCACAGGGCACCGACGCCACCCCGGCCGACGCACCGCAGGCCCCCGGCCAGGTCACCAACGCCGCCTGGGCCGACCCCTCGCGCCGTACGACGATGCTGGTCCGCCCCGACGGCTACGTGTACTGGGAGGGCTAGAAGCCAGGCCATGACGTTACGGCTCGGGCAGCGTGCCCAGGTACGTGAGCTGTGGATTCGCCGGACGGGAGGAACGGGAGGAACGGCAGCCGACAGACAAGCCGTTCACGAAGACCGGAGGCTCTGCTGACCGGACACTCTGTCACCACCCGTGCAGTCCGGGGGGGGCGCTCGGGATCACTGAGAAGGCCATGGCCGCCCGGCTCCGCCGGTACGACAGCCACCGCTCCAGAGGCCGGCGCCCTCACGCGCGAGAGGCCGGCCTCGCCGCTCCGGCCGGGGCAGTCGATCGGAATCGGTCGGACAGTGAAGTAGTTTTCCGTGGTCGTGTAGTCGAGGGACGGGAGTTGGCATGGAAACACAAGGCCCGATTGACTTGATCCACCTGGCGGGCATCGAGGGCAACAGCGTTGTCCTTCGCGTAACAGGCCAAGAAATCGGCACATCTCAACAGGACCCCGCCGTCCTGGTCGGCGAGATCTGTGTCGGAACAAGCTTCGTCAACGGAAGCCTCAAGACTTGGATCTTCCCTCTGGACCTCATGGAGTGGGAGACGGCTCTCAGCACTCTGGCCGGTGGGGAAAACATCGCCTGGAGGGAGAACAAGAGAGCAACCGAACTCCACGTTGACCTCGAGGAGGGTCTCGAACGTGCCACGGTTTCGGTTGCCGACCGCTCGATGTCCCTGGCGACCGTCAAGGTCACCATTGAGTTGGCTGACGGCTGGCTCGAAGACCATCGCGCCCGACTGGACAGAGTCCGGCAGGCGTGGCCCCTGCACCGCAATTGAGAACGTCTCCTTCGCCCCCTGCCCCGCAAGCGTTCACGCGGCAGGGTTGCGCAGCCACAGAACGGGCGAGGCGAGGTGCAGCCCGGCCCAGTAGCGGCCGGCGACCTGTCGAACCGCGTTGCGACCGAACGGACTTGCTTGAGCCGACTGAAGCAGCGCTCCCCACCACGTTGCGGCCCTCGAGCATACGGAGAGCAGTGGTACCCGCGCAGCCTCACACCCGGGATCTCAGCACGTCGACCTCACAGCCCGGTGCGAACGGGTCGAAGCCGTGCTCGGTCAGCCAGCGAACTGCCAGCAGGCTTCGCAACGACCACCACGCGTGGATCACATCGAGGTCGATGTCGGTGCCGTAGCCGGCGAGGACGTCGTCGAGGTGTTCCTCGTGTCCGAGCGTGAAGGTGGCGAGGTCGTACAGAGCATCGCCCTGGCCCGCCTCTGACCAGTCGATGATGCCTGTCACCTCGTCGCCGTCGACGAAGACGTGCGCGATCTGCAGGTCGCCGTGCGTGAACGCCGGGGTCCACGGCCGGAGCGCGGCCTCGGCGACCCGGCGGTTACGGCTGACCAGGCCAGCGGGCAGGAGGCCGTTCGTCACGAGCAACTCGCACTCGTCGTCGAGTTCCGCCGCCAGTGCGACGATGCTCCGGCCGGCCCGGCCGGGCCGGGGCGGCAGCGGCGCGTCGTGCAGCTTCCGGATGGCGGCACCCGCCGCGGCCCAGGCCGCCGACGACCCGGTCGACGGCCCGCCGAGGCGCCCGAGCGTCGTCCCCCGGAGCGCAGCGATCGCGAGCACGGGCGGCTTGCGCCACAGGACCTCCGGGGTCGGGACCGGCGCGAGGGACATCGCCTCGACCTCGGCGTCGATACGCGCCTGGTCGGCGTCCACCTTCAGAAACACGTCGCCGACGCGCAGGGTCGCGCGCTCGGAATGGGCGACGACGACTTTGACCTCATCCATGGGCGATCAGTATCCCGGAGGTGATCGCCGACGTCGCCGGAGTTATCGCGTGCGATGACGCAGCTGATCGTGTCCCGCTACCCGACAGCCTCGTGCACGACACTGCCCCTTGACCAGGTCAAGCCCCGTACTTCTGTGAGGAGTCGCTACTGGGCGGCCCGCACGTTCAGGGCGAAGCAGTCACCTACGCTTTTGCCGTGTGCCTTCGGGTTCATCGAGAAGCTGATCAGCTGGGAGCCATGCGGTTGCGGTGCGAGCGTGTACCTCGAGGGCTGCCGTCCTCGCCCTCACCTTTCACCACTCCGTACGCAGCGACAGCTCCGGCTCCATGGCCGCCGCCGAGCGACTTGAGCAGCTCGCAGGCGGCGACTACGCGTCATACACCGAGGGCCTCCGACATTCCTTGGTCGGATTCGCGTCCCCGAGCCACCGACACGCCCTGCCTTCATGCACGTACGACGGAAGGACCACCCCGGCGGGAAGCCCGTTCGACCCGCGCATTCCGTGATCGGTCAGGACGTGGCTCCTCCGTCGCCGGCCGCGACGATCGCCTGCGCGGCCCGTGCCGCTTGGGCTGCTATGCCCGCAATGCTTGACGTAATGAACGGACCACCCCCGGCGAGGTCTCCCACCACGTGCAGGCGCGGGTCAGCCGGAACCAGCCCGCCGTTCGGGTGCAGCTCGGCGGAGCCGTCGGCCAGCAAGGTCGTGACCAACTGCCCGGCCCCCCGAGGGATCGCCCGCGGTGGCGGGTTCACGGCGTTGATGACGGCGTCGAAGGTGCCTTCGCCGTCGTCGCGGCGTACCCGGATCACACCTTCCGCCGCCTCGATCTTGCGGACGCCCGCGGCGACGGTGAGTTGCCCGGAGTCCAACAGCCGGATCATGGTGGAGGCGTTCACCGGGACCATCGGTGAGGCCACGCTCGTCGCCATGCGGAAGTGCCGCTGCAGCCGCACGCGGTCGGGCTCGGGCAGCAGCCGCCACGCGTACGGTCCAAGGCTGTGTGCTGTCTCCTGGAGGACCCGGCGGCCGATCCTGGAGTCGTCGACAGCGTCCAGTTGCGCCCGCAAGCGCCGGACCGGATCTTCGGTCGTGGTCGCCAGCAGGTCGGCCACGAAGCCTTCGAAGTCCTCTCCGGCCTCGCCCAGTTCCGCTCGCAGCAGCCCGATGAGGTCCTGGAGAGTGACGGCACCGTGCTGCCGGTGCAGCGCCGCCACCCGCTCGGCGGTCACATGCTGCGGCCTGTGCTCGACCGGGCGCTGCCAGACGTGGGGCAGCACACCGCTGCGGGACAGCAGCGTGATCGGCCCGGTGTGCCCGCGCGCGGCGAGCGACACGGCCACGTCGACCGCGGTCAGACCGCTCCCGATGACCGCGACGTCGCTGCCGGCCGCGACCCGGTCGAGTGTGCGTGCCAGCGGGTACGGATCCTCCACGAAACCGGAGGAGCCGCCGAGACCGTAGTGGTCCCGCGGCGTCCCCCCGCCCACACACAAGGCCACGTGGTCGGCCTCGTGCCCACGTCCGTCCTCGGTGCGGAGCGACCAGTCGGCCCGAGACCGGGCTGCCGCAATGACGCGGGCGGGGACGACCCGTACCCGCCAGCCGACTTCACGCAGGGTGTCCAACGCCGTCTCCGCGGCGTGTGCCAGGTACTCGCCGTAGAGGGCGCGCGGAACCAGCGGCAGGCCCAGCCGTTCGTCGAGGTGAGCCGGGCCACGCGTGCCCAGCCAAGCCGCGTAGTGCCCGAAGTCCAGGTGGCGGATCGACATGATGGCCGGTGGTGCGTTGACCAGCACCGTGTCCAGGTCAGGGCCGTACGGGCGGCCACGCCAAAGATGCGGGGACGGCTCGAACACCGTGATGGCGCCAGGGCTGTCGGCGGTGGCCGCAAGGCTGTCCAGCAGACCGGCCGCGGCAGCACCCGCTCCGACGATTGCGATGTCCATGGTCTTCGTTCTTCCCTTCACGTTCCGGGCCGCTGCCGAGAGGGAGCTGCGGCCTCATCGAGACTCGCCGCCTCCAGTGCCGAGGCCCATCCCCCGCGAGGGGTGGCCGGCCGGAAATAGCCCCCTCAGACGGGGGGTTGGTGCAGGAGCGGAGGGCGGGCATGCTGGCCTGCATCCAGACCACGGGAGGGATCTCCATGTCCGATGCCCGCCGTCACGCCGAGGCGCTGTCAGGTCACGCCACGGTGCTGTCGGGTACGGATCGGGTCGCCGACACACGCGAACTCTTCAGCCGGACGTCCGCCAAGCTGCGACGGCTCGTCCCGTTCGACTCGGCCGTATGGGCGGCCACCGACCCGGAAACCGGTCTCATCACCGCGCCGATGCTGGTGGAGAACCTCGGCTCCGGCGAGGGCTGTGCCGAGTACTGGGAAAGCGAACTTCTGGAGGAGAACGTCCTCCCGTTCCGGGACCTTGCCCGCGCCGCCGTCCCGGTGGCCGGTCTGCGCGCGGCCACCGGCGACCTGCCCGCGCGCAGCGCGCGCTTCCGCCGGCTCCTCGGGATCCAGGGCGTGGACGACGAGCTACGGGCCGTACTGCGGATCGGCGTCCGGCCATGGGCCGTGGTGAGTCTGTTCCGTATGAGCGGTGGCGCCCCGTTCGGCCCGGCCGAGACCACGCTGCTCGCCGGTCTGTCCGGTCCGCTGGCCTCGCGGATCCGCCGGCTGGCCCGCCCGTCCGCCTCCTCCCCCGGCGGAGGAACTGACGCACCCGCGCCCGGACTGGTGCTCTTCGATCCTTCCGGCGAGCCGACGTCGATCAACGAGGAGGCGCGGCAGCACCTCTCTCAGCTCCCTGAAGGTCCTTCCGTCCCCTCACAGTTGGGCCTGAGGCTGCCGATCTGGGCGGTCGCCACTGCGCTGCAGGCCCGGGCGATAGCCCGGGGCCGCGACCGGGCTGGCGGTGCGAGGGTGCGCATCCGGACCGTCGACGGCCGCTGGTTGACCTGCCACGCCTCCTGTCTCAGCGGACCCGCTGGGCAACCCGGTCCCGTGGCACTCGTCATCGAGGCGGCGGCCGCCACCGACCGGGCGGTCCTCATCGCCGAGGCGTACGGCCTGACACCGCGCGAGCTGGAGATCACCCAGCTCATCACGCGCGGGCTGCCCACCACCGAGATCGCGGCGACACTGTTCATCTCCCCGCACACCGTGCGCGACCATCTCAAGGCCGTCTTCGGCAAGGCAGAGGTCTCCAGCCGAGGCGAACTCGTCGCACGGCTCTTCGGCGAGCACTACCGGCCCGTGTGAGCACCTCACGATCAGACGTCGAAGCGGCGGCACGTCTCGAAGTCACCGACGCACTGGGGGACATTCGTCGGTGCGCGGTCGGAGTGGAGCCTTGTGAGGAGCTACTCGGCCAAGCGGTCGAGGCGGTCGAGGCGGTCCTGGCCCAGGTGGAGATGCCGCGCACCGAGATTCTCCTCCAGGTGGGCGATTCGCGCGGTGCCCGGAATCGGGAGAACGACCGGAGAGCGGTGAAGGAGCCATGCGAGCGAGACCTGTGCCGGCGTGGCATCGAGTTCGGCCGCCACGGCGGCTATCTCGGCCGATGCGTCCTGCGCCGCTGCGGCGACCGGCCGCCACGGCAGAAACGCGATCCCCGCCGCTTCGCACGCGGTGAGCACCGGCTCATGCTCACGGTCGAGCAGGCTGTACCTGTTCTGCACGCTCGCGACGTCGATGATCTCCCGCGCCTGGTTCAGTTCCGTGACGGTGACCTCGGACAGTCCGATCCGTCCGACCTTGCCCTCGGTCTGGAGTTCCCGCAGCGCCCCGAGCTGATCTTCCAGGGGCACCTCCGGATCGATGCGGTGCAGTTGGAGCAGCTCGATCCGCTCGACGCGCAGCCGACGGAGGGCGTGTTCGACCTGACCGCGCAGGACGTCCGGCCGTGCGTCGAGCTTCCATCCGGCCGAGGAGGCCGACCGTGCGACACCGACCTTGGTGGTGATGAGCAGCCCCTCCGCGTAGGGGTACAAGGCCTCGGCGAGGAGCTCCTCATTGGCTCCCCAGCCATACATGTGGGCTGTGTCGATCAGCGTGACACCCAGTTCGACGGCTCGCCGGGCGACCGCGAGAGAAGCCTCGCGAGCGGGACCCTGATCCGTCGGCAACCGCATGGCTCCGAACCCGAGCCGCTGAACCCCTAGACCCCCACCGATGCGAAACATGGTCGATGTCATGCTGTCTCCGCCCCCCTCGGTCAAGCACCAACGCTAACAGTGCGGTTGGCCTTGGTGCGATCCGAAGACCGCGCTCACGAACTGGGCGTGACGGGCGATCCGTCCGGACGGCCGGGGGTCAGGGCGTCCGGCCGGGGGTCAGGGCGTCCGGCCGGGGGTCAGGGCGTCCGGCCGGCTCTCCGGCGCTCCCTGAGCTCGCGCGCCGCCTCGCGCTGGATCCGGGCCGCGCGGAACTCCCTGGGGTACATGGCCTCGATCTCGGCGGCGGTCTTGCCGAAGTGTCGCCAGTACGTCTCCCCCACGAAGACCACCTCGCCGGCCTCGCGGAGGAGGATCATGTACAGCATGTTCTTCGCCATGTGATGGGCGCGTTCGACGCTGGCCAGGTCGAAGACCACGAGCCGGCCGGGGGCCCGGACGACGAGGTCGGGCTTCAGGTCGCCGATCAGCCGGGGTACGCCGTCGTTGGTGAACAGGGGCTTGAGCTGCCGTTCCAGCTCGGCCACCCCCGGAGTGTGCTTCACATAGGTCTCGATCTGCATGTCGAGGATCTCGGCAGGGAGCCTGGCGAAGGCGCGCAGCGAGGTCTCGCTGACGACGGTCAGGCCGCCGGCGGGGAATCGCACCCGGACCAGGCGGGCGAAGGCGGAGTGCAGCTTCGTGCCGCGCACGGCGTTCGAGAGCTCGGCGCTGCCGGGTACGGTGCCGAGCTCGGCGACCGCCTGGGCCACGAGGTCCTCCAGCGCCTCCACGCTCAGCACGACGGCGCCCGCGCCTCCCGCGCCCACCGGCGGTGCGGTCGGAGGCTCGTGAGGGGGCGCCTTCCGCTTCACCTCGTCGAGCATCCCGGCCAGCTCCTCGATCTCCGCCGGGGTGAACAGGCGTTCGCTCTCCAACACCTCGCGGACCTCGGTGGCGGAGAACACCCAGGTGCCCTTGACCTTGGCCCCGGCGGCGAGGATGTCGTCGCCCGCGCCCAGGCTGAGCAGGACCCCGTCCGGCGTGACCAGTGTCGGCCGCTCGGAGAGAAGGAAGCGGATCACGTCCATCAGCCGCAGCCCGATCCGGTCGAGGACCGCCACGCCGATCCGGTTGAAGGCGACCACCGCACGGACGGCGCCCTTGCCGATCCTGGGCAGGGACCTGATCAGCTCGGGCAGGGCGAGCAGGGCCATCAGCACCTGACCGATGATGCGTCCCGCGTCGAAGAACTCCAGCTGCTCCAGCTTCTCCACGAAGGCGTCACCCAGCTGGCGCAAGCCCTGCTCGGCGGTGACCAGCGGATGCTGGACGCTGGCGACGAGTGCGGTCCACAGCTGGTGTCCTTCCTGGGCGAGACGCTCCGAGAACGGCGAGCCGGCGAGGATGCCGAGGAGTTCCAGCGCCTGGTACTCGAACTCGCCCACTCCCCAGAGGATCCCGGCGAGCACCTGCGCCCCGTCGGCCGCGTCGGGCTCCCAGTTGGCGAAGATGTACGTCCAGGGCACCTGCCGCTCGTGCAGGAAGGCCCGAACCGCCCGCACACGGACCAGGGCGAGGGTCTCGCCCAGCTTGCCGAGTCTGCGCAACTCCTCGAAGCAGGCCATGAGTTCGTCGTGGTCCAGGCCCTTGAGACGGGCCTTCATCGTCGCCGTCACGACCGAGCCAGGCGCGCCGGACAGGCCGCGTTCGAGATCGGCGGCGATCAGGGCGGCGACGGCCCGGAAGTCGCCCGGTCTGCGGCCGACGATCGTGATCTCGCGGAGGGTGGTGAAGTCGCCGGTGTACGCGAGGACGCCGGCCGGTACGGATGCGGCGTCCCTGGTGATGACGCGGAGCCCGGTGTCGTGGCGGCGGCCGTCCGCGGCGACGCGGTGCACGGCATAGCCCGCGCCGGGTACCGCCGCGGCGACCAGGCCGACCCGTTCGCGGGCGATCGGATCGAGGTAGAAGGCCCCGGCGCCGAGTCGCACGGCGATCGTCCGGTCGTGGTCGGTGCCGCCGAGCGCGGGGACCAGCCGGACGCTGACGGACCCGACCACGACGTCGTCGACGGAGATCCGGCCGAGCAGCGCGTGCCGGTACTCGTGGCCCATGCGGCTCCGGAGGGCCGCGAGCCGTTCGGGCGTCCAGGGCCGTTCGCTCGCGGGCGGTGCGGCGGAGCGGCGGAGCTCCGGCGTGGTGCGGGCGCCGCCGCCCAGATTGCGCCCGCCCGTACCGGCGCCCGCCCCGAGGCCGAGGCCGCCCGCAGGTCGTCCGACGGGCGGGGCGCCGCCGCGGTCGCGATGCAGCCGCACGGTGACCGGGCGGCCACCGGAGTCGTAGCTCGGCACCCGGTAGCCGTCCTCGGAGGGCTCCGCCCCCTCCCGGCGGGCCTCGTCGTGCGCCGCCGGCGGGGGCGTTCCCGCGAACCGGCCGCCCGCCGCACGCACCGCGTCCGTGACGGCCTGGCGGACGGCGGCCTCCAGGAGCCGGGCGTTCTCCGGGGCGATCCCCTCGGGCCGGGCGGGCAGCTCGGGCGGGTGGAAGCAGCGCTCGGGACGGCCGGTGTTCACCGCACCCTCCTTCCGCCGACGATCAGGTAGACCGTGCTGACGTCGTCGGCGGTGACCTCGAAGACGATGTCGGGGTGGCGGGCGCTGAGCCGGGAGAGCACCCCTGCGCGCTGCCCGGCGCCGAGTGCGGAGGCGCAGATGGAGCAGACCTCCTGGTCGACCCTGATGTAGACGGTACGGCCGCGCGCGGCGGCCCGTTCGGCCTCGGTCAGCCGGGCCAGACGAGCGTCGAGCTGCTGGCCGAGATCCTGCTCGGCATGCCCGTGGGCCTGCGGGACGACCACGTCGTCCGGCGGCCGGATGGCGTGGGCGGGGTCGTACGAGCCGAGGGCGCGGGGTGAGCCGCCGGTGAACAGCTCCCCGGCGAGGGCGGGGATGTCGGAGCGGGCGACGGCCACGGTGCCCTGGTACCCGGCGGCGGCCTTCGCGGTCGGCTCCACCCACTGCACTCCGGCCCGGGTGGTGCGCTTCTCGTATCCCGCGTGCTCACGGGTGGACGGTTTGCGCAGCCCCTCCGCCTCCAGCCGCCGCCGCTCGGCCTCGACGGCGGCGCGCGCCGCCACCAGGTCCTGGCGCAGCTGCTGCTGTACGGCGGGGTCGGTGGGGCGCTCGGGCTGGTAGGGGCGCTTGGGGACGCGCCCCTGCTCGTCCAGGAACTCCTTGGCCACGGGGTCGTGGGCCGCGTGGGCGCGCAGCACTTCGGGGCGCGCCGTCTCGTACCACTGCCGGTCCAGGGCCGCTTCCCGGTCGGTGAGCGAGGCCTGTTTCAGCTGTGCCCAGCTCGGCCACACGGAGGCCGGACCGGGCCGCGCCGCCGCCGGGACCGCGTGGGCGGCCTCGGCGGCTGTGATCGGCACGGGTGCGGGCGTGGGTGCCTCGTGCCCCTGCTCGATGCGCGCGGGGACGCGCGAGGCGGTGCCCCTCGGGCGTGCCTGCGCGTGGGCGAGCCCTTCCGCCGCCTCGTCGACGCGTTCGCCGAGCGCTCGGGTCCAGGCCCTCGCCTCCGCCTCCGGCAGGCTCTGGGCCAGGGTCTGTTGCATCCGTCGCCGGGTCAGGGCCATGGCTTCGGCCCAGCGTTCGGCCGTGACGCCCTCGCCGCTGAGGAGGCGGGTGAGCAGGGCGGCCTTGACCAGGGTCGGCCCGGCCCGGGTGAGGAGTCCGTGCAGGAGCGGGTCCACGGTGAAGGCGCCGACGATTCCGAGGGCCGCGCCGAACTTCATCCTCTGCACGTACGTGTCGATGTCCGACCACCGTGCGTCGACGACGTCGTAGGCGAAGACCGCCAGGGCCGCCGCGGCGGAGCCGCCCACCGCGCCGGTGACGAGTCTGCCCGCGATCCAGGAGGCGATCCGGGCGCGCAGGGAGGCGGTGCCGATGCGGTCTCCGAGCAAGGTGCCGAGTCCGCTGCCGATCTTGTAGCCGACGGCACCGAGATAGCCGTCGACGGCGGCCATGACGAAGCCGCCGACGGTGACCTCCTCCTCGTGGAGAAGGACCTTGACCAGGTGGATGCCCTCCGAGGCCCCGATGCCGAGGCCCACCGCGCGCAGTCCGCCGCCCAGCCGGATGAGGGAGGCGACGACGCCCGCCTCCCAGGCGAGGGCGAGGCCGCCGATGGCGAGCGCGGCGAAGGCGGCGATCCGGTAGGCCTCCCCGGCCCGGCCGAGCCGCCACTGGACGAGCCGGGCCTCGAACTCGCCGACCGGTTCGAGCACGGGTCCCGCGACGCACTCCCACTGCTCGCCGCGGCCCGCGACGCGCGAGACGATCTCGAACCGCACCGCGTACGAGGGCAGCCCCTGCTCCTGGACGGCGAGCACCTCACGCAGTCGGATGTCGAACTCGACCTCGACCGTCTCGAAGTCGTCGGCGGTGATCCGTGCGGCCCGCGCGGTCCGCGCGACGGTCTCGGCGGCGAACTCCTCCTCCCCGTAGACGTGCTGATCGCGCCCGGAGAGGATCTCCTCAACCATCCGCCGGCGCTGGGCGAGGAGTTCGGCGCGCCACGCCTCGGCCCGGCCCGGCTTGGGCCGCGTGACGGTGGTGCTCTTCCGGTGGAGGAAGTCGACGCGCCCGAGGAGCTCTCCGGCGAGCACGGACCCGTCCGATCGCCGGTCGAGCCGTACGGCTCCCTCTCCGGAGCCGCCGACCGTGTAGGCGTGGGCGGTCGTGGCCGCGCGCTCCTGGGCGAGGGCGGCACGCAGGGCGCGGACCCGCTCGTGCTGCGCGTACGGGCCGCTCTCGCACTGCTGGAGCAGCCGGACCCGCAGGGCGAACCGGCGGGTGGCGTCGGCGGCGGCGAAGAACTCCGGCAGCTTCCCGTGCCGTCCGATGCTCTCCAGCACGTACCCGAAGAGGCTGCCGATCCGTCCACTCGCGTGCTGCTCGGTCTCGTCGAGCAGCACGCCGAGGGCTGCGGCGAAGCCGTCCTCGCCGATCAGCGGCACGAGGCCGGCGGCCATCCGCCGGGCCGTCGGCCGGAAGTACGCGGCGTCGAGGGTCCCCGGGGCGAGATCGAGCGAGGCCCGGCAGTAGAGCACCCGCTCGCCCTCCTCCGCGGGCCACTCGAGGTGCCGCAGCGCCGCGCCGGGCACACCGGGAAAGAGGCCCCCCTCGGAGACGAAGAGCTGGGCGGCGGGTTCACGGCGTGCGGGGTGGTCGCCCGCGTACCGGTCGAGCAGCAGGAAGAGCGCGTCGCAGTCGATGCCGGCCGGGGTGCGCACCGGGTTCGACGCGGGGCGCAGGACGGCCGGCTGGACCCGGACGAGGACGGTCTCGCGCGCGTACTCCTCGGCGTAGCGGCTCCAGGGGATGCCGGTGGCCCTCTCGAACACGAACGCGTCGACGCAGAACCCGGCCTCGCGCACGGTCATGCCGACCACGAGGCCGGGGCCGAGCGCGGCGACGTCGCCGATGTCGACGCGCGGCAGCCGCATGGAGGTGAAGACGACGTGCCCCGAGGGCACGCCCGGGATACGGGCTGCGATCGTCCCGCTCTCGTCGGCCGCGGTGAGGCGGCTCAGGGCGGCCTCCGAACCGGCGACCGCCCAGGCCGGCACGGTCTGCGTTCCCTTCTCCCGCGCGGAGCTCCGGACCACCAGCTCCTCCCCCAGCGTGTGCGGTACGTAGGCCTTGTTGAGCCGCACCAGCCAGACGTCCACGTCACGGACCGTGCCGCCGAGCGAGCGGTACAGCACGGCCTCGGGGAACGGCTGCCGCAGCAGCTCCTCCACGTACCGGAGGAACCACCCGGCCTCGATCCGCGCCCGCGCGGTGCCGACGACGGTCCAGGGCTCCTTGCCGCGCACGGGCACCTTGGTGGAGCGCCCGGCGCCGGCGTACGAGGGCAGCGCGTACCCGCCGTCCACGTCCCGCCCCGGCTCGTGGACCTCCCGTGCCCCGGCCCCGTCGGCCCGCACCGCCGCCCGGTGCCCGTGCCCGGCCTCCCGCTCGGCCTGCGCGAGCCGCCCGGCGACGAGCACGGTCAGCCGCCGCGTGAGCACGGCCAGCTCGTCGGGGCCGGGCTCGCCGGTGAGGGTGATCCTCACCGGCACGTGGACGTGGATCTCCAAGGGGACGCGGCCGCGGCTACTCGGTGACCAGCGTCAGGACGCGCAGCCCGGAACCGATCATGTCGCCCCGTTCGGTCCAGAGGCCGAGGTCGAAGACGTGCAGGCTGCCGAGCGGCGCGTCCTCGGGGATGCGGACCACGATGTCGGTGGGGATCTTGTCGGGTCGGTCCTCGGCGAAGGTGAAGGGCGTGTCGAATCCGGGGATGAGCTCGGACCGCACGTCGAACCCGGGCGCCACGGTGCCGAGTGTGAGGGGGACGGGCCCCCGGGAGGTCATCAGGCTCAGGCCTCCCACGGAAGACCCGTGGCCGCTCGGCACGATGCCCCCATGGGCCCGGAGCACCTCGAGCTCGCCGACATCGGGCTTCGTCGTGACGTGGTCGGCACGGAGGACGAACTCCTGCGACCCGCCCCGGGGCGGGAAGGTCGTCGTGGGTACCTTCTGGTTCGTGCCCTGACTCTGCTGGACCTTCACCAGAGTGATGTTGCAATGGCCTTGATGCGCGTCGGCATCGGGGTTCAGGGTGCCCACGGTCCTCGTCACCTCCGCGCCCTCACCGTTCACCTGGTAGGTGTTGGCCCGAAGGCAGTAGTGCTTCTCGGTCACACCGTCGCCGAGGCTCGGGGCATCCCAAGGTGTCATGCGGAACGTGCCCATCTGGCCCGGGTCGATCGTCTGCGCGCTGCCGGCGTTTCCGAACCAGTCGAGCGCGCGCTCCTTGGTCATGTCGCCGAAGCCCGGGTCGAACACCCACGCTTGCGCCTGGACGTTCGTCATCGGCACGGGTCCCTTGTTCTTCACGCGCACGATGACGGTGTTCTTCTTGCCGGCGTGTGCCGACGTGCCCGGGGCCCCTCCCTCGGGCTGGATCCGGATGTTGGCGTTCTCCCAGGACTTCGTGGCCCGGTCGGTGGGGTACGGCCGCAGCGTGCCGTCGTCGGCCGCGTCGTCGATGGGGATGTAGAGGTCGTTGCCAGGCATGGGAGCTCCGTTCAGTCGACGTTGTAGGAGAGCTGGATGCTGGTGATGTAGACGCTGCCGCCGGGGGTGGCGTCGACGAGGCTCGCATCGACGAAGTAGTTGAAGCGGGCCATGTCCACCCGGTCCTTGCCGGGCGGGACCGGCTGCGCTTCACCAAAGGCGCCGCCGGAGCATTTCACCTGCGCGATCGACTCAGGCCGGCCGATGGTGACGAGCGAGGTCCGGTACAGAGTCACGTTCAGGCTGCCGTTACCGGTGTTCTGGCCGGTGGCCCGGAGAGTGAGCAGTTGGCTGCCGTCGGGGGGCGCGACGGTCAGGATGCCGGAGAGGCTCGTGTCGGTCGCACCCGACCTGCTCGCCACCCCGTCCCCGTCGAGCACCCAGGCCACCTTGTTCTCCACGGGTGAGAACGTCGGCGCCAGCGACAGCAGCCGCTTCACCGTCGGCCGCTGCCCCACTGCCTTCAAGCCCGTGTCGATCTGCCCCACCACCTTCGACAGGTTCTCCAGGTCCTTCTGGATCGCGTCGAAGCGCACGTTGAAGCCGTTCTGGCCGCTCGCGGCCACGCGGTCGCGGTTGTCCACCCACGCCACGTGTTTGAAGGTGGGGCTGAAGCTGATGTCGGTCACGGGTTCCCTCCGGGCAGGTGACGGGTGACGACCTCGACGCCCAGCGGGCGCAGGTCGTCGAGGAGGTGGATGATCAGGGATCGGGTGGCGGGCGGCAGGGTGTGGCCGGCGAGTTCGGGGCGGAGCCGGACCGTGAACTGGTAGGCGCCGGATCTGTCGCCCATCCGGTAGGAGGCCTGGACCCAGGCGGGGCCGCCGTGTTCGCCGCGTACGGACATCGTGCCGGGGGCGGTGGTCAGGAGGGCGGCGGCGCCGTCGCCGGTGGACCAGCCGAGCGCTCCGGCCGCGCCGATCTCGGCGGGCGAGGGCGTCACGGTGAGGGGCACGGTGGTGCCGATCGGCAGGACGTCGCGGAAGAGCCCGGGTGCGGTGACCCTGACCGGGTCCTGGTGCTCCTGGGCGACCGTCACGACTCCCCCGGCGACGCGGACGTAGCTGAAGCCGGCCCGGTGGGCGAGCGCGCCGAGCGTTCCCAGGGGCAGGCCCGGGTGGCTGAGGCGCAGTTCGCGTGCCTCCTTGGCGAGTTGGCCCGCCGTGGCGCTCAGGTCTCTGCGGACGACCAGTTTGCCGGTGGTCTCCGGAGGCACGAGGGCGATCAGTCCGTCGAGGTGTTCGGCGACCTCCCTGCGCATCCGACGGTTCTCCGCGTCGGTTCCGTATTCGGTGTGGGCGGGGTCGTCGTGGCGCACGAGGAAGGCGGGGTGGAGGCCCTCGCCGGGCGGCATGGGCGCCGGCGGGGCCGGGTCGAGGGTGCCGTCGGCGCCGATCGCCGTGTTGTCGGCGACGGTGACGGGATGCACGACGATCTCGCGGGTGGCGGAGACTGTGAGGTCGGCGAGTCGGAGTTCGGCGACGACGACGACCCGGCCGGCGGCCTTGCCGCGGAGGACGACGGAGGTGCCTTCGGTGGGTCCGGCGAGTTCGCCGCGGCCCGCGCCGCAGCGCAGCACGTACCAGCGGACGAGGGAGCCGGGGGGCGGCGCGAGGGGCCGGACGGCGAGGGTGATCGTCCCGTCGACGGGGAGGCTGCCGACCCCGGTGTCCATGCCGAGCAGTTCGCCGGGGGCGCACTCGGCGTGGACGAGTCCGTCCGTGCGGTGGGTGACCAGGTCGAAGCCGCACCAGTGGGCGAGGGCCGCGATCCGTGCGCTGGGGACGGTGTCGTGGCTGAGGAGGATGGCACGGCCCGTGGCGCGGGCGTCCGCGGCGCTCGGGTCGTATCCGGCGTGCACGACGGACTTCGAGACGAAGAGGTTGAGCCGGGCGATGGCGGCGGCGACGACGGGCTGGACGAGGAGGGGTCGGGGGTGCCGGGGAGGGGGCGGGAGTCGGCGGCGTGGGGGGACAGGGCGACCAGGAAGCCGGGATGGAAGACCTCCTCGACGGGAGGCCTGCGCAGGCCGGTGCCGAGGGTGCCGAGCAGGTCGATGCTCTGGCCGGGCGGCAGGTCGAGGGGGGCGACCCGCAGCGGCAGCAGGCCGCGGCGGAGTTCGGCGTCGGTGTCGTCGAGGACGAGGGGGTCGGCGACGCCGTCGATGGGGCCGACCGCGTCGTTGAGGGCGGCGGTGAGACCGGCGGGGGTGGGCAGGGTCCAGCGGCGGGCGACGGTCAGGCGGCGGCGGTAGGCCTCGTCTGTCTCGCCGGGGGCACGAACGACGCCGAGGCCGGCGCCGTTGCGGTCGAGGTGGGCTCCGTAGGCGTGGGCGAGGGATCGCTGGGCGGCGGTGCGGGCGAGCTGTCGGCGCAGGTGGTCGCGTTCCCAGCCGACGGCCCACAGCAGCCGGCCCATGGTGCCGAGAAGGGCGGTGAGCCGCCACCACTCCTCCTGACCGCCGGCGAGTGCGGACTGGATGCCCGTGAGGATGCCGGTGCCGTCGGGCAACGGGACGGAGGTGCCCGCGGTGAGCCCGTCGGGCAGCGGCAGCGAGAGCACGGGGCCGCCCCGTACGCCGAAGGTGACGGTGGTGCCGGCAGGGACGTCCTTGCGGGCCTGGAGGATGTACAGCGGCCGGGGGGTGACGCCGAACCGGACGGTGTGCAGCTGGAAGTCGTACGGGGCGACGGCCGTGCCCCGCACCACGAGAGGAAGCCGGTCGGCGCCGCGGGCGAAGGGCGCGGTGAGCCGCGCGGCCATGTCGGCGGCGGCGAGCCGGGGCGGGTCGGGCGCGACGGCCCGGGCTGCAGGGGTGGCCTGGGCGGTGCGGGTGCTCATCGGCCGACCACCTCGATGCTGCTGAGGGCGGCGTCGGCGGCGAAGACGGCCATTTCGGTGGGGCCCATGGCGAGGGACTCGCCGACGGCGGCCTCGACGGTGCCGAGCTGGTAGGCGACGCCGCCGAAGCCGAAGCGGCCGAAGGCGGGCGGGCAGCGCCGCAGATGGAGCCTGCGGACGTCGTCGACGCCCGGCTGGTCGGCGAGGGCGCACATCACGCGGGCGTAGAGGACGTCGTCGCCGAGCCGGAGGCGGCCGATGTCGGCGGTGAGGCGGGCCCGGATGCGGGCGATGACGGTGGGGCCGTCGAAACCGGCGGCGAGGACGATCTCGGCGCGGACGGCGACGTCGATGTGGTCCGCCTCCAGGATGTTGACGTGGACGCCGATGGGGCGGACGCGGTCCACGGCCGCCTCGACGAGCTCGTACACGCCGGTCACGGAGCCGGGGGCGGGCAGGGTGCGCCAGGGGCGCAGGCCCCGGTGGGCGACGGCGACCTCGGCGAAGTAGGGCTCACCGACCCGGCGTTCGTCGCTGAAGGTGCGGCCGCCGAAGTCGAAGCCGCCGAAGTAGGCCTGGGAGACGTCGATGCCGCCGAGCGGGTCGGTGACCCGGGCGTCGAGGACGTCGGGCACGCCCAGGGCGGCCTGGCGGACGCTCTCCACGGTCCACAGGGCACGCGGGAGGGCGATGATCCTGGCCCGGTAGGCGTCGTCGTCCTCGGGGATCAGCTCGCCGAAGGGTGCCGGGTTGGTGACGACGAGGGCGGCGGGCGGCCAGTCGGCGAGGTACTGGGCGCGGTGCGCCGGGTGCACGTCGTCGACGGTTCCGGCGGCGGCCGGTGCCTCCCCGGGGTCGACGGCGAGGACCCGTACGGTCTGGGCGGGGGCGGTGGCGGTCAGTTCGACGGGGGCGGTGGTGGCGAAGGCCCGGGCGGGGTCGCCGTCGCCGAGCAGGACGGTCGCCTCGGGCACCACGTAGGTCCGGCCGGGGACGCCGCCGGTCAGGGTGAGCGAGACGGTTCCGGCCCGGCGGGCGGCGTGGCGGGCGAGTCCCGCGTCGTCGCCGAGGAGTTCGAGTGCGGCGCCGTCGGCGGTGGCGGTGAACTGCCCGTAGTAGAGGGCCTCCATCCGCTTCCACAGTTCGGCGTCCTCCTGGGCGACCACTTCCAGGATCTTGCCGAGGGGGCTGGTGGGCGACAGGTCGACATCGGCACCGAGGGCGGCCCTCGTGCGGGCCTTGCTCTCGGCGAGGATCACGTCGAGGCCCTTGAGGACGAAGCCGTCGGGGGTCACGCCGTACGCCATGGTTCACACCTCCACTTCGGCGGTCAGGGCGGTGGTCCGGCCGTCGAGGGCCTCGACGAGGACCCGGACGGTCAGGACCCGGACGGCGGGGTCCTCGGTGAACGTGACCTCGGCGACCTCTCGCACCCGTGGGTCGGCGGCCAGGGTGCGGACGATCTCCAGGCGCAGCAGGTCCTTGAGGACGCGGCTGCCGCCGGGGTGGGTGAAGGCGGCCCCGGCGCTGAGTCCGTAGCGGTGGTCGCAGCGGTCGCTGCCGTACGGGGTGAGCAGGCGCAGGGTCAGTGCCTGGACGAGGTTGGCGAGGCCGCGGACCTCGGCGAGCCCGCCGCCGCGGACGACGAGGTCACCGTCGTCGAGGAGCAGGCTGTGGCCGAGGGGTTCGAGCGGTGCGGGGCTGGGCATGGGCGGGCGGCTCCTCAGTCCGTACGGAGCAGGGTCTGGCCCGGGTCCTCGACCTGCCAGGCGAAGGGGAGGACGGGGACGGCCTGGGTGGCGCCCTTCGCGGTGGCGAGGGCGACGGCTGTGCCGCTGACCTGAAGCAGGCGGCTGGCTCCGACGCTGACCGCGGTGACCTTGACGCAGGGCGCCTGCCCCTTGCTGACGTCGGTGTTGGGACAGGCGGGGACGGTAGCGGCGAGCAGGTCGGTGACGAGCAGGGCGGGGGCGCCGTCGACGGTGAGCGTGCTCTGCGAGGCGGTGGTGAGGAGGGTGGCACCGTGGGCGCACTTCAGGACGGAGGCGGTGGTGAGGACTTCGGCCATCACGTCACCTGTACCGAGGCGCCGTCGAGGGACAGGCTCACGGTCCCGTTGGTCAGCTTGATCCCGCTTCCCTTCGTGCGGACGGTGACGGCACCCTCGGGGTCGATCTCGATGGTGGTGCCGGTGTGGTGCTCGATGGTGACCGAGTCGTCGTCGGGCGGGGTGGGCCGGGTGCCGACCTGTGGGAGCTTCGGTGTGCCGACGAGGATGTGCAGGCCGCGGGCCTGGATGACCCGGCCGCCCTTGGCGTCGGTGAGGTCGTTGACGCCGGGGCCGGTGGGCTGCCCGTCGGAGCCGGTGCCGGTGGGCAGGGCGAGCCAGTAGTCGCCGGGTTCGGGGGCGGGCGCCCGGGCGCCGGGGGTGCGCGGCCAGAGCCAGCCGACGACGGCGGCGTCGTTGACGAGGTTGCGGTTGTGGGCGAGCAGGGCCCGCATGCCGGGGTAGACGGGGGTCATGAGCCCGCACGGTCCGAACGCGAAGGGCGCGGCGACGGGTTTGTCGAGCAGGACGTCCTCGCCGACGGGGCCGGTGACACTGGGCAGGCTCATGGAGGGCGGCGGGGACTGCCCGTAGCGGAGCGAGACCTGGTGGCCCGTGGCCCGGTAGGCGCTGACCTCGCCGACGTCGACGGAGGGGCGGGCGAGCAGGGCGCGCTCGGCGCCGGCGTCGAGCCGGTCGGTGACGGCCCGGACCCCGTCGACGGCCTCGACGAACTCCCCGGCGGCCGCGGCGACGAGCTGGACCTCGCACACGTACCCGGTGCGGACGCCGAAGCGGTGCACGAGCCGGTTGACGCGCAGCGGTCCGGCGGGGGCGTCCTGGATGCGGCGGAGCGTGGCGACCTGGCCGACCCGCAGATCGGGGTGGCCGAGGACGGTCAGGTTCATCGAGTTGCGGGTCGGGGGGCGCTCCTCCCCGGGTGCCACCACGAGGGTCTCCTCGCCCTGCGTGTCGCCGTACGCGACGAGGTTGACGTCCGGGTCGAAGGCGACCGGGGCGGGGTCGTCGGTGCCGACGGCGGGGCCGATGAGGACGCGGCGGTCGCGGATGACGACAGGGGCGCGGGCGGTGTGGGCGAGCTCGCGCAGCGCGTCGAGGGCGGTGGGGTTGCGCACGGTGTGGTCGTTGAGCTCCGTGGCCAGCGCGGAGCCCTCGGCGACGGTGAGCCCGGCGGCGTTCACGACCTTTTCGGCGAAGTCCAGTGCGTCGGTGGCCTCGGCGCGATGCTCGCCCGCGGGGGTCATGCGCAGGGCGTAGCCGCCGGCGTCCTGGCCGGTGAGCCGGACCCTGCTGAGGCCGTCCTCGGCGACCCAGGAGGCGAGTTTGACGACGCGGCCGACCATGACGGGGTGACGGCCGACGCTCCGGTCGTCGAAGTAGCCGAGTCGGACGGTGGCCGAGAGCGGCCGGCGGGCCAGGGCGGTGCGCAGCGTTCTGACCGCCTCGGCGGGCAGGTTGACCAGGACGGCCTCGAAGGTGCTCGCGACGGCCCCCTCGCCCATGGTGACGGTGATGTCGGCGTCGAGGACGAGGGAGCCGCCGAAGACGTCGTTGGAGACGTTCAGCGGCAGGGTGGTGAGACCGGCGAGTGCCGAGAGGGGACCCGCCGCTTCGGCGACCGTGCCGAGGAGGCCCGCGGGCCCGTCGGCGGCCTCCTCCTCGGCGAGGGTGAGGCTGTAGCGGATGGCGAAGCTCATGGGGCGGACACCCCCGCGAGGACCTTCGAGCCGTAGCTGCCGGTGCCGTTGAGGTTGCGGACGTCGACAAGCGCCTCTCGGAACACGAGCCGGAGCTCGCCGGCCGGGCAGGCCAGGTCGCGGACGGCCTTGCGGCGCAGCAGCGGGACGAGTCCGCCGGGTTCCTCGCGGGCCACGGCGACCACGAGGAACGGTCCGCCGCCGAGCAGGTCGAGGACGCCGTCCGCGGCCGCCGTCTCCTCGACCGTCTCCTCGGCCGCGTTGACGTACAGCTCGATCCGGTAGACGTGCTCGCCGAAGCGCAGCCGGAAGGACTGCGGAAAGCCTTCGTCGGCGTCGACGGGCAGACTCGCCTGCATCGGGCATCCTCTCGGGACGGGGTGGGACGGTGTTTCCGGGGTGCTTGGGCTCATCCGGGTGGCGGGGGGGCATCCGGGTGGCGGGCTTATGCGGGTGGTGGCCGGGCAAGTCCGGGTGCCCGGGCTCAGAAGAGCGGCGGGCCGGGTGAGCGGGGTACCGCTCCGGGGGCGGGTACGGAGGGGACGCCGGCACTCCCGGCGGCGAGCGCCATGTCGGCGATCTCGCCGGCCAGCGCGCTCCGGCTGGAGCGGGGCACGTACTGAAGGGTCATGGACAGGTCGAAGGCGTCCCGTTTCTGCACGCTCTGCGCGAAGCGCAGGTCGGTGATCTGCATGTCGAGGCTGAGCGTGAGCCCGCAGACGACGGGGATGCCGGTGGCGGCGAGGGCCGGGCCCGCGGCGGAGAGCAGCGCCCGCGAGGTGAGCGCCAGCACCTCCAGGGCCTTCTTCGTCGCGAACCGGTCCGGGCCGAGCAGCACCGCCTCGACGGTCAGGGTCTTCGTCGACGGCTGGGTCGCCTGGGAGAACCTGCTGCCCAGGATCCGTTCGACCCGGTACCCCTCGGTCATGGTGATGCTCTGCACGTACAGCAGGGGGATCGTGCCGACGAGCACCTTGTCCGCCACCGGCTACCCCCGGCTGCCGAGTTCACGGTCGAGTTCCTCGAAGACGTGCGCGGCGATCCGCCGGACGTGGTGCTCCTGGAGGGCGCCGACCACCTCCACCTCCACGGGGAAGTGGTAGTGCACGACCTGGCCGGCGTCGCTCCGGTGGGACACCACCGCCTCGCTGCCGGGGGCGGGCACGATGTACTCGCCCTCGTGGACGAGGGCGATTCCGGTGCGCTCGACCCGGTCACCGGCGGCGGACGGCAGGGTGTGATCGTCATCGGGCGTCATGGTCAGTCCTCCACACCGACGTTGAGGGCCATGCAGGTGAAGGTGGCCTGGGGGACGCCGTCGACGGTGATGTTGCTGGGCTGGGCGGCGCTGACCACGCAGCGGCTGAACTTGAGCGAGGAGAACGCCCAGTCGTTCCCCTTCTTCTCCGCCACGGCGATGGCGAACTCGCCTCCGTTGACCGCGAGTTCGGTGAGGTCGGCGACCGCCGAGGCGATGGCGGGGATGGTGAGCGTGAAGGTGAAGGTGAAGGGCTGGCGCACATAGCCGACGCCGTCCGCCTCCAGGCTGTGGATCACCGTGTGGGGCACGTTGAACGACGGGGAGAAGTTGGTGATCGGCGAGATCGTCCGGCCGGCGAGTTTCACTTCCAGCCGGGTGTTCCAGTCGGACATGGGGACGGCTCCTTGGTCGGATCAGTCGAACTTGAGCGTGATGTTGATGCGGTGGATCGCTCCCGCGTAGTCGACCCGCACCATGGCCTCGGCGGCGCGCTCGGTCTGGGCGTCCTGGACGAGCTCGTCCTCGAGAGGGGTGCGCTGCGGCTTGTCGAGCAGGGCGAGGATGGGGACGACGATCTCGTACTCCTCGATGACCTCGGCCCTGCGCAGGGGTTCGAGGACGGTCTCCATCTCGGCGACGAGTCCGCGCAGGCCGGAGCGGCTGATCCGGAGGTTGCCGATGGTGCCGATGAGCCGGGCCTTGAGCCGGAAGGTGATGTCGTCGACGGTGCGGACGATGTCGATGTACTTCTTGCCTCCGGGGTTGCCCGTATAGCCCTCGCCGAGATGGACCCCGGCGCCCGGGATGAGCGGCGGGTCGACCAGCCAGTTGACGCCCTTGCCGGCCGGGCCGCCGGTGTCCGCGGCCTCGGAGCCGTTCAGCTTGATGAGCTCCTGGGCGGAGAAGGCGTCGGAACTCACCTTGACCTTCTTCAGGAGCAGGGAGACGTGCGGTTCGTGGCCCGCGATGGTGCCGGCCACGGCCGCCGCGACATCCTCGTTGCTCTTGTGCGCCACGTACACCATGCGCTCGCTGACGAGGCTGCCGACCACCACGGCGGGGTCGGAGGCTCCCTTGGCGAGCATCGCGACGCCGATGCGCTCCATGCCGTCGGCCACGGGGGCGACGACGTGCTCGGCCAGCTTCACGATGGCGGGGGTGGGCGTCGGCTGGCCGCCCGTCGGGGTGCTGACGGACAGTGCGGTGCCGGCGAAGAGGACCAGCTGCACGTTGACCGTGCCCATCTTGGCGAGCGCGTCATCGTAGGCGTTGGCCTGGGCGAGCCGCACGCCCCAGACCTCGCTCGGCCCCGGCTCCTGCACGAGGGCCGTCGCGATGGCATCACCGAGGGGCCCGGCGGCGATCCTGCGGGCCTCGTTGACGTCGGTGAACAGCGTGGGGACGTTGGGTGCGAGGAAGTCCTCGGGCGGGTTGGCCGGCGGGGTCGCGACGCCGATGATGCCGACGTTGCCGTAGGCGCGGACGGCGGGGGCGAAGGGGACGCCCTCGGTCTTGACGCGGACGTAGCGGACGGGACTGTCGGGCATGGGACCTGCTTCCTTCCGGAACGGGGACGGTCTTCGGGCTCGCCGGCCGGTGGCCCGGACGAGCCCGGCGGGCGGCGGTCGCGTCAGGTCAGGAACACCGCAGCCATGCCCGCGCCCTCCAGCAGACTCTCGATCTGCGCCCGGGTGAGCCCCGGCTCGGCGGGCGGCGGCAGCGGTACGGGGGCGGGGAAGGCGGCGACGAGCGCGTACGGCGCGACGCGCACCCCGAAGGAGCCCGGCGGCAGCGGACGGTCGCGGGCCGCGGCGGCGACCAGACGGGCCGCCCGTACCGCTCCCGCGACGTCGTCGGTGGCGCCGACGATCACGGCGGCGTCCACGGTGACGGTCCGCCGGTTGCCGGGGTGCCCCGGGTCGAAGACGGGCGGGCGGCGCAGCTTCACCTCGGTACGGAGGTACTCGCCGGACTCGCGCAGGTCCTCCACGGTGACGAGGCCATGGCTGCGCATGAAAGCGTCCAGGTCCAGGAAGCGGAACCGGTCGCGGAACTCGTCCAGGGTGTCGTACGCGTCGACGGCCTTCACCACGAGGGAGTCGAGGCCGCCGGGGTCGGTCTCGGCGACGACGTCGATCTCCAGCTCGGCGAGCACGTCGATCCACACCGGCTCGGTCGTATCGCCTTCCCAGCGGAAGTCGGACAGGGTCGTGCCCGGGACGACCTGGCTCCAGCTCCCCCGGCGGGCGTCGAGCGGGAAGACCGGCCACTGGGCCGCGACCTTCCGGACCCGCAGCGCCGCCACCGAGTCGATCCGCTCGTACTCCAGCTCATGGGTCCGCTCGACGAGGAGCCGGGCCCGGGGTTCGAGCAGCTCGCCGAGTAGGACCGGATCGGCGAGCCGGGCCATGGCCCGGTCCTGGATGACACCCATGCAACGCGTCCTTTCGCACCGCGGCGGACCGCGGAGCGACTGCGCGGCTCCGGCTGGCGGCAGGACATAGGGACGCACGTCGGAACACCGCGCGACAAGGCCTTCTACTCCGAGCGGTGGAGAAGAAGCACCGATCGAGCGATTGCACCGCGATGGGCGTTTTCGCCGCCCTCCCCCGCCCCTTCGGGCGAGCGCACGTGCGCGGTGGAAGGGTTGTGCGGCGGGGGCGCGCGTTCGGTTGGGTCCGTCGGCAATTTCCCTGATCTGCAAGGGTCCTGACGCCACCTCACGTGCATTCGACGCCGTTCCGGCGTCAACGCGAGTCCCTCGGACGCGGCCGGTGGCCGCGAAGGATCAACCGACGGCGAATCCTGCCGACGGGGAGGATCGAGGTCGGCGCGGAAGTCGTGTTCAGAGCACCGAGCGAATACGGCGGACCAGGAGCGAGCCCGCGAGGGCCAGGCCGCCCGCGAGGGCGTAGAGGGCTGTGTATCCGCCGAGGTGGGTGACGACCGGGGCCGCGATCACCGGGGCCAGGACCTGGGGCAGTGCGTTGGCGATGTTGATCACGCCCAGGTCCCTGCCCCGGTCCTGCGCGGTCGGCAGCACGTCCGTGAGCAGGGCGAAGTCCACCGCCGTGTACACGCCGAAGCCGAGGCCGAGGACGAGAGAGGCGACGATCGCGCCGGGCCAGGTCTGCCAGACGGCGAGCAGCAGGGTGGCCGCGGCGATGACCAGCCCCGACCGGATGACGTAGGACTTCCGGCGACCGCTGCGGTCGGAGCGGATGCCGCTGATCACCACCGTGGAGAGCAGGGTGAGCGCGTTGAGCGCCGTGAGGATCAGTACGCCGGTGTCCGCGTCGCCCCCGTAGCGCACCGCGTCGGTCAGGTAGTAGAGCAGGTACATCGTGCTGATGGAGTACGACAGGTTCATCAGGAACCGGGTGAGCCAGGCCCAGCCGAAGTCGGGATGGCGGCGCGGGTCGATCCAGAAGCCGGCGAGGAAGGTCCGCCACCGGAAGGCCGGCCGGGCGGCGGGGGCGAGCACCGAGTCGCGCCGCATCAGGACGTACGGCACGGCCGCGAGCACCGAGAAGCCCGCGCAGGCCAGGTAGCCCGCGGTGATCCCGCCCGCGACGGTGGCCAGCGCCGTGCCGACCAGGATGCCGACGACCTGGGAGACCCCGAGCCAGCCGCCGACCATGCCGCGCCGCCGGGCCGGGACCTGGTCGGGGACGGCGGCGGTGAGTGCGGCGAAGGCCGCGTTGAGGGCGAGCTGGACCAGGCACCAGCCCGCGATCACGGCCGTGACGCTCGCCGCCAGGGAAAGGGCCACCAGGCCGGCGGCCCCGCCCGCCACCCCGGCGACGACCCAGGGGATCCGACGGCCCGTGCGCGCCGTCGTACGATCGGACAGCGCTCCGAAGACGGGGTTGGCGACCATCGAGACGGTCGCCCCCAGTCCCGTCACCAGGGCGAGAGTGGACGCCTTGTGGTCGGGGGTGAGGTGCTCGGCCTGGCGCGCCAGGAGCAGTTGCAGCGGGCCGAACCAGCCGACCCACACCCCGAGGTTGGCGAGGGACAGCGCGCTCACCCACCGGCCGCCGGGCGCAGTGCCCGCATCGACGGCTACCGCGGCCTTCGGCTCGGCGGTCATCTGCAGCTCTTGATCAGGTCGCGGTACCAGGCGTAGGACTCCTTGGGCGTCCGCGCCAGCGTCTCGTAGTCGACGTGGACGAGCCCGAACCGCTGCCGGTACCCCTCCGCCCATTCGAAGTTGTCGAGGATCGACCAGATGAAGTAGCCGCGTACGTCGGCCCCTTCGGCCATCGCCTGGTGCAAGGCGCGTACGTGGCCGTCGTGGTAGGCGATCCGGCGCGCGTCCTCGACCCTGCCGGTGCCGGCGTCCGGCCCGTCGCCGTACGAGCAGCCGTTCTCGGTGATGTACAGGGGCGGCAGCCGGTCGCCGTAACGTTCGCGCAGGGTGCCGAGCAGCTCGCGCAGTCCGTCCGGGACCACCGGCCAGTCGAAGTCGGTGCGTTCGTACCCCTCGATCTCCCGGAGGGCGAAGGGGAGTCCGGAGGGGATCTCGATTCCGCCGAAGGCGGAGGCGCCGGCCGGCGTCGGCGCGCCGACGAGCATCGGGTTGTAGTAGTTGACCCCGTACCAGTCCAGCGGGGCCGAGATCGTCCTGAGGTCATCCGCCACCGGGCCGGGCAGGAGGGAATCCAGGCCGTCCGGATAGGTGCCGGTCAGGATCGGGTCGGCGAAGAGGCGGTTGGTGAGCGTGTCGTACAGCTCGGCGGCGGCACGGTCCTCGTCGCTGTCGTCGGCGGTCCAGACGGGACTGTGCGAGGCGGCTATGCCGATCTGGCGGGCACCCGCCGCGCGCAGGGCCTGTACACCAAGACCGTGAGCCAGGAGCTGGTGGTGGGCGGCGGGCAGGGCGTCGAAGACGAGCTGCTTACCGGGGGCGTGTTCGCCCAGACCGTATCCGAGGAGGGTGACTTCGGCGGGCTCGTTGATGGTGATCCACATGGGCACGCGGTCGGCGAGGCGCTGCGCGACCACCGAGGCATAGGCGGCGAACTGCTCGGCGGTGTCGCGCTCCAGCCAGCCGCCCCGTTCCTCCAGGGCGAGCGGGGTGTCCCAGTGGAAGAGGGTGGGCACCGGGGCGATCCCCGCGGCGCACAGCTCGTCGACGAGCCGGTCGTAGAAGTCCAACCCCGCGCGGTTGACCGGGCCGTGGCCGTCGGGCAGGACGCGGGACCAGGAGACCGAGAACCGGTAGGCATCTACGCCGAGTTCGCCCATCAAGGCCACGTCCTCGCGGTAGCGGCGGTAGTGGTCGGTGGCCACCTCCGCGTGCGAGCCGTCCTTGACGCGTCCCTGCTCCCTGGTGAAGGCGTCCCAGGAGGAGGGGCCCCGGCCGTCGGCCGTGGGCGAGCCCTCGATCTGGAAGGCGGAGGCGGAGACTCCCCAGAGGAAGCCTGCCGGGAACTCGGGCACGGGCGCTGTCATGCGGACTCGCTTCGGTCGGGGGAACGCGGATCCCCGACACGGGTGCGGGGGCGCTGTCGGGCCAGCTGCTCCAGGCACTTTCGGGTCCCGGGGCCCGCCCTGTCAATGGAAAGTGAACAATCCTCAACTTCTGTCGGATGAGGCCACGCCCCGCCGTCCCGACTCGGCCCCAGGACCGCTCGACTCTCCGCCGGCCCCTCAACTGGCGACACCGGGGCATGAGTTCACCGGAATCATCAGGTCAGTTGTCCCGGACTATTGACTTCACCGACGGCGGTCGCGACTCTCAACTCGCCAGTAACCTAACGGGGCATGTCAACCAAGGGTGAGTGATGGTGATGGCCATGATTCGACCTCAGCGCCGCAGACTCAGATCCCTCACGGTGGTGTCACTTCTCCTCGCCGTGATCACCCTGCTCATCGGCCCGATGCCCAGCTCCGCGGCCGAGCCCGACTGGTGGACCCCGGCCGCGCGGCCCGCACCCGACTCCCGGATCGACGTCACGGGCGAGCCCTTCAAGGGCACCGACGCCCAGGGGCGCGTCAGGGGCTTCGTCGACGCCCACGACCACATCACGTCCAACGAGGGCTTCGGTGGCCGGCTGATCTGCGGCAAGCCGTTCTCGGAGCAGGGCGTCGCCGACGCGCTGAAGGACTGCCCCGAGCACTACCCCGACGGCACGCTCGCCGTCTTCGACTTCATCACCAAGGGCGGGGACGGCAAGCATGATCCCAACGGCTGGCCCACGTTCAAGGACTGGCCCGCCCACGACTCGCTGACCCACCAGCAGAACTACTACGCCTGGATCGAGCGGGCCTGGCGCGGCGGCCAGCGGGTGCTGGTCAACGACCTGGTCACCAACGGCCTGATCTGCTCGGTCTACTTCTTCAAGGACCGCGGCTGCGACGAGATGACCTCCATACGTCTCCAGGCGCAGAAGACGTACGACATGCAGGCCTACATCGACAGAATGCACGGCGGCCCGGGCAAGGGCTGGTTCCGCATCGTCACCGACAGCGCGCAGGCCCGCGAGGTCATCGAGCAGGGCAAACTCGCCGTCGTCCTGGGCGTCGAGACCTCCGAGCCGTTCGGCTGCAAGCAGATCCTGGACATCGCGCAGTGCTCCAAGGCGGACATCGACCGCGGCCTGGACGAGCTGCACAAGCTGGGCGTGCGCAGCATGTTCCTGTGCCACAAGTTCGACAACGCCCTGTGCGGGGTTCGCTTCGACTCCGGCGCCCTCGGTACGGCCATCAACGTGGGCCAGTTCCTGTCGACCGGCACCTACTGGAAGACGGAGACCTGCCGCGGACCGCAGCACGACAACCCCATCGGCAACGCGGTGGCCTCGGAGGCGGAGAAGCAACTGCCGGCCGGGGAGGAAGTCCCCACGTACGCCTCGGACGCGCAGTGCAACACCCGCGGGCTGACCGCCCTGGGTGAGTACGCGGTGCGCGGCATGATGAAGCGCAAGATGATGCTGGAGATCGACCACATGAGCGTCAAGGCCGCGGGTCAGGCCTTCGACATCCTCGAATCCGAGTCGTACCCGGGCATCATCTCCTCGCACAGCTGGATGGACCTGGGCTGGACCGAGCGGCTCTACAAGCTCGGCGGGTTCATCGGCCGGTACATGAGCGGATCCGAGGCGTTCAGCACGGAGGCCAGGCGCACGGACGCCCTGCGCGAGAAGTACGGGGTCGGCTACGGCTACGGCACCGACATGAACGGTGTCGGCGGCTGGCCGGGCCCACGGGGCGGGGACACCTCGAACCCGGTGAAGTACCCCTTCCGCAGCACGGACGGCGGCTCGGTGATCGACAAGCAAACCACCGGCGAGCGCACGTGGGACTTCAACACCGACGGCGCTGCGCACTACGGCATGGTCCCGGACTGGATCGAGGACATCCGGATCGTCGGCGGCCAAGACGTCGTGGACGACCTCTTCGCGGGCGCCGAGTCCTACCTCCGCACCTGGGGGAACTCCGAGAAGCACAAGTCCGGGGTGAACCTCGCCTCGGGCGCGGCCGCCTCGGCCTCCACGTCGGAATGGTGGAACCCCTTCGTCAGCTTCGCACCCGGCCGGGCCGTGGACGGCTACAAGGGCACCCGCTGGGCCAGCGAGTGGAACAACAACCAGTGGCTGCAGATCGACCTCGGATCCGCCAACCTGGTCAAGCGCATCACCCTCGACTGGGAGGCGGCGTACGGAAAGTCGTACCGCATCGACCTGTCGCCGGACGGTGCGAACTGGCACACCGCCTGGTCCACGACCACCGGTGACGGCGGCCTGGACACGGCACGGTTCGCAGGAACCCCGGCACGCTACGTACGGATCCAGGGGCTGCAGCGCGGCACCCAGTGGGGCTACTCGCTCCACGAGGTCGGCGTCTACAGCGACTGACGGCAGCGGGGGTGCGGTGCCCAGGGCCGGGGCCGGTCCGATCAGCTCTCCTGATCGGGCCGGCCCCGGCCGGCTTCCGGGCGCGCCACGCAGAGCGGCTCGCGCTCTGCCCTGAGCTGTTTCAAAGAGGTGAAACATCCTCCGTGGGCCGGCGCGTCAAGGAGATGAGCACCCGTACGACACCCGACTCCCTGCGAGGAATCCCGTCATGAACCTCTCCCTGCCCCGTGCGGCCACCGCCGTCGCCGTCGGCCTCGCCTCGTTCGTCGCCGTCGCCGCGGCCCCTGCCGCCGCGGAGACCCGGAACTGGCGGAACGTCAGCCCGCCGGGCAGCAACGGCAGCGTGCTGTTCGACGTCGAGACCGCGGGCGGCGCGACCTGGGCCGTCGGCAAGCACGACGACGCGACCACCCGGCCCTTCGCCCCGGTCGCGCTGCGCTGGACCGGCACCGGCTGGCAGGCTCCCCCGCAGCCCGCCGAGCACGGCCGCCTGGAGGACCTCGCCGTCGGCGCGCCCGATCAGGTGTGGGCCGTGGGCACCCGCTACGAAGCCGTCGGCGAAGCCGACTGGGACCAGGGGCGCGCGCTGCTCCAGCGCTGGAACGGCAAAGCCTGGAGCGCGGTCGAGCTGCCCTTCCCGACGGGGGCGGAAGGCACGTCGCTGTCGGCCGTCGACGTGGACGCGCGCGGTGCGGTCTGGGTGCACGGCGGATACACCGACGCGACCGGCGAGTACCGGCCGGCCCTGTTCCGCGGCAGGGCGGACGGCAGCGGCGGATGGATCCTGCTGCCGGCCGACACCGGGCTCAACTGGGTCTCCCAGCTTGAGGTGGAACCCGGCGGGGTCGCCCTCGCCATCGGCGACGGCGTCTCGCGGTTCGACGGCACGTCGTGGACGAAGCAGCAGCTGCCGAGCGGGCTCGACGGCGTCATGTTCGACGGCATCGAGAGGCGGTCCGCGAACGACATCTGGGCCGTCGGACACATACGGGACGAGAACCTGTGGCGCCGTCCCGTCGTCGTGCGTTTCGACGGCCGCGCCTGGTCCACCGTCCGCACGCCCGCCGAGACGGGCCAGCTGTTCGACATCGCCTTCGACGGGTCCGGCCGCCCGGTGATCGTGGGCGAGACCCTGAACCCCGACGTCAACCCGGCCGGGAACTACGTCCTGACGCTCGGACCCGACGGCCGGCTCCAGCGCACAGAGAACCCGCGCGGAGCCGGGTACCTCTACGGCGCCGCGACCGACGCGACGGGCCGGGTCTGGACGGTCGGCGGCGCCGAGGGCGCGGAGGGCGGAATCTCCCCGTCGGCGTACGCGGGCATCCGTCGCTGACCCGGCACGCTGGGGAAGCCGGGCGGAGCCTCTTCGGCCTCGTGGACGGCGGCGACGGTGCGCGGAGGTGCCGTGTGCTGACCGTCCTCGGGCCGAACGGCTCCTGACCGGGGGCGTCGGTGACGCCGGAGAAACACGAACCTTGGGCCGAGCGGCCCGACGACCGGGACCGTCGGCGTGATGCCGGGGCCCTGCCGTCGGGTCCCGGAAGCCGTTGAAGTCCGTGGCCCCGGCGTCGGTACTCGGGTGCCCGTAAGAACCTTCTCACCACCCGCGAACGGCGGTGACCTTGCCAGGGCGTCCCTCGTGCGGTTGAGAGATCAGCAGAGTCGCCCGTTCACTCAGGAACCTGAAGAGCTCCCCCATGACGTACGCCGTCTCGATCGCGATCCCCCTGCCGCGGGAGAGGGTGGTCCAGCCCCGGACCGTGGAACAGCGGGGCGATCGCGATGCTGACGCCCGCGCCGGGCGGCACGGTCCCCGGCGGCGGGTCGCCGAGGGGAGTGCCGCGCAGCCCTGCGCGTGTGCAGGTGGCGTCTCCGCACTCGAATTGTTCTTGCCGATGAGGGCCGACTGGCCGACCACGACGCTCGCCGACAACCGGGGCTCCGCTGCGTCACCTCAGCTGACGACTCCTCATACCCCTCATGGAGAGGATGAAAAAGGTTCGCTGAGCGATGCGGGGAGGCCCTGTTGTCGTTGTTGTGCGCGCACGTGCACGGAAACGCAGCCGGTCAACCGGACCATGAACGTCGTTGCCCCTGTGACGGAGGGAACCATAGGTGATCGCAACCCCCGTCATAGAGATCCTTTAGGGGTCGGTGGGCTTATGGGCCCCATGTATGGACGTATTTGAGCTTGGAGTTGCACGCGAATTAGCGTTCCCGTGTCCGGTTGAAAAAGACACCGGCATCCGAAAGGTGGTATCTGTCCCTGTGAGTAAGGCACCACCCAGGGCCTCATGGAACGTCATCGCCTCCGCCACCGCAGCGGCGGTGATCGGGCTGGTCGCCCTGGTCGCAGTAGGCAAGGCCACCGGGCAAGTCCTGCTGATCCCGCCACTCGCGGCAAGCGCAGCACTCGTCTACGGGGCGCCCGCCCTCCCGCTCGCCCAGCCCCGCAGCGTGGTAGGAGGTCAGCTCCTTTCAGCAATCACCGGCTTCGTGGTCCTCGCGGTAGCGGGAAGTTCCGTCTGGTCCGCGGCGGTCGCCGGCGGTCTGGCGCTCGGCGTGATGATGATCGCCCGCACCCCGCACTCCCCCGCCGCCGCCACCGCTGTCATCGTCGCCGCGACAGCGCCGGACGCACTGGTGTTCCTGCCGCTGCTCGCGCTCGCGTCGGTCATCCTCGTCGCCGTCGGCGCCGCAGCGGGCCGGGTCAAAGCCCAGGCGGTCTACCCCGCCTACTGGTGGTAGACCCCGCCATCCCTTTTGTTCACCCCATTGCCCCATGCAGGGCAGAAACCGAGGTACCCCCATGCCTGAAACCATCGCCGGAATCGCCCTCCCCGACAGCCAGATCGCCAAGGAGGCGACCGAGCTGATCCGCGAGGCCACCGATGACCTGATTTACCACCACTCCCGCCGCGTGTTCATCTGGGGTGCGATCCAGGGAGGCCGCCGCGGCCTCACCTTCGACGCCGAACTCCTTTACGTCGGCGCCATGTTCCACGACCTCGGGCTGACAGAGCCCTACCGCGACAACGGCACCCGGTTCGAGATCGACGGCGCCGACGAGGCCCGCAAGTTCCTTCTCTCCCACGGCATCGACGAGGACAAGGCCCGCTTGGTGTGGGAGGGCATCGCCCTGCACACCACCCCCGAGATCCCCGCCCTGATGGCCCCCGAAGTCGCCCTGGTCACCGCCGGCGTCGAACTCGACGTCCTGGGCATCGGCTACCACGACGTGTCGGACGAGGTCCGCGCCGCCGTCACGGCCGCCCACCCGCGCCCGGACTTCAAGCGCCGGATCCTCCAGGCTTTCAACGACGGCATCACCCGCCGCCCTGCCACCACCTTCGGCAATGTCAAGGCCGACGTCCTGGAGCGCTTCACCGACGGCTACGTACGGCCCAACTTCGTTCAGGTCATCGAAAGCTCCGCCTGGCCCGAGTAGCCCTCCCGCCCAGGCCCATCACGCGCCAACCCTGAGGACACGGACACCTTGAGTACCCAGCACCGCCGCATGTCGACAACCCGCATCCGTTGGAGCGTCGGCATCGCCGCCGCCGTCGCCCTGACCGCCGGCACGGTCACCCTGACCGCCAACGCTGCGCCCCCCGCCACGGACAAGCCGTCGGCGACGGCCGGAAGCACCAACGTCGTCATCCAGTGGAACAGGACGATGACCGGTGCCCTGAGCACCGCCCAGGCCGGGAAGATGCACCCCACCTCCCCGCCCGTCGGCGCCCGCGCCTTCGCCGTCATCCACATGGCCATGTACGACGCCTGGGCCGCATACGACAGCAAGGCCGTCGGCACCCAGTACGGCGCAGACCTGCGCCGACCGGCAGCCGAACGCACCGACGCCAACAAGCAGGCCGCGATCAGCTATGCCGCCCACCGTGTTCTGACGGACTTCTTCCCCGAGCAGAAGGCGACCTTCGACAAAAAGCTGACCGATCTCGGCTACACCCTCGCCTACACCGACAACCCCAAGGCCGGATCGGCGCAGGACGTAGCCCTCAAGGCCGCCGACGCGGTCATCGAGGACCGCGCCGACGACGGCAGCAACCAGAAGGCCGATCCGCCGTACAAGGTCCCCGCCGGCTACTACACACCGGTCAACCCGCCCCAGGAGATCGCGAAGTTCGACAAGGACGCCCTGAAGTACCCCGACCGGTGGGCGCCGCTCAAGACGCCCGACGGCATGGTGCACAACTTCCTGACCCCGCAGTTCGCCACCGGGAAGCCGTACGCGGTCAAGGACTCCAGGACCTACCTGTCCCCGAAGCCGCCCAAGTACGGCAGCGCGGAGGCGAGGAGGGCCATCGCCGAGCAGATGAAGGTCAACGCGAGCCTCACCGAACGTCAGAAGGCCATCGCCGAACACTGGCAGTACCCCGGTTCCACCTCCTCCTCCATCCCGCAGGAGTGGGCCGCGTTCGTCTCCCAGCGCGACAGGCACACCCTGGACGAGGACGTGAAGATGTTCTTCGCCCTCAACCTCGCCGAGGGAGACGAGTCCGTCGTCGACTGGATGACGAAGGTCACCCACGACTACGCCCGCCCGATCACGATGATCCGCTACGCCATGGCAGGCAAGGACATCCGGGGCTGGGCCGGTCCCGGCAACGGCACCCGGACCATCAAGGGCGAGACCTGGACTCCGTACCTGAAGACACCCGCGTTCGCCGCCTACGGCTCCGGCCACACCGGCTTCACCGCCGTCGCCGCCGAGACCCTCAAGCTCTACACCGGCTCCGACCGCTACGGAAACACCGGCGTCATCAAGGCCGGCTCTTCCAAGATCGAGCCCGGTATGCCGTCCAAGGACGTCCACCTGAAGTGGAACACCTTCTCGGAAGCGGCCAAGGAAGTCGGCGACTCCCGCATCTACGGCGGAGCCCACTGGCAGTTCGACCACGACTCCGCCGACGAACAGGGCCGCGTCCTGGCCAAGGACGTGTGGAAGGTCTCCCTGTCCTACTTCAACGGAACCCGCACCAAGGAGCAGCAGTAATGGCCACAGAGGCATTGAAGTACATCAGGAACGTCTTCCGCTCCGGATTCGAGCTGAAGGACATCGACTGGACCCCGTGGTCCGAGCCCGGCCGGATCGGCGTCGACCACCACGTCCTTTGGGCACCGGACGAGGCGACCGGCGAGGACTCGGTGGGCCTGCTGCTGCGCTTCCCGCCGACCGCCCACGGCGACTTCCACGAGCACCTGGGCTACGAGCTGATGCTCGTCCTGGACGGCCAGCTCGACCACAGCGACGGCGTGTCCTACTTCAAGGGAGACCTCGTCGTCGAAGGCCCCGGCACCGAGCACCGCATGTCGTCCGGCTCCGGCTGCACCGTGCTCGCCGTCCGGACCCGTCCGGCCAGCCCCCGTGCCCCGAAGAAGCCGATCCGAGAGGTCGTCTCCGCCGCGTCCTGACGGGACGAAGGGCTGTGCTCCGGGTCGCACCCCGGGGCACAGCCCCTTCTTTTGCGCGCCACACCCACCCACACCACCCACACCATGACGAGTGGAAGCACGGAGCATGACTCTTCCTGCGCCCGCACAGGCTATCCATCCCGACCGGGATCCGAAACGGCGTGTCCTGGTCTCCTCCACCTCATCCGATTCCCACACCTGGAATCTGGTGTTCCTCCAGATCCTCCTCGAGGACATGGGACACGAGGTCATCAACATCGGCTCCTGCGTCCCCGATGACCTCCTGATCGAACAAACCCGCCGCCACCGGCCGGACATGGTCGTCATCTCCAGCGTCAACGGTCACGGCGCCCTCGACGGAAGACGCCTCATCACCCGCATGCGCACCCTTGTCGACCTCGCGGAACTTCCGGTCGTCATCGGCGGGAAGCTCGACATCAAGGCCGGAGAAGGGGGCCAGGCCGGCCCTGAGCTGATGGACGCCGGGTTCACCGCCGTCTTCGAGGACCGCCAGGGCATCGACGCCTTCCGGAACTACCTCGCCCTGCCCGGCCGGCGGCGTGAGCTGGAGGCCACCGGATGAGCAGCGAACACGTCGCGCCGCTGTTCGGTGATGCCGTCGCCCGGGCCGCGCGCAAGGGCCGTCTGGTGGTGCAGCCGCGCATGGGGATGCCGACCGTCTCCCAGATGCGGCAGGGGCTGTACGCGGTCTCCCGGGCCGAGGCGACGACGGTGGGGACCATCACCCTCGACAGCTACACCCGCGTCGGTGACCACGCCTCCGCGCGCAAGGCCCTGGACGAGGGCAGCGACCTGAACGGGTTCCCGATCGTCGCGCACGGCGCGGGCGTCACCCGGGCCATGCTCGCCGGCCTGGATGCGCCGGGGTTCGCGATCCAGGTACGCCACGGGTCGCCGCTGCCGGCCGGGATCGTCCAGGGGCTCATCGACGCCGGTCTGAACGCCACCGAGGGCGGACCCGTCTCCTACTGCCTGCCCTACAGTCGCACCCCCCTCACACAAGCACACGACGCCTGGGCGAAAAGCTGCGAGCTCCTCGCGGAGAAGGTACCCGGCGCGCACCTGGAAAGCTTCGGCGGCTGCATGCTGGGACAGCTCTGCCCTCCGAGCCTCCTCATCGCCATCTCCCTCCTCGAAGGGATCTTCTTCCGCCAGCACGGCATCACCAGCATCTCCCTGTCCTACGCGCAGCAGACCCACCTCGACCAGGACGCCGAAGCCATCGCCGCCCTGCGCCGCCTGGCCGCCGAATACCTGGGCGGCACGCAATGGCACGTCGTCCTCTACACCTACATGGGTGTCTTCCCCCAGACCCACGGCGGGGCCCTCGACCTGCTGCGTGCCTCAGCACTGCTGGCGAAGTCCACCGGCATCGAGCGGATGATCGTCAAAACCCCTGCCGAAGCGCACCGGATCCCGACCGTCGAGGACAACATCGAGGCTCTGGAAACCGCATCCGAAGCATCGCAGGAGCAGTCTCTGGTGTTCGGGCCCGCCCAGGAGGGCCTGTACGAGGAGGCCCGCGCGCTGGTCGAAGCGGTCCTGGACCTTTCCGACGACGTCGGCCAGGGACTGTTGACGGCGTTCGAGCGCGGCTACCTCGACGTGCCGTACTGCCTCCATGCCGACAACGCCCAGAAGACCCGGGCCTACATCGCCCCCGACGGCCGCCTGAAGTGGCTGACCACCGGATCGATGCCCATCTCCGTGGAGCGGCCGGCCTCCAGGCAGCGGCTGACCGCCGACGGGTTCCTGACGATGCTCGGGAACGTCCAGCGCCGCTACGACGCCCCGCACCTCGAAACCGGCCGCGGCCTCGCCCTCACCTCCGCAGCAAAGGACGCTTCATGACCATGCAGCCCCTGACTCTGGCCGTCATCGGCACCGGCCCGCGCGGCATCTCCGTCCTCGAACGCCTCGCCGTCCGCCTCGCCGAGGCCCCGCCCAACCGGCCGGTACGCATCCACGCCATCGACGACACCGAGATCGGCGCCGGGCGGATCTGGCGTACCAGCCAGGACGACTGGTACACGATGAACACCGTCGCCGGGCAGATCACCATGTACTCCGGCACCCCCGACGAAGGCCCGTGGCGGCCCGGCGCCGGCCCCGCGCTGGACGAGTGGTCGCTCAGCCGTGCCGACATCCTCTCGCTGGGCTCGGACGACTACGCCACGCGCCGCACCTACGGTCACTACCTGCGCGACGTCTACCGCAGCATCGAACAGCACCTCCCCGAAGGCGTGGAGCTGGTCTCCACCCGCACCCGCGTCAAGTCCCTCGCCGCCCGCCCGGCCGGGGGATGGTTCGTCGAAGTCGATCGCTCCCCGTACGTGATCGCGGCCGACCACGTCCTGCTGGCCACCGGGCACCCCAAGAACCTTCCCGACCCGTTCGAACGCCGCATGATCGACTTCTGTGCCCGCAACGCGGACGGCCCGCACTACGAGTGCGGGGACTCCGCGGCCGACATGGACCTCAGCGAACGCGCCATCCCGGCCGGCTCCACGGTCGCCATCCGCGGACTCGGCCTGTCGTTCTACGACGTCATGCTGTCCCTGACCATCGGGCGCGGCGGCACGTTCAAGACCAACGGCGACCGCATGACCTACATCCCCTCGGGCCGAGAGCCCTACATCGTCGCCGGATCACGCTCCGGCCTGCCCATCCCCGCCCGGGGGGTCAACCAGAAGCGACCCGACCACACCCACAAGGCACGCCACCTCACCAAGCAGGCCGTCGCGGCCGCCCGCGCCCGGCGTCGGGAGACCACTGGAAACGACCAGTTGTCCTTCGCGGAAGATGTCTGGCCGCTGCTGATGCGCGAAGTCGACCAGGTCTACCAGGACACCCACCGCGCTCAGGGCGGTGTGGGAAGCCTCCCCGAACTCGACCTGCACAAGCTGGCCCGCCCGTTCGCCGGCAAGACGTTCTCCAGCCCCGGCCACTTCCGCACCCACCTGCTGCAAACGATGCGCGCCGACCTGGACGATGCCGGGCTCGGCAACGCCCGCGGACCGCTGAAGGCAGCCCTCGACGTCTTGCGAGACATCCGTAACGTCGTACGCGAAGCCGTCGACTACAACGGGCTGCTCCCGGCCTCCCACGACGACGACTTCAACCGCCGGTTCCTGCCCGTCAACTCTCTGCTGTCCGCGGGGCCTCCGGCCGAACGCGTCGAACAGCTCTACGCCCTGATCGAAGCCGGCCACGTCGATGTCATCGGCCCCGCGACCGAGTTCACCGAGGACGACGCCAAGGGCTTGTTCAAGATCACTTCCCCGCAGGTCCGCGGAGCCGTCAAGTGGGCCGCGGCCCTCATCGACGCCCGCATCCCCACCCCCGACCTGCACCGCGACACCTCAGAGCTGACGTTCTCCCTCATCTCCACCGGCATCGTCTCCGAGTTCTTCCGCACCGGACCCGGCACTGCACCCCCCGCCCCGACCGGCGGACTGAACGTCACCCACGCCCCCTTCCATGTCATCGGCGCGGACGGGGAAGTCCACGCCGACCTGTATGCGCTGGGTATCCCCACCGAGCACACCCGCTGGTTCACCCAGGTCGGCTCCGGCAAGCCCGGCCTGAACACCCTGTTCAAGCAGGACGCCGATGCCATCGCCCAGTCCATGCTCGCCGCCCTCGACGACGACACCGAGACCTCCGTCCCCCGATCCGTCACCATGATGGGAAGCATCCGATGAGGAGCCCCTGCGCCACCCGGACGTTCCGCGCCGTCCGCGACGTCCTCCTGGAGCACCGCGACGACCTCGATGCCGCACGGCAGAAGTTCACCTGGCCTCAGATCCCTCGCTTCAACTGGGCACTGGACTGGTTCGACGTCATCGCCCGCGACAACGACCAAACCGCCCTCCATCTGATCGGAACCGTCACCGACGACGCCGCCAGCTACCGCCGACTCGCCCAGCGCTCAGACCAGGTCGCCAACTGGCTCACCGAACACGGAGTGGCCCGCGGCGACCGCGTCCTGATCGCGCTGCACAACCTGCTGCCCCTGTGGGAGGTGATGATCGCCGCCATCAAGGTCAGCGCCATCATCGTCCCCACCTATCCCACCGCCTCTCCCACGGAGCTGAAGGACCGCATCGAACGCGCCGGCGTCAGCCACGTCGTCACCTCTGCCGAGCTCGCCCCCAAGTTCGCAGGAATCTCCGGCCACCTCACCGGGATCTGCACCGACGGCCCCGTTCCCGAAGGCTGGCTCGACTACTGCACCTCCTACGAGGCGTCGAACGAGCCCTACGAACCGGTCCATCACACCGGCGCCGACGACCCCCTCTTCTGCTACTTCACCTCCGGCACCACCTCCCGGCCCAAGATGGTCATCCATACCCACACCAGCTACCCCGTCGGGCACCTGTCCGGCATGTACTGGAACGGAGTCCAGCCCGGAGACCGGCATCTCAACATCGCCGCACCCGGCTGGGCCAAGCACGCCTGGAGTTCCTTCTTCGTCCCCTTCAACGCCGAAGCCACCGCAGTCGCCTTCTCCCAGCCCAACCCCGAGCCCCACCGCATCCTGCGCGCCCTCCACCAGCACGACATCACCAGCTTCTGCGCACCTCCCACCGTGTGGCGGGCCATGTTCGCCCACGGCCTCGGAAACCCGCCCGGCCGCCTCACCTCCGCGACCTCCGCCGGAGAGCCCCTCGACACCTATCTGGTCGACGCCGTCCGTGACTCCTGGGGCATCACCCTCAGGAACGGCTACGGGCAGACCGAAACCACCTGCCAGATCGGCATCCCCCCCGGCCGGGAAGGCAAGCCCGGCAGCATGGGATGGCCCATGCCCGGCTACCGGCCCGCTGTCCTGAACACCGCCACCGGCAACCCGGTCCGCGAGGACGAGCCCGGGGAACTGTGCCTGGATCTGTCCGAGATGTCCGCCGGAGTCATGGCCGGCTACCACGACGACGGCAAGCGAACCGCCCGCGCATTCGCCGGTGGCATCTACCACACCGGCGACATCGTCACCCAGGACGAGGACGGCGCCCTTTACTACTCGGGCCGCGACGACGACATGTTCAAGTCCTTCGACCATCGCATCTCTCCCCTGGAACTGGAGACCGCAGCCCTGACCCACCCCGCTGTGGCCGCCGCGGCCGTCATCCCCGTACCCGACCCGATCGGCATGTTCATCCCCAAGGCGCACATCGTGCTGGCCCCCGGATGGACCGCAACCGAGGTCACCGCCCGGCAGATCCTCGCCCACGTCTCCGAGAAACTCCCGGACGAAAAGATGATCAAGGCCGTAGAGTTCACTGAGGAACTCCCGCTGACCGCATCAGGGAAGATCCAGCGAAGCGTTCTGCGAAACGGGCACCACGAGAGCACCAGGGAGACCTGGACTGTCGAATAGGAACGGCCCGTGGCGGCCCTCTCCGCCCTGAGGATGGACCGCCACGGGCTCAGCATGGACCACGCCGCGCGGCGCGCCATGCGCAATCCGGCACGGGGGCCGGATCCTCATGCAACTCACCTGGCTGCAAACCTTCATGGCTGTGTACCAGACCGGGTCCTTCACCAAAGCAGCACGCCACCTCGGCGTGACCCAGCCAACCGTCACCCAGCAGATCCGCAACCTTGAGCAGGAGTTCGGACGCCCACTGTTCGAACGGACCGCCAAAGGGGCATTTCCCACCCCCAGCGGGTCCGTCTTGGCCCGCGACGTCCAGACGTCACTCAAGGGCCTGAACTCCGCGATCCACCGACACTTCGGCCACGCCGACGAAGAACGACCCATCCGCATCGGAGCAACCGCCGAACTGACCGCCGCCCGGGTCGTCCCCGCCATCTCCAGCCTCGTATCCGGCGGCCTGGGAATCCGGCTGTCCATCGGCGCCAGCCACGAACTCCTCCCGCAGCTCGAAGAAGGCTTCCTCGATCTGGTCGTCTCCACCGTCCGCCCCTCCCGCCGAGGGCTGGAAACCGCACCCCTGGCCGACGAAGAACTCATCCTCGTCGCCTCACCCGAAGCCGTCGAAGACTTCTTCCCTTCCGGCGTCGACCAACACAGCATCCGCAAAGCACCGATGATCGCCTACGCCGACACGATGCCACTGATCCGCCTCTACTGGCAGACCGTGTTCAACAGCGAACCCGACTGCCCCATCACCGCCGTCATCCCCGACCTGCGCGGCATCCTCGCCGCCGTCATCTCCTCCGCCGGCGTCTCCGTACTGCCCAAATGCCTGTGCTCCGCAGCCCTCGCCTCCGGCGCCATCACCATCCTCATAGAACCCGAAATACCACCCATCAACACCCTCTATCTCGCCGTCCATCCAGGGTCACTGTCCGACTACCGCCTCTCCCAGGTCCACAGCACACTCCTGAAGAACGCCCGCAACTGGAGCTGACCGGAAGGCGGAAAGGAGGCCCTCAGCGCCTGATGCGGCACGGTACGGACGGCCGCCGCCGAGCACGGTGCGCGGACGCTCGGACTGTGCAGGTCCGGGGCCGAGGTGTTGTCCTCGCACCTCAAGAGTCCGTCGACGGTGGTGCCGCTCAAGGCAGTACCACCCACGTTGGCCACCAGGGTGACGGGGCCGGTGATCGAGCTTCCGTCGCCCGGGACGACGGGTCCGGCGGTGTCGCGGACGGCGAACCGGCCGTCGAGCCGTACGCCGCAGAGGGACAGGGCGAGCGCGCCGTCGGCGGAGAACGGTCCGGTGAGTGCAGCACGGACGACATCGACCTCAAGCATGTCTCCACGACGGTCCGCTTCGCCGAGGTCAGCGGCCCGAACACGGCCTCCACGGGACGTGACCACGACCGACTTCAGCAAGGCGACCGCGGGCGGCCCCCACCTCAACGGAGCTACTCCGACATCTGGGCGCTCTGCCTCGACGTGCGGCACGGGCACAAGCGATAGTTACGCCCCGTAGCGGCCCCACCTGCTCCAGGAGGGGCCGCTCGTCCATCGTGCGGGGCGATCCGCCTGTCGATTCCGCTGGTCGGCGCGGACGCCACTGCTGTACCACCAGCAGACGGGGCGGTGGCCCGACAGTCACTCCGCGGCGGCAGCGTCGTGACCGGAGGCCGGAGTCACTGGGAGGGTTCGTGCCGCCCAGAGGGTCTTGCCTCGTCCAGAGGGCCGCACGCCCCAGCGCTGGGTGAGGTGGGCGGTGATGAACAGGCCCCGGCCGTTCTCGTCCGTGTCCAGGGCACGGCGCAGGTGCGGACTGGCGCTGCTGTCGTCGGTGACCTCGCACACGAGCGTGCCGTCGTGGATGAGGCGCAACTGGATCGGCCCCTTCGCGTAGCGCACGGAGTTGGTGACCAGCTCACTGACGACGAGGGCGGTGTCGTCGATGACCTCCTGGGCCAGTCCCCATTCCGCGAGTTGACTCACGGCCGTCCTCCGAGCCTGCCCGGCGCTCTCCGGGCTGTTGGGGAAGGTCCACGCCTTCGTCCGGGAGTAGTCCAGCACCCGGGTGCGGGCCAGCAGCAGATAGGCGTCCCGAGACGGCTGCTCGGGCGCGAGGGCGTCGGCGCACGTGTCGCACGCGGCCTGGAGAGAGGGCTGCGGTTCTGCGAACAGGTCGGTCAACCGGCTCAGCATCGACTCCCGGCCACCGGCCGCGGCCAGCAGAGCGGTGTTGCAGATCAGCAGGGTGCTCCCCTCGGGCAGGACGCGTTCCGTGAGCCTGTACTCCGCGAGGCCCTGCCCGAGTGGTGGCCCTGCCGCGACGTCGAGCAGTTCTACGGCTCCGCCCGGATGCACCAGAACCGGTGACGGGTGTCCCGCGCTCGCCGCGGAGCACAGGCGGGAGACCGGATCGTAGACGAGGCAGAGGCAGGTGGCGGGCGGCTGGTCACCGGCATCGGGTTCGGCTGCGTCCGGCAAAGTGCTCGGGCGACTGGCGAGGTCGTGAAGACGCTGGAGGATGTCGTCCGGCGACAGGTCGAGGTCGGCAAGCGCCTCGATCGCCGCACGCAGCTCGCTCATCGCCGCCGGACGTGATGTCCCGGAGGTGGTGTCCCCGGCCACGAGGGCGACCCTGGATCCGGAGAGGGCGACGGCGTCGGACCAGCCGCCGCCCGTGCCGGCCGGCAGGTGGGTGCGGGCCAGTTCGACGGCCGTGACCGCGGATGCCTGCGCGTGGGCGAAACCGCCGGACAGAATGCGGGCGGCGGAGCGCTCACGCCCGTAGAGGCGAGCGTTGTCCAGGCACTGGCCCGCGTGCGTGGTGAGCTGCTGCGCGAGCCTCAGGTGCCGGTGGTCGAACGGTGCCGGTTCGCGCCAGCGGTAGAAACAGGCCAGGCCGAGCACCACACCCCGTGCCCGGATCGGAACCAGCAGCATGGAATGCGCCCCCGCGCCCAGGATCCGGGCATCTCGTCGGCGCCGGAGATCGAGCCAGGGTGCGTCCGGGCGCAGTCGCCGGATCAGCTTGGGGGCCAGGGTGTCCAGGACGGTCCGGTAGGGCGTGCCGGGTGGGTACACGTCCACCTCGCCGACGGCGGGGACGCCCTGCCGGTCCGGTCCGGCGACCGAGCGGTACCCCACGCGTCGAAGAGTCTGATCACGGTCGAGAGCGTCCGCGGTGGGAGCCCGGCCGCCCAGGACGACGTCGTAGACGTCGACGGTCACGGTGTCGGCCAGGGCCGGCGAGACGACCTCGCAGAACTCGGCCGCCGTACGGAAGATGTCGAGCGTCGTTCCGATCCGCGCGGCCGCCTCGTTCTGCAGACGCACCTCCGCTTCGGCCCGTACCCGGGCGGTGATGTCGGTCAGCGCGGCGGCCAGACCCAGCACGGTGCCGTCGGCCCGCTGCAGGCGGAACGCGGACACCGAGGAGACGGTCTCGACCGGGGGGACACGGCGGTCGCGGAACCGGATGCTCAGATCGAGCTCGGGCACGCCGGTCTCCAGCACCCGGCGGGCGGCCCGTTCCACGGCGGCGGGGTCGGTGATGTCGAAGGAACGCAGGAGCTCCGGCAGCGTACGGCCGAGCAGCCGGTCGATCGGGAACGTCCGCATCAGCCTGGCGGCGGTGTTCACCCGCACCAGACGCAGCTCCCGGTCGTACACGTGCAGGCCCACGGGCGACTGGGAGAAGAGCGCGTCCAGCACGGCGTCCCCCAGCCCCTCGGGGACGGACCGGCTGTCCGGATGATCCTCACCGACCACTGTGTGAACGCCCATTCGACGAGACGGGTGGACTGCGCTGCGTACCATGCAACGCCCGCCCCGCCCACCCGGCCACCGCAGTGGAGTGAACGGGTGATCCGGGTGACGGAAGCGGCCCGTGGCTCCGCCTTGTGCGGGGCCACGGGCCGCACCCGTATTCCGGGAGGTTCAGCGCGCCGCGCGGAATGCCTCGGTCAGCTTGCCGACCGCGCCGGCGGGGTCGCCGACGAGCAGCAGATGGTCCGCGTCGGCGAACGGCTTCGCCGACCGCTCGGTGATGTTCTGGCCGATGCGGTCCTGGACGATCAGCCGGGCCCGGCCCACGAGTCGGGCTGCCGCGGCGGACTTCCCCTGCCCGGCCTTCTGGAGGGCGCGGGCGGCCAGGCCGATCGCGCGCAGGGCCGGCTCGCCGCCCTGCGGGGCGGCGCGGAGCGTGGTCAGGCCCCAGCCGTACGGGAACTGGGGGTCGTAGCGCGTGTCGCCCACGTTCAGCGGCAGCTGGCTCTCCGACTTCGGCCAGCTCACCGGCAGTTGACCGGTGAAGGGCTTGCGGCCGTAGAGGACGTCGGCCACCCCGTCGCCCTCCGTGCCCGGCAGCCAGGACGCGACCAGGGCGTCGATCGCGGGCAGCCGGTCCCCGATGAGCTGTGGGCGGCCGGAGACGACGAGGACCGCGCAGGGCATCGCGGCGCAGACCCGGTCGACGGCGGCCTTGTCCGCCGCGCTCAGTTCCAGGTCGTGGCCGTTGCCGACGTCGCCCATGCCCTCGGCGTACGGCGTCTCGCCGACCACGACCACACCGACCTCGTGGCCCGCGGTGGGCGCGGAGGCGTCCTTGGAATAGGTGAGCGCGGCCCCGGGACCGGCGGACTTCCGCATGGCCTCCAGGATGGTGGTGCCGGTCGTCGTCCGGCCGGAGGCGCCCTGCCAGCTGACGGTCCAGCCACCGGCCTGATTGCCGAGGTCGTCCGCGTTCGAGCCGGCCACGTACACGTTCTGGGCGGGCTTGAGCGGCAGCACGCCGCCCGTGTTCTTCAGGAGCACCTGTGAGGCGGCGGCCGCCTCGCGCGCCACCGCGCGGTGCTCCGCCGAGCCGACGCCGGCCAGATGCGTGGTGTCCGCGTACGGCTTCTCGAAGAGGCCCAGCCGGAACTTCTGGGTGAGGATCCGGGCGACGGCGTCGTCGATCCGGGCGGTGGCGATGCGGCCCGCCTCCGTCTCGGCGACCAGGGTCCTGGTGAACTCCTGGTAGTTCGTCGGCACCATGATCATGTCGAGACCGGCATTGACCGAGGTCCGCACGTCGCTCGGGTAGTCGCCGGGGATCTGGTCGATGGCCTGCCAGTCGCTGATGACGAAGCCTTCGAAGCCCATCCGGTCCTTGAGCACTCCGTTGATCATCTCGGCGTTGGCGTGCATCTTCACGGGGCCCTGGTCGTCGCCGAGGACGTCGAGCGAGGAGTACGAGGGCATGACGGTGCCCACGCCGCGCTTGACGGCCTCGGTGAAGGGCGCGAGGTGCACGGCCTCCAGTTCCTCGCGGGTGACCCGGGTGACACCCTGGTCGATCGTGTACGAGCCGGTGGTCGACGAGCCGAAGGCCGTCCCGCCGTCGCCGACGAAGTGCTTGGCGGTGGCCAGCACCTTGTCGTTCCGGTCCAGGTCCCGGCCGTCCCGCGCGCCCTGCATCCCGTCGATGACGGTCTCCATGGCGGTGACGAGCGCCGGGTCCTCGCCGAAGGCCTCGTAGGAGCGGCCCCAGCGCTCGTCCCGGGTCACGCACACACAGGGGGCGAAGTCCCAGGGCACCCCGGTGGCCCGGACCTCCTTCGCCGTCACGGCGCCGGTGCGGGCGGCGAGGGCGGCGTCGCGTCCGGCGCCGATGCCGATGTTGTGCGGCATGATCGTCGAGCCGATGACGTTGTTGTGCCCGTGCACGGCGTCCACGCCGTAGATCAGCGGGATCTGCCAGCGGGTGGCCTGGGCTCGCAGCTGGTACGCGTCGACCATCCGGGCCCATGCTTCGGGCGTGTTGGGAGTCGGAACCGAGCCGCCGCCGGAGAGCAGCGAGCCGATGCCGTAGCCCGCGATGTCGCCGGGCGAGCGCAGCGCGTTGCGCTCGGCCTGCGTCATCTGGCCGGCCTTCTCCTGGAGCGTCATCCGGGAGAGGAGGTCCGCGACCCGCTTCTTCACCGGAAGCCGCCGGTCCAGGTAGGGCAGTCCGTGCGCGTTCACCGCGACGGCAGGGGTCTCCGTCGGCGCCTTCGCACCGTCGACCGTCAGTCTCACCGGGATCGTCTCGGCCGCTTCGCCGGACTCGTCCTTCAGGGTGGTCACGGTGATCGAGCGGGTCGTCCCGGAGGGCGTCCCGGCGGGGAAGACGAGGGTGCCGCTGACCGGGGTGTAGTCGGTGCCGGGCCGCGCGGGCCCGCCGTCGTCCGTGGTGTACGCGACGGTGACCGGTTCGCCTGTCGGCTGGGAGCCGGTGGTGGCGACCGAGACGTCGATCCGGGCGGTGCCGCCCTCGTCGACCGGGTGCACCACGGCGCCTGTGACGACCTTGGTGTTCAGGGCCGGTTCGGCCTTGCCGTACAGCTCGATCGCGTCGACGGCGAAGCGGCCGCCCGGCGCGCCGGTGGGCAGCGTGAGCGCGTAGCCCCACATCTTGTCCAGGCCGAGGACCTGGTCGATGCCGCCGACCGGCTGGTAGTCGGCTCGGTAGTGGAACTCCGAGAAGGGGATCTCGACGAGATGCCAGCCCTCCCAGTCGTCGGTGAAGGAAGTGGTCCAGAGCTCGGACGCCTCGCCGTTGGCGCCACCGTCCTTGAGTTCGAAGTTGATCCGCTTGCCGGAGCCGGGGGGCAGCGGGGCGGTGTTCTGGCCGTACCACCAGAAGCGGATGCCCTTGTACGCGGTCCAGTCGTGCGCCGGCTTGTCGAAGGCGAAGTCGTGGGTGAAACCGCCCCAGCCGCTGATGTCGTAGCGCCCTTCGAGGACCTTGGCGCCCTCGGGGGCGTCGGCGCGCTCGGCGAGGGTGAGCTCCGGGTGGTCGTCGGTGTCGCTGCCCCAGGTGAACAGGCCCTCGGCGGGCGGTCCGGCGAAGGGAATCTCGCCCTCGAAGCGGTCGACGGCCCGGGGCGCCGGTTCGGCCCCGGGAGCGGACGCGGTGGCGCTCGGTACGGCTCCGCCGAGCAGTCCGGCCAGGACGGCGGTCACGGCGGTGACGGCGAGCGGCGGGGCGCCGCGGGCCCTCCTGCGACGGAGGGGGTGCGGATGTGGCATGCGGTGGTCTCCTGGAGAGAGGGGTACGGGGTGGTGGCTGCTGCTTCGTCAGGAGGGCTGGTGGGTCCACTTCTGGTTGGCGGCGCCCGTGCAGGACCAGATCTGGGTGCGGGTCCCGTCCGCCGAGGCGTTGCCGGTGACGTCGAGGCACTTGCCGGCCGCCGTGTTGACGACGTCGTGCGTCGCGGCGTTGTACGACCAGCGTTGTGCACCCGTGCCGTTGCAGGTGTGGAGCTGGATCTTGGTGCCGTCGGCGGTCCCGCCCCCGGTCACGTCCAGGCACTTGCCGAGCGCCCGGACGGTGCCGTCGGCGGCGAGGGTCCACCGCTGGGCCGTGGTGCCGTTGCAGGTGTAGAGCTGCACCGGGGTACCGTCGGCGGTGGCCGCGCCGGCCACGTCCAGACACTTCCCGGCGAGACCGGTCAGCGGTCCCGCGGGTGCGTTCGTCGTCGTACCGGACCAGGTGAAGGTGGCGGTGGTGCGGGCCGGCAGGGTGTACGTGAAGGACTGACCGCCCCAGTCGACGCGGACGGACTGGGCGGAGGCGCCGCCGTTGTGGGCGATGAGCGCCTTGGACCCGTCGGGGTTGCGCCAGGCGACGTTCTGCACGGTGGAGTCGGCCGTGGAGGCGATGCGGTACGCGCCGGGGCGCACGAACTTGGTGAGATGGCCGGTCGTGTAGTACTCGACCGTGTAGTCGACCTGCCCGGCGCGCGGGCCGCCCTCCTGGACCGTGATCAGCCCCGTGCAGGTGCCGCATCCCCCGTTGTGCGGGCCCATGTCCTGGTTGAGGGCCAGGCTCCACTTCGTCAGGCTGCTGCTCCAGTTGCGGGCGTAGTCGACGATGTCCTTCAGGTCCTCGTTGTGCTGGTTGCCGACCCAGGTGCCGCCGGAGTGCTCGGTGCTGAACTGCTTGACCGTCGGGTACTGGTCGTGGACCTGGCTGCCGACGGCGGGGTCACCGGCGTAGCCGTGCCAGGCGATGCCGCCGAAGAGCGGGTCGTTGCGCACGCCCGCGTCGTTCAGGACGCCGGAGCCGAAGTTCGCGTAGTCGCCGTAGTTCCAGTCGTGCACCAGGACCTTGGTGGTGATCCCGGCGGCCCGGAAGGCCGGGTAGACGTGGTTCTTGGTGAACTCGACGAGGCCGGACGGGTTCCAGCTCATGCCCGGGTAGTTCATGGCGGTGGGGTTGCCCGCCTGGCAGCAGTTCGGCTCGTTCTGCACGGAGAGGTAGTCGACCTTGACGCCTGCCGCCTGGTAGCTCTGGACGTACTTGACCAGATACTGGGCGTAGAGCGGGTAGTACTCCCACTTCAGCCAGCCCATCTGGTCCATCCGGCCGTTGTCCTTCATCCAGCCGGGGGCGCTCCAGGGCACGCCCTTGAGACGCATCGCCGGGTTGAGCTGCTTGGCCTGGACGGTGAGGAGCCGCACATCGGTGTCGTAGCCGTTGGCCCCGAAGTCGTTCAGGTCGCAGCAGGTGTCGTCGAGGGAGATGTTGCCGGGCCGGGAGAGGTCGGACGCGCCGATCGGGTTGCGGACGAAGGAGAGGCCGATGCCGTCGGTCGGCGAGAAGAGCCTGCGCATGACCTCGTCGCGGGTGGCGGTGCTGATCGCGCCGCCGCGCAGGAGGTGAGCGGTGGTGTCGGTGATCGACGCGCCGCCGCCCTCGAACTGCTGGTAGGTGGTGTTCTCGTCGACGGTGATGGTGCGGTTCGCGCTGCCGCCGGCGGGGCCGAAGGCGATCGGCGGCTGCGGGGCGAGACCTCGCGTGACGGTACGGCCGCCGGCGTCCGAGGTGGTGGTCAGCCAGACGTCGACGCGCTCACCGGCGGCTTCGGCCACGCCGGGACCGGTCATGACCAGGCCGCTCGCGAGCAGGGCACCGGTCACGAGAGCGGCGAGACGGCGGGGGCGCCGCCCGCGGCGGGGGCCGGACCAGGAGCTGTTCCTGTAATGCACCTGACAGACCTTTCAGTGGGGGGAGCGCGGACCTTCGCTCTTTCTTTAAGGTGTGAAGCTATGGAGGTGCCCCAGGCACGTCAACCCCTCCCGCATACAACTCCCGAACGAATAAAACCGCTTGGGAGCGGATTCGACTCAAGGTCTTGTCGGCTTGGTCCAGACAATGGCACTGTTCGTTGCCGTCCACGACACACCCGACCGTCGGCGGTGACATCGATGTCCGCACTACCTTCTCGACGATCACGGCTTCTCCTGGCCTTAGGCCTCGGATGCGCCACGGTGGTGGCTCTGCTGAGCCCCGCCGCCCAGCCGTCCGCGATGGCGGCGACAACCTCGGCCTCAACAGCCACGGCCGAAGCCGGCGTCCAGGCCACCACGTTCAGCGACGAGTTCAACGCCCCGGCAGGCACACCGGTCGACGGCTCCAAGTGGAACCTGGAGACCGGCGACAACGTGAACAACCACGAGCGCCAGTACTACACGAACTCGACCCGCAACGCCGCGCACGACGGCCAGGGCAACCTGGTCATCACCGCGCGACGCGAGAACCCGGGCAACTACAACTGCTGGTACGGCCGTTGCGAGTACACCTCGGCCCGGCTCAACACGTCCGGCAAGTTCACCCAGACGTACGGCACCTTCGAGGCCCGGCTGAAGATGTCGCGCGGCCAGGGCATGTGGCCGGCGTTCTGGATGCTCGGCAACGACATCGGCAGCGTCGGCTGGCCGCAGAGCGGTGAGATCGACGTGATGGAGAACGTCGGCTTCGAGCCGAACACCGTGCACGGCACCATCCACGGTCCGGGCTACTCGGGTTCGGGCGGCATCGGTGCCGGCCACTCGATCGGCGCACCGTTCGCGGACGGCTTCCACACCTTCCGTGTCGAATGGGCGCCGGACAAGCTGGTCTGGAAGGTCGACGGCGTCACGTACCAGACGCGCACACCGGCCGATCTCGGCGGCCGGCAGTGGGTGTTCGACCACCCGTTCTTCCTCATCCTCAACCTCGCCGTCGGCGGCTACTGGCCGGGCGACCCGGACGGCAGCACCCCGTTGCCGAACACCCTGACCGTCGACTACGTCCGGGTCACGAACGACCAGCCCGCCCCGCCGACCGGCACCGGCGGCCCGATCACCGGCCTCGGCGGCAAGTGCGTCGACGTGGCCGGGGCGAACCCCGCGAACGGCACCCCGGTCCAGCTCTACGACTGCAACGGCAGCGCGGCCCAGCGATGGACCGTGAACGCCGACGGATCGATCCGTGCACTCGGCAAGTGCCTGGACGTCACCGCCGGATCCGCGGCGGACGGCGCCAAGCTCCAGCTGTACGACTGCAACGGCACCGGCGCCCAGAAATGGCGGGTGGAGGCGGCCCGCGACATCGTGAACGTCGCGGCGGACAAGTGCCTGGACATCCCGAGCGGCAACACGGCGAACGGCACCCGGCTGCAGACCTGGACCTGCAACGGCACCACGGCACAGAAGTGGACCGTGGGCTGAGTCACCGGTCCCGACGCATGCGGGAGGCCCTAGGTCCTCCCGCACGAGGCGGACGCTCCCGGCGGCCAGGCCCTCCTGGTCGCACGGGAGCGCAGGTCGCCACCCGAGGGTCTCCGGCTCGCCGTGGCAGTCGGGCGTCGGGGATGCCGCGCCGCCGCCCCCGAACGCATTGCCGGGAAGCTCCCGTACCCGGCTCCCCTTCGGGGGCCCCGCACGGTTCGTCCGCTGTTCAGTCGCAGCAGTCGCAGCAGCACTTGCAGGGGTTGCAGCAACCCCCGCCACAGCCGTCACCCGAGCCCCCGCCTGAACCACCGGAGCCACCGGAGCCACCGGAGCCACCGGACGAGTGGCCTCCGCCCGAACCGCCGGAGGATCCTCCCGAGTGACCGCCGCCGTGCCCGCCGAACCAGCCGTCGCCCCCGGAACCGTCCCTGCCAGAACCGTCCCGGCCGGAGGCGTCCCGGCTTGAGCCGCCCTGGCGGTTGCCGTCGCCGAACTGCCAGGACTCTCCCTCACCCGAGTCCGCGTCGTCGTCGCAGCGGCAGCAGTTGTAGCAGAGCCTGCAATCGGCACACAGGCGCCGCTGCTCACGACACCGGCGGCACTCCCCCTCCGGCGGTCGGCCCGACGCCGTCGGCGCGCCCTCCGGGGCCGCACCCGCCAGCGCTCCGACTCCGCAAGCCGCGCCACTGCCGGTCTGCGAGGGCTCCTCCGTCGCCGTACGACGGCCCAGCCAAGGCAGTATGCGCAGGCCACGTGCCTGCTTGCTGTGCTGATGGTGGCGATGGTGGCGATGCCGGGGGTCGAAGACCCGGTCGACAGCGCGCTCCAACTCGCCGCCCAGAAGGGCCTGCACCAACCGCCCGTCGACGAACTCGGCGTCGGACAGGGAAAGCCGGATTCCGTGAACGGCGTCGTCGCAGAGCCTGCGCACCTCAGCACGGTCCGCGCCGGTCGCGGCGATCGGGTTCCACGCACCCGACGCCTCGTCCGCGTCCAGGTCCTCCACGGCGTCAAGCAGATGAGCCAGCCGACCGAAGAGCCGGCCGGCTTCCGTCAGCGGTTCCGCGTTGTCCGGGCGGTTCGTGAGTACGGCGGTGTACGCGAAGGCCGCGGCGGTCGCCGTTTCCGTGGGCTCCGTGACCGTCAGCAACGAGCCGCCCCGCCCGGTCGACCGCTCGATCTGCGGCTGGCGCTCGACAGCCTCGAGCAGCACCGAGGTGTCGAAGCCGAGCCGGTCGCCACCCGCCGCACCCGCACGATCCCAGCCGTGTGCGATCCGGCGTGCCGCCATCGCCACGGGGCGGCGCCCCAACAGACCGTCACCGTCGGCGACATGGTCACGTATCTTCGCTGCGGCGAGCACCAGCGACACCGTCGCGGCCAATCGCGCACCCTCGCCCTGCGCCACGTCCGCCGACCGCATCCCGCGCAGCGGGCAGGGACCGGCCCCTCGCCGCCAGTCGCCGGTTCGCTCCGACTGCGCTTCGGTCAGTACCGAGACGATCAGGCCGTCGTAGTTGGTGGCCACCCTCGCGAACTGCCCGTACTCGCCGCGCAACGTCAGGCACAGCCCGCACAAGTGCGCCATCCACTCGGTACGCAAGCCCTCGCCCAGCCGATGACGGCATGGCCTGATGATTCCGAACACCGAAAATCTCCCCCGTAGGACCTCTACCCGGATGCATCCGGTGGGACGCCCCACGGAGGGACGACCCACGGACGAAGGACCGCGCCACCGGCACGACCGCACAGGACGTCTGCCGCAATGCGCCGTCCACGCGCGGTCGTCATCCTAGATGGGTCCCTTCCAGGAGTGCCCGCGGAGGCCCGACGCGGCCCCGGGCGCGTGCACCAGAGCCGTCGGCGACCCTCGCCCAAGACCGCCAGACCACTAGGTGGGCGTAGCGGCGGTCTTGTCCGTCGCGGTGCCGTCTTCGTCCTGGACCTCCGGCGCACCGGGCTGTTGCGGAACGGGCGGAGTGCGGACCAGCAGCGCGACCAGCACCGTCAGTCCCCCGAGCACGGCGCCGATGCCGAATCCCCACCGGATGCCCGTGGCCAGAGCGTCCGTGGGGTCGGCGCCGTCGGCCGCCGCCGTGGCGGCGCGTCCCGACATGACACTGATGACCAGGGCGGTGCCGGCGGCGGCCGCGACCTGTTGCAGCGAGCCCAGGATCGCGGAGCCGTGGGGGTAGAGGGGCGGCGGAAGGACGGACAGGCCGGACGTGAAGACGGGGGTGAAGACGAACGCCATGCCCGCGCTCAGTGCCACGTGAACGGCGAGCACCAGCCACGGCGAGGTCGCTTCGCCCATGAGGGCGAACAGCGCGAGGCAGAGCGCCGTGAGTACGGCTCCGGGCACGACGAGCCGTGGTGCGCCGAGCCGGTCGTAGAGCTTTCCGACCTGTGGTCCGAGCAGGCCCATGGTCAGGCCGCCGGGGATGAGGAGCAGCCCGGTCTGCAGTGAGGTCAGGCCGCACACCTCCTGCAGGTAGATCGGCAGCAGGATGAACGCGCCCATGAGCGCCATGAAGGACAGGCACATCAGGCCGAGCGCCACGGAGAAGTGACGATAGGTCAGGGCCCGCAGGTCCAACAGCGGTGTGGACGAGCGCTGCAGCGCCAGCTGTCTCCATGTGAACAGGCCTACCAGCACCGCACCGACCAGGGTCGTGACCTCCGGAGGCACGACCGCCGAGGCTTCGCCCCCGGCACCGAGGCCGCTCAGACCGTAGACCAGGGCGCCGAAACCCGCTGCCGCGAGAGGGACGGACAGCCAGTCGATCGGGCCGGCCTGCGGCTCGCCGACGTTGACCAGTCTGCGCTGACCGAACACCGCCATGGCTCCGGCGATGGGCAGTACCGCCAGGAACAGCAGGCGCCATGATCCCAGCTGGAGCAGCACGCCGGACACGGCGGGGCCGAGGGCGGGTGCGACGGAGATGACGAGGGTGATGTTGCCCATCACACGGCCACGGTCGTGCGGGGGCACGAGCGTCATCAGTGTCGTCATGAGCAGCGGCATCATGACGGCGGTGCCGCCGGCCTGGATGACGCGGGCGACCAGGAGCACGGGGAAGGCGGGCGCCGCCGCGGCCAGGGCCGTGCCGGCGAGAAACAGCGCCATGGCCAGGCCGAAGGCGGTCCGGGTCGTCACGCGCTGGAGGAACCACCCGGTAACCGGGATGACGACGGCCATGGTGAGCATGAAGGCCGTGGACAACCACCCCGCGGCCGCCGCGGTGACCTCGAACTCGCGCATGAGTCGCGGGATCGCGTTGACCATGATCGTCTCGTTGAGGAGGACGACGAACGTGGACAGCACGAGGATCCTCAGCACGGCGGTGACACGGCCGGGCGAGAGGGTGGGTGCTGCGTGTGGTGCGAGCATGGTGCCTTCCGTCATGTGAGTGTCCTCCGTACGTGGCCGGCCACACCGGCAGACCGCAGCGCCGGGAGGAACTCATCGGTGTCGCCCGATCCTGCCGGTGCCGCCGCCCGTACTCAAACCATTTCTTCCGGCGCGACCTGGCCGAAGCACGGCTGCCGGAGCAGGCCTCTTCGACCAGTCCCTCCAGTCGCACCGACTCAGGACTCCGGACGCTGACACCGACACCGACGCCGATGCCGACGCCGGAGTGACCGGACGGCATGTCACAGGACCTGCGGCCCGGTCCTTCCCCGCGGCGGAATCATGTCCATGGGGCGCCCGATCCCCCGGTTTCGCTGGATTCGTACAACCATCCGCACGCTGGGGAGTCATCTAAGGCGAGTGCGCACCGTAAGCGCGTTCGTTTCGTTTCCAGGGGGACCCACATGACTCACCACATATTCCTGCGCGCCCGCGTGCTTCCTGCCGCAGTTGCTGCCGGGGTGCTCGTGCCCGTCGTCGCGGGCGCGGCGCCCGCTTCCGCCGCCACGGCGCCGCGGGTCAGCTGCACGTCGGGCAAGGCCGGGCTCGCCGCCAAGCTTCAGAGGGACATCACCGCCGCCCTCGCCACGCGCACCGGTACCGTCGCCGTCGGCCTGCGCGACCGCTCCACGAACACCACCTGCACCCTGCGCGCCACGACCTCGTACGACTCGGCCAGCATCGTGAAGGTGACCGTCCTCGCCACGCTCCTGTGGGACGCCAAGAAGACCAACCGGTACCTGACGACACGCGAGTCCAACCTCGCCACCGCCATGATCACCAAGTCCGACAACGCGGCCACCACCTCCCTGTGGAACCAGCTCGGCGTCAGCAAGGTGAAGGGCTTCCTGGCGGCCGCCGGCATGACGCGGACGGTGCCGGGGTCCGGCGGCTACTGGGGGCTCACCCGGATCAACGTCACCGACGAGCAGCGGCTCCTCTCGCTGATCACCGCCAGGAACTCGGTCCTGAGCGACAACTCCCGCGCCTACATCCTCAAGCTCATGGGGCGCGTCATCACCTCGCAGAGGTGGGGAACCCCGGCCGGCGCACCCTCCTCCGTGTCGAAGCAGGTCAAGAACGGCTGGCTGCAGCGCTCCACGCGCGGCTGGCGGGTGCACAGCATCGGCACGTTCAAGGGCGGGGGCCACGACTACACCATCACCGTGCTCACCGACGGCAACAGCACGATGAACTACGGCGTGAACACCATCCAGGCCGTGGCCAAGGTGATCCACCGGGATCTGTTCCCGACCGCGCCCGCCGCGTCCCGCTACACCCCGACTGCCACACCGAAGGAGGCGTTCATCGCGGTGCCTCAGGGCTGACACCCCCATCCCACGGCCGTCCCTGGGCACCGTCAAGGGCGGCGGTGATGAGTTCCGCCGACGTCTGCGGGCGGTCTTCCCGGACCGCCCGCAACAGCACGGCCGCCGCGTCCGTCGGGGCCAGTCGGTGTCACCACAGGGGGTGGCGTGCGTCGCCGCGCACTGGGCGGTCAGGGCTTCGACGGGGCGGGCAGCTCGGCTCCACACCGGCGCAGGAGGACCGCCGGGCCGTACTGGTTCATGAGCCCGCAGATCTCCTCGGCCAGGGCCTGGTTGCGGTGGTGCGCGTCGTGGATCTCGCGGACCACGACGTGGACGAGCGCGCGTTCCCGCTCCGTGCGCGGCATCGGGAGCGGCTCATCCTTCGACATCGGCCAGGAGCTGCCCGGCCGATCATGCCGACGGCCTTGGTGTGCGAGGGGCGGCTGTGGGCGCGACCGAGGCTGGGGGTACCTTGCGTCTGAATCCAGCCGCAGGTTACCGGCCGCAGGATGCGGTCCGGAGTTGCGCGAGCGAGATGGGGATGCAGTATGACCTGGAGTTCCCGGCGTAGAGCGGTCACCGCCGTGACGGCGGTGTTCCTGCTGGGCATGGGAGGTTGCATCGCCGGGATCGTCGAGCGGCCCGAAAAGATCGAACGCACGCGGATAGCCGGTACGTGGACGGGCGACGACGGCGCCCGGGTGGAGTTGCACACGAACGGCCGGTTCGAGATGTCCGGCATTCCCCGCAGTGCCATCGTCTTCGCCTTCAGCGATCCCCCACCCGGCGACGGAAAGCTGTCCGGAAGCGGAACCTGGGAGCCCAGGTACCCCGGCGACAAGGTGGACGAGATCCTCCTGTACGTCGAGGCCGGCGGGTCGTTCGCGGATACGCAGATCGCGAATCTGGGAGTGGCGGAGAACGGGCAGAAGCCAGTGCTCTACTTCTCCACCAACGCCGACGAGTGGTACGGGTTCGAGATCCGCAAAACCCACACGTGATCGGCCTGACGGACGAGCGGAAGAGCGGAAGAGGGGACGACGGCGGCCCGTGCCGGTGCAGGAGCTCGTCAGGCGGACCGTGCCGCGTACGACGGCGCCCTGGGAAAGCGTCCGCTCGTACCGAAGGTTCTCCTTCGCCTCCGGATCGGCCTCTTGGCAACCGGACCGCTCTGCCCCGATCGCACCGTCCCGGTGGAGGTCGAGGCCGGACCGTTCGAAGAGCCTGCGGGCAGGTCGGCGAAGGCTCGTCGCGCGGTCGGACGTCATCGGACTCCAGTACCCACCGGCCCCGGCCCCGGACCCACACACCGGTTCGGCCGTTGAGGAGCACCGCTCCCCCTGGCCCAATTGCATGGCTGCGGGCCGATCCGCCGGAGACAACCGGCGCGCAGCGTCGCCCCGGGCCTCAGCGCGGGACACCTCGAGGCCCGTCGCAGTGGCAACCGGGGCGAGTCCGGTCCTGCCGGAACCGTCAGTGGTCCGGGGTACCCCGGACGGAGGCCGTCTCGCCGACGTCGACGCCGTGCGCGGTCACGACGCGGGCGCTGCCCTCGGCCAGCTGGTAGCCCAGACCGACGACGGCGGTCTCGCCGGCCGCGACCTGGTCGGCGAGGATCCGGGAGCGGTCGAGCACCAGGTCCGCGGTGTGGCGGATGTGCTCGTCGATGATGTCGCTGTCGGCGGTCAGGCCGGCGGCGCGAGCGGCCAGGACGCTCGGCATGACGCGCTCCACCACGTCGCGGACGAAACCGCCGACGGGGAAGCCGTCATCGACCGCCGCACGAGCGGCCGCGACGGCACCGCACGAGTCGTGCCCGAGGACAACGACGAGGCGGGCCCCAAGAACAGTGGTGGCGTACTCGACGCTGCCCAGCACCTCGGGCCCGACGACGTGACCGGCGGTCCGGACGACGAACAGGTCCCCGAGGCCCTGGTCGAAGATGATCTCGGCGGCGAGGCGTGAGTCGGAGCAGCCAAGGATGACGGCGAACGGGTCCTGTCCGGGAGCGAGCTCGGTGCGGCGGGCGGCGTCCTGGTTCGGGTGCGCGGGCCTGCCCTCGACGAAGCGCCTGTTTCCGGCGAGGAGGGCGTCGAAAGCGACTGTGGGAGAGGTTCTGGGCATGGCATCACCCTACGATCCGACCTGCGCCTGCGCGGCTCCGACCCTTCCTCTTCGATAAGCCGCTTCAGGTTCCGCTGTCCTCCCCCGGTGCCGCCGGGCCGCTCCCTGGCCTCCGGATCCCGAGACATCCGTTCCCGCCGAGGATCTGGAGCATCGCCGCCATGCAGCACCGCCTCGCTCTTGGTGTCGGGCCAGGCTCAGTCGCAGTCGCGACGGCGGCGGGCGTGCGGGGCTCGGCGCCGAGTTCGGCGTGGACGCGGCCGAGCGGGATTCGGCGGTCGATTCGATGACACCCTGCCGGCCGACCCGACCCCGTCGCCCTGGTCCACGGCCATCTGTGACGGGCGGAGGACGACCGGGCAGCGGTCCGCTCGCGAAGGGACGGGCCCGTGTCAGACTGGCGGCCTCAGCAGGGGGTGGTGTGCCTGTGTGCTGTGTGAGGGGGGACCACGTTGGGTCTGGTGATCGAGAGCCGGCCGTCGGAGCTGCCGCACATCGAGCGGGTGTGGCGCAGCCGCAGCGAGGACGTCGGCCGGATGATGTCGGTCGCGACATCGCACTGGGAGCTGGTGTTCTGGGAGCACCGCGGTGAGATACAGGCGGCCGTGCTCGGTCCGGAGCCGAGGGCGAGCCGGGCGCCGGTCCCCGCGGACGCCGACTTCTTCGGGATCAGTTTCGCGCTGGGCACGTCGATGCCGCACATCCCGGTCAGCACGCTGGTGGGCGGCAGCGCGGCGATCCCCGACCTGACGCGGCGCTCGCTGTGGCTGAAGGGGTCCGCCTGGCACGTCCCCGACTACGACAACGCCGAGGCGTTCGTACGGCGGATGGTGCGCGAGGGCATCGTGGACCTGGACCCGGTCGTACCCTCCGTGCTCGAAGGCGCCGCCCCCGACGTATCCGACCGCACCCTGCAACGGCGCTTCGTCGCGGCGACCGGCCAGACCCAGGGCGCCGTCCGGCAGATCCACCGCGCCCGCCAGGCAGCGGTACTGATCCAGGAGGGGGTGGCCGCCCAGGAGGTCGTCCATCTGCTGGGGTACTTCGACCAGCCTCACCTGGCGCGTTCCTTGAAGCGGTACGTCGGACGGACGGCCACGCAGCTGTCCGTGCCGGACACGGCGGAGCCGCTGTCGCTTCTGTACAAGACTTCACCCGTGGCGCCCTCTTAGTGTTCCTGACGTAGCCCAACCGGGCCGGTTCGCCGCCCGGAATCGTGATGGAGGAATCATGCGCAAGGTCGTCTCGGGTCTGTTCGTCTCGCTCGACGGTGTCGTCCAGTCGCCCGACCAGTGGCAGTTCGCGTTCGACGAGGAGATGGGCGCGGCGCTGGCCGGCACGCTGGAGACTGCCGACACGATCCTGCTGGGCCGCGTGACGTTCACCGAGTGGGCCGGGTACTGGCCGACGGTGACCAGCGGTGAGGACGCCGGCTTCGCCCAGTGGATCAACGAGTCGCCGAAGTACGTCGTCTCCTCGACTCTGAACGGCGTCGACGACTGGTCCAACAGCACGCTGGTCAAGGGCGATCTGGCCGCCGCGGTCAAGGAGCTCAAGGCGGGCGAGGGCAAGGACATCACCGTCGCGGGCAGCCCGACGCTGGTGCGCTCGCTCCTCGATCAGGACCTGCTGGACGAGCTGGTCCTGCTGATCCACCCGGTCGTCGCCGGCGAAGGCCGCAAGAAGCTGTTCGCCGACGACGCCGCACTGAAGAAGCTGGAGCTGATCAGCGCCCAGCCCACCAGCAGCGGCGTGATCATCGCGACCTACCGCCCGGCACGCTGAGGCCGGTACCGACCGCACTCCGGAACGGCCTGGCAGCAACCCGAACGCCTCACCGCTCGGCTCCCCGCCCAGCACACCCACCCGCCCAGCCTCCGGCTGCTTCACGTGCACTGCTCGGCCGGATGCACGGAATCAGGCGGAGGCTGCTCACAGCTGGTGAATCCCCCGGTGAGGAACCAACTACGAGCCGCCGTTCGACGTAATGAACCCAACGCCGAGCTCAGCGGAACGCGGCCGCGTTCTGCTGAGCCCACTGCGCGAACGTGCGCGCCGGGCGTCCGGTCACCTTCTCGACCACGCCGTTCGGGGTGTTGTACTCGGCCGGCGGGTCGGCGAACACCTCCAGCTGAAAGTCGATCATGTGCTCCGGCACGCCCTGCGCCCGCATCGCTACCCGCGCCTGGTCCGGTGTCAGCTCCACGAACTCCACCTTCCGGTCGACCGCAGAGCCCAGCGCGGCGATCTTCTCCCGCAGCGAGATCCGCTCCGGGCCGGTCAGCAGGTACTCCGCACCGGCGTGCCCGTCCTCCAGCAGAACCGTTGCGGCCACCGCGCCGATGTCCCCCTCGTGCACCATCGCGGTGCGAGAGTCCCCGTACGGCCGCTCGACCCGTCCAAGGCGTACCTCGTCCGCCCACTCGAGGGCGTTGGCCATGATCTCGGTCGGCGCCACCGTGGTCCATGCCAGACCCGACGCACGCACGGCCGGCTCCAGAGTCGACTCCGACCAGCCGGCCAGCATGGTCACCCGGCGTACCCCCGCCGACTCGATCACGGCCACCAGCTCCCCGCCGTTCTCCAGTGGGGCGTAGTCGTCTCCCCCGAAGTTGATCAGGTGCAAGGCGGTCACGCCGTGCAGCGCCGACGCCAGCGAGGACACGTCGGTCAGGTCTCCGCCGACGACCTCGACCCCCGGACCGAACGTCGCCGCCCCGGGCCGCCGGGTCAGCGCCCGCACCGGCGCACCGGCATCCCTCAGCGCCGCGACGACCTGCCGCCCGACCGTGCCGGTCGCACCCGCCACCAAAAACGTCATGCCAGTCTCCCCACGCCGTTCGTCGCCGGTCTGCCCGGCCACACGCACATGCTGTCCCCCCTTGCGGACAGGTAGCGTCCGCATGAGCCACCCGTTGCGGATCCCTCCCCGCATCTCAGCGGGCCTGACCTGGCCACAGTTGAGGGGCACGGCGGCGAGTGTGTCGAACAGCGTCAGCGACGACCAGGAGAGGTTGAGCCGGCTCGGCGCCCAGTCGTACGGGTGGAGACCGTGGCTGAGGAAGTCGATGACGTGAGTGGAAGCGCCGACGAAGAGCAGGACTGCTGCGATGACGCAGGCCGATATGACCGTCCAGCGCGGGGTGTGGTGCATCCATCCGATCACGCTGTGGATCGTCTCATCTGCGGGCGATGCGGTGGCGGAGGCCGCGCGAGCGGAGCCATCGGTGCAGGTGCCCGTAGTCGTGTCCCTTGTCAGCGTGGAGCTTGGCGAGCCGTCGCCGACGCGGTGGGAATTCTGTTGGCACATCCGCTCCTGCAGCGCCGTCCAGCTGGGCACACCCTCCCCTCACCCGCGTCCTGGGCTACCGCCTCCGGCTCGGGGGGACCGAACGACGGTCTGTCGGCGCGTTCGGAATGGCCTGCGCAGCCGAGGTGGCCCGTCGGGCATGAGCGACACACTCCCTCCGCTGCCATCAGGCTTCGATGCGAAGCCACGTGTCGCCAGCGCGAAGCCACAGCACACCGTCACGCCCCTGACCGCAGCGCATGACCACCCGTCCGGGCACGCGAATCCTGCGCCGCTCGGTCACATTCCAGTCATCACCGTCAAACTCGGCTCGCACCACTTCGGTTGACCGCTGGTTGTGAACGCGCTTGGTCAGGACTGCCCGACGCCCGCGCACGGCGAACCCGTCCGGGTCACGCACCGGGCTGGGCCAGCTGGTCACCTCACCGTTCGACGGGTGGATCCGCGTCAGGAACGTGCCTCCCCGCCGACTGCCGGAATACCAGATCAACCAGACCCGGTCCCCCTCCGTGGCAGCGGTGCATCCCTCCAACGGCACGTCAGGAAGGCGACTTCCCGGGGCCCAGATCGCCTCGCCTTCGACACTCCAGCCGGCCAGACCGGCTGCGGACTCCGGATGCCCTCCGTAGATGCCTTCGTCTCCGTGAGCCGTCCAGATCGATCCCCCGCGATCGGTCACCAGAGCCGGGATGTCGTCGCCGATGCAGAAGGCGGCCTCTTGTTGACCACTTTCCAGAGAGACCACCACAGCGTTCGGGCCCCACTCTCCCGAATCCTCCTTGCCCGCTCGACCCCTTGCCAGGAGAAGTCGGGAGTCCGGGAGCAGAGCGATGTGGCTCGGCCTGACCTGGACATCCTTGATCGGTCGACGTTGAAGCGACCCGTCAGCGTGGCGCATCACGAGCACACCGTCGAAAGGGACCTGCGGGCGCCATCGCAGCCAGCCCTTCACATAGCGGCTTCGACGTAGCCACTGCCGATGGACGAACAGAACAGCGAGCTCCCCCGCAGAGCCAACCGTCCACCACAGAGGGCGTCGCCCCGTCCAGAGTTCCGATACGGACGGCTTCCAGATCCTCTGCACGTCGATCGTCGACACCACGCCCCCCTGCTTTCGACAGCAGCACTCGAACGTAGGTGCTGTTGGGAGAAGCAGTGTATTGATGCCAGAACCAGGCACCGTCCCCTGTGTCGTTCGTCGGCAAGGTGCCGGTCAGTGGACGCGCGTGTCTTCACCGTTGATCACTATGGCCTGGCCGTCGCGGAGGGTCCGGTGGGCGGTGCCCTGTGCCCGGTAGTGGTCGGCGACAGTTGTGAGGATCTCGTTCTCGGGGTGTCCGGGTGAGTCGATGTGTGGCACCACGACGTAGTCGAGGAGAGCCAGGCCGTCGAAACGCGCCGGGGCTTCGTAGGCGAGGGCGACGGCGTTCGGGTCGTCGCACCGGTCCAGTCCGTGCAGGTCGGGGGCGAGGACGCAGACGCCGGCGCTGTAGCCGGCATAGACGACGGCGTCCCGTCGGAGCAGTTCGGACAGGGCGCGGTCTGCGCCGCTGCGGGCGAGCGCGTGTCGCAGGACGAACACGTTGCCTCCGCGGACCCAGACCGCCGGGAAGCGTTCGAGAGCGGCGGCGACCCCCTCCGGCGCCCCGTCGAAGTAGTCGCGCAGGTCGAGTTCGACCGGCCGCAGGCCGAGCGCGGCGAGCGCGGCGATCTCGCGCTCGACCGCGGCTCGCCGTTCGGCGGTGGGCAGGGCGTCGACGGCGTTGGCGATCACGGCCACCTGATGCGTGCCGGGGCCGTCCAGCAGGGCCAGGAGCTGCTCGGGGTGGTCACCGGTCCGCCAGGAGGAGAGGTACATGCGCATTCGTGCACGGTAGTCGCCGCCAGGTGATGATCGGTCGGTCGGCCGAGCACTCGCTGACCGCGGAGCGGGTCGCGGCCTCGTCGACGAGGTTCTTGCCGGCGGCGAATGCGGAGACGGCTCTCGCCACCTGGCTCGGTGTGGCCGGGCGGGAGGTCCGTCTCGATCGCCTCAGGGTCATGGACGTTCGGACGCCGCACCCGAGCACCACCTCTTCGCTGCTCACGCGACAGTGGGTACCGCCCCGACGTCGGGCGGCCCTGGCACAGACCCCGTGAAGGGCGTCCGCGAGCACATGGTCCTCCCGGTCCTCGACGCACGAGCCGCTGAATCGGCGCGGCCCCCGTCACACCGGCCTCCCTTCCCCGGTTCCCCCGCCCGGTTGCGGGGTGGCCAGCAGTGCGACGACGAGTTCCGTGGTGCGGCGCTGCCAGTCGGCGGCACCGCGGAGCATCGCGTGCCCTCCGCGTCGCATGGCGATCCCCTCGGCATGGGCTCCGACCGCGGCCGCGCGGCGGACGAACTCCCAGGTCTCCCGCGCGGACGTGACCCGGTCGGCCTCGTCGTGCAACAGGTGGATCCATCGCCCGACGAGGTGCTCGACGGGCTCCTCCGGGGGGCACCAGGGCGCCAGGCCGACCACGCCCCGGACCGCCGGGTGCCCCGCTGCTCGCAGCGCCGCCCGGGCGCCCATCGAATGCCCGACGAGGGCGACCGGGATGTCCCCCGCGGTCCGCAGCACCACCGCGAGGGCGGCCTCGGCGTCCCGGGCCGGGTCGGCACGCACCCCGTTCCAGCCCCGGCGGCGGTACCGGACCATCGCGACGAGCACGTCCCGCTCGGCGAGCGCCCGCCTGAGGTCCGCCGCGAACGGGCGCATGCGCAGCGCGGGCAGGTTGACCAGAGGCGGAGGCTCCGGGCCTTCGGAGCGTCCGCCGTGCAGGAAGAGTACGGCCGCGGTGGGGACGGCAGGGGCGACGAGTACGTCCAGGATGCCCCTCTCACCACAGCGGACGCCCCGGGCGGCCGAGGTCACCGGGGGCCCGTCCGGCTCGGCACGCGGCGCGGCGGGCGAGGGAAGAAGCCGCTCGTCCGGGCCGCGTAGGCCGACCAACCGGGGCGGTCGGCCATGTGGGCGTCCAGCAGCCGCTTGCCGCTCCCCCAGATGAGGAGTCCGCTCATCACCAAGGGCGATACGAGGGCGAGCGCCGCGCTGGGCCAACTCGCGCACGCGGTCAGGTAGAGGCCCCACCACACCAGGAAGTCGCCGAAGTAGTTGGGGTGCCGGGTCCAGTTCCAGAGCCCCTGGTCCATGATGCGTCCGCGGTGGGCGGGATCGGCCTTGAAGCGGGCCAGCTGGTGGTCCCCCACGGCCTCGAAGGTCACGCCCACGGCCCACAGCACCAGGCCCGCGACCAGGAGAACGTCCACTCCTTCGGGGAGGTACGCGGCAGCCTGGACGGGGAGCGAGACGAGCCAGACCAGGGCGCCTTGGAGGAGGTAGACCTTGCGCAGCGCGTAGAGGGCCGGGCTGCCCGGGGCGCGGGCGAGCATCCGAGCGTAGCGGGGGTCCTCGCCGTGGCCGCGTCCTCTGCGGGCGATGTGGACCGCGAGCCGCAGGCCCCAGAGGCAGGTCGCGAGGGTGACGGCGAGGCGCCGGGTGTCGTCCCCGTACCCGGCGGAGAGCGCCCAGGTGACGAGCGCGACGGCGGTGAAGGCGAGGCCCCAGGCGACGTCGACGATCCGGTGGACGCCCTTCACGAGGGCCACGGCGAAGGTGACCAGCATGACCGCGAGAGCCGCGGCGGCCGAAGCTGCCAGGTTGACGGCGAAGGCGGATCCGTTCACGGCAAAGCCTCCCCGTCCTGGCCGGTGGCGACCAGCCGAAGCTGCCGGACGTCGAGGTAGTGCGAACGGAACCCGGCCTCCGAGTAGGCGAGGTACAGCTCCCACATGCGGCGGAAGGTCCGGTCAAAGCCGAGTGCGTCGACCGCGTCCGGATCGTTGACGAAGCGTTCGCGCCAGAGGCGCAGCGTTTCGGCGTAGTGGTCGCCGAATCCGGTGTCGTCGGTGATGTGCAGGCCGGCGGCGGCACTCTCGCGGGCGATGGCGTCCGGTGAGGGGATGAGGCCGCCGGGGAAGACGTACTTGCTGATCCAGGTGTGCGTCCGGGCGGTGGCGAGCATCCGGTCGTGCGGCATCGTGATGGCCTGGAGGGCCACGCTGCCGCCGGGGGCGAGGAGCCGGCTCAGGGCGGTGAAGTACGCGGGCCAGAACTCGGCGCCGACCGCCTCGATCATCTCGACGCTGACGACGGCGTCGTACCGGCCCTCGACCTCACGGTAGTCGCGCAGTTCGACGGTCACCTGCCCGGCCACCCCCGCGTCGGCGATCCGGCGCAGCGCGAGGTCGCGCTGCTCCTCGGAGAGGGTGACGGTCAGGACGTCGGCGCCGCGCGTCGCGGCCCGGATCGCGAGTTCGCCCCAGCCGGTGCCGATCTCCAGGAGCCGGGTGCCGGGGCCGACGCCCGCGAGGTCGAGCATCCGGTCGATCTTGCGGTGCTGCGCCGCCGTCAGTGCGTCAGGTGTCGCGGGGAGGGTGCCGAACACGGCCGAGGAGTACGTCAGGCTCGGGTCCAGGAAGAGTGCGAACAGCTCGTTCGACAGGTCGTAGTGCCGGTGGATGTTGTCGCGCGCGCCTTCGATGGTGCTGCGGTCCCGGAGCGGTCGGCGGTGTGCCCAGAGCCCGCGGAGGCGGCGCAGCGGGGCCGGTACGAGGTCGTCGACGTGGGCGGCGAGCACGGTGAGCAGGCCGACGAGGTCGTCGCTGTCCCATTCGCCGGCCATGTAGGACTCGCCGAAGCCGATGAGGCCGTCGACGCCGATCCGCCGGTGAAAGGCCGCCAGGTCGTGCAACGTCAGGGTGGGCACGCCCTGCTGCGGGGTGCCGGGCCGGGGGACGCGCCCGTGCCCGTCACCGTGGCGTACCCGCAACGGCAGCCGGGCCAGGGCGCGTTCGACGAGATGTCGGGCGATGGCGGTGCGCAGGGCGGAGGCTCGTGGAAGGAGCGCGACGTCGGGCCAGCGTTTCGGATCGACGGACGGGCGACGCCCGGTCGCGCCGGCGGGTGCGTCCGGCGAGGTGGAAAGAGTCACAGCATGCCTTGTCGGGTCGGCGGGGCAGGGCGCGGACGGACGGGAAGTCCCTTGAGGTACAGGCGGATTCCGTGCCAGCGGATGCCGACACTCACGGCCGCGGTGGACCAGGGGTGGCGGAGCGCCGCGGTCAGCAGGCCGCGTGCGTCGGCGGGGTGGCAGCGGCCCCGGACGGTCGCGGTGAGCGGTCGGCTCCCGTCCCCGAGCCGCAGTTGGACGGTGAGGTCGAGGTGCTCCCCGGGGAGCGGCAGCCGCATGCGGTAGGAGCCTTCGACGTCGAAGAACGGTGAGACGTAGAAGTCCTTGGCGACGTCGGCGCGTCCGTCGGCGTCGGGCCGCAGCAGGTAGCAGTGCCGCCCGCCGTACGTGTTGTGCACCTCGGCCACGACGCAGACGGGGCGGCCGGCCTTGTCGTGACACCAGTACAGCGTGAGCGGGTTGAACACATGGCCGAGGACGCGGGCGTGGGCCAGCATCAGGACCCGGCCATCGGCGTCCCGTACGCCGTGGGACGCCAGGTAGGCGTCGAGACCGGCACGGATGGTAGGGGCCCGGCCGCCGAAGTGGTCGTGGGCGTCGAAGCGGGCGAGGGGGCGGAGGAGGAGGGGCAGGGAAGGCAGGGCGTCGAGGTCCACGAGCCAGAGGTAGGTGCGCCGGCGCAGCGAGTGGCGTACCGGCTGGACACGCGTATGTGCGACCTCGCAGGTGTACAGCGCGGGTATCGGTGGGGCGGTGCCGGCGGACGTCACCAGTTCACCCCCAGGGCCCGGGCGGCCGCGACGCCGGAGCGGCAGCCGTCCTCGTGGAAGCCCCAGCCGTGGTAGGCACCGGCGAAGGCGGTGACGGACGTGACGAGGCCGGGGAGCTCGCGCTGGGAGGCGACCGAGCGGGGGGTGTAGACGGGATGCTCGTACACCATCCGTGCGAGCACCGTGCTCTCGTCGACGCGCCCGTCGGGGTTGAGGGTCACCAGGTGCGGCTCGGGCACCGCGAGGCGCTGGAGCCGGTTCATGTCGTAGCTCACCTGGACGGCCCCGGGCCGTGCCGTGCAGGACGGGAGCCAGTAGTTCCACGAGGCCCGCGCTCGGGGTGAGCGCGGCAGGACGGTGTCGTCCCGGTGCAGCACGGCGGGGTTACGGGAGTAGGTGAACGCTCCGAGGACGCGCCGCTCGTCGGGCGTGGCATCGGCGAGCATCCGCAGGGCCTGGTCGGGGTGGACGGCCACGACGACAGCCGCGTGCACCTCGGAGTGGCCGTCCTCGGTGGTCACGCGCGCGTGGTCGGGGCCGCGCTCGATCGCCCGTACAGGCGTGGAGGTACGGACGGAGGCGAGGCGCTTGGCCACCTTGTCGACATAGACCGACGACCCCCCGGTCACGGTCTTCCACTGGGGCGAGCCGGTGACGGAGAGAAGCCCGTGGTGGTCGAGGAAGCGGAAGAGGTAGGCCGCCGGGTAGAGCAGGGCGGTGTCCGGGGCGCAGGACCAGACGGCGGACACGAGCGGGACGGCGAAGTGGCCGACGAAGTACGAGGAGAATCCGCCACGTCGCAGGAACGCCCCGAGAGTCTGGGTGTCGTCGCCGGAGGCGAGCAGCCGTCGCGCCGCCCGATGGAACCGGGGGACGTCGGCGAGCATCCGCAGATGGCGGGGGCGGCGCAGGTTCCCGCCGCTCAGCAGCCCGCGGGGGCCACGAGCGCCCGCGTATTCGAGGCCGCAGCCGTCGCATCGGACGGACATGCTCATCTCTGAGTCCTGGGTGGCCACGCCCAGCTCACGGAAAAGCCTCAGAAGGTACGGGTAGGTGCGGTCGTTGTGGACGATGAATCCGGTGTCCACGCGCACTGTGCCACCCGCTCCGGTCGGGAGTTCGTGGGTGTGCGCGTGGCCCCCGAGCCGGGAGTCGGCCTCGTACAGGACCACGTCGTAGGCCCGCGAGAGCACGTACCCGGCGGTCAGGCCCGCCACCCCCGACCCGACCACCGCGACGCTGCGCCGGTTCATCCCTGCCCCCTCATGTCCGTCGATTGCCCGCGCACCGGTTGCGCGGGCCGCCTGCTCTGTCGATTCGGTGCCGTCGCCCCTGCGGATGGGTACGGATCCGCAGGCCCGGCCAGATGCCCCTGAGCGTGGGCGCTTCGGCCTGCCGCGGGGGCCGGTCGTCCGACGTACGACCGGCCGAGTCCGGAGCAAGGTCGCCGCGCATCCGCCGGAGCCCGCGCCGGGCATGGCTGTTCGCCGTGCCGAGAGGCATCCCGGTACGCCGAGCGATCGTGGTCCGGGGTCAGATCGCCGAAGTACGCGAGGGCGAGGACGTCGCGCTGCACGCGAGGCAGCCGGGCGAGCGCGCCGCTGATCACGGCAGGGTCGAGCACGTACTCAGTGCCGCGCGCGGACACCACGTAGAACAGCAACGCGGCTCCAGCCGCAGCGACGAGTTCGGTGCGGCGCGTCCGAGCGGAAGGGGCATCGGCGATCTTGCGGCGCGCGATCCCGATCGGCCATGCGGGAACGGGCCCCGGCTCGGGGCGGCAGCCCTGAAGGCCCCAGCACGCGGCGAGAGAGACCTGATGAGTGACGTCCTCCGCCTCGCGTGCCTCCCGCATCGCCCGAGTTGCCGGCGTGTGCACGGGCCCGGCCCAGCGCTGGTGAGCGAGCGCGAGGGGGTCCTGGTCGCCCTGGACGAGTCCCGTGCCGACCTCGTCGGCCGTCGGCCGGCGCGGAGCCGAAAGCGCGCACGAGATGTGGTCCTCGTTCCCCGAACCATCAGGTCTCGGTACCGAACGACTGCCCGCGTGCAGGACGCCACCGTCGCAGGTGTACGGGCCGAGGCGCCGTGCGCCGAACGCTGCGATCATGACGACTCCTCTTGACCCGTACTGCGGGCGGGAAGGCGAGGGATTCTGCTTCCGCGAGGGGCGGGCCACGGACCGGGCGAGTACGCCCCGGCCTGCTCAGGATCCGGCGAGATGGAGTCTCGGCTCAAGACGAATCGTTTGTGCATCGATTGACCGGGATGCGGAGCCTCCGGCCGCGGTGTGGTGGGAAAGCACCCGGCTACCTTCCGCGGCGTCCGCGGCGGGCCCACGAATGGTCATGGGGATGGGCGGGCGCACGCGCCGGACACCGTGCGTCGCGCCGCCCCGACGGATGCGACGCGGCGGTCCGGCGGGAGCCGCGCGGCCTCGCGCACACCCGCATCCGCACGTCGCTCTTCGGGTGAAGCAATGGGTGACGCTCACGGGCATCGTGAGTACCGACCGAGGAGGTTTCAGTGATCACGGTGGAGCGGACCATCCTCCTCCCCCTCCCACTCGAGAAGGCGTTCTCCTACCTGGAGGACTTCGAGCGAACCGAGGAATGGGATCCCGGCACGGTGCGCTGTGTCCGCGTCGACAGGGGTGCCGTACGACCGGGTGCCACCTGGCACAACACCTCACGGTTCCGAGGGCGCACCACTGAACTCTCCTACAGGCTTGAGGTCAGGGAGCCCGCACGCCTGGTGTTCGTAGGAGCGAACTCGTCCGTGGTCGCGAAGGACGAGATGCTCTTCGGGGCACCCTCAGCAGAAGCGACCTTGCTGACCTACCGGGCGTCATTCCGGTTCAAGGGCCTGGCCAGGCTGGCGGAACGCTTCCTGAGAGCCGAGTTCGAACGGCTCGCGGACGACGTGACCGAGCGCCTGCCGTCCGCGCTGGCGCAGCACGCGCGCTGACGTGAGGTCGGTAGGAGCGCCGACAGACCTTGACAGCAAGCGACCCCGGCTCGTGCCCGAACCGGAGCATCCACCGCCGGCGTCTCTTCCGCCTCGCCTGGAACCACGCCAAAGCCGGAGGCACGCTGCCGACACAGGTGGGTCTGGTCGTCGTGGACGGTGAAGACCTGGGCAGATGGGCCGCCGCCCCGCCGCCCCTCCGCCCAGCAGGCCGGTTTCCCCAAGCTGACCGCGACCCGGCAGTGGATGCTCACTCGCATGATGAGCATCACGGCGGCGCCGGCCAAGCGCACACGGGCCGAGGCGAGTGCCGGGTCCCTTCGGTCAGCGGGCGTCCTCCTGCCCGTCTCGGTGGAGTCGACGAGGCTCACCGAGGTGTGACCGGCATGGGGATCTAGTCCGCGGTGCAGCCCCAATAGGCGATCTCGGCTGGTTCGCCATCCCGGTACAGCACTGCGCACCGGCCGATTCCGCGGCCGATCGGGTCGAGCAGTCCCGTCGCGGAAGTGGCGTGGTCCTCGAACCAGTCCACCCACAGCGAATAGGTGACGGCCTCGGCCTCCCGGTCCGCCTCCAGCCGCTGACGGTAGCCGTCCCACAGCACGTCGGTCGGCAGGGGACCCTCCGCACCCTCGTTCGCGAACCGGATCTCGCACGTGACCCAGTACTCGTCGAGGAGGTCCAGCAGCCCGAAAGCCAACCGCACCTGGTCGGCTGCATGCAGGTCTTCGGCGAACGCATCACCGGCCCAGGAGTGCGCCACCTGGTTGGCGGTGAGCAACGCGTCCGGCTTCTCGTCGCTCACCCACCCGTCGCGCACCTGGCTGACGCCCTGATCAGCCAGCCAACGCCGCGCTGCCTCCTCGGCTTGCATCTCCACTCGGGAAGTATGGCAAGCCTCGCAAGATCCGAACGAAACGGCCTAGAGACCGTGGTCCCTTCCGGGGTGACTGTCTGGCGCTGCCGACTGTGGGACTGGACCGAGATCGATCCCGGGGGCTTCGGGGACGCCCGCGCCTCAAATCCCGGCGGTTGTACGCAGACCGGGGCTGCTGGCCGCGGCCGCCGGCCTGTCCGCGTTGTTCGCCGCCGTGCCGCTGGCCTTCACCGTGGTCAAGCTCGCCGGGGCCGCCTACCTGGCCTACCTGGCCTGGGACATGCTCAAGCCCGGTGGACGCTCGCCCTTCGCTCCGGCCCAGGACCTGCCTCCCGTCTCCGACACCCGCCTGTTCTCGATGGGGCTCCTGACCAACCTGCTGAACCCAAAGATCGCTCTCATGTACGCCGCTCTTCTGCCCAGTTCATGGACCCGCAGGCGGGTCCGGCCTGGGCGCAACTGCTGCAGCTCGGTGGCGTGCAGATCATCGTGGGCCTCTCCGTGAACGCTCTGATCATGCTGGGCGCAGCGCGGGTGTCGGGGCTTCTGGCTGCCCGGCCCCGCGTGATGACCGCTCAGCGGTTCGCGGCAGGCGGCTTGCTCGGTGTCTTCGCGCTGCGCACTGCCCTGTCCCGTACGCCTGCCTCTGCCTGAGCCATGCAGGTGCGGGAACTCGCCGACCAGGTGGACCGCGTGCCGGATGCCGATCTCCCGGCCTGCCTCGGCGTTTCGCGCCGCGCGCCGAGGCCGTCGTGGGGCCGCGTGTGACGGGCACCCGCAGCAGGCGTTCCGCCTGGGCGTCAGCACCTGGGGCGTACGTTTCCTGACGGGCGCCCCGCTCGGGACGTGGGGTGAGCGGCTGTTGCGCCGGTTCGTCGCGCTCGTGGCCGACCTCGGCGGGACTGCTCGACCACCTCCCCGATCCGCGCGCGACCCTCGTCGAATGGGCCCGCGTCAGCGCCCCGGACGCCGTCCTGCTGCTGGCCGGCGGTCAGCGCGACGGCGACACCAAGCCCAGCTCGTAGGCGGTGATGACCAGCTGGACGCGGTCACGGGCCGTCAGCTTCGTGAACAGCCGCCCCACATGGGCCTTGGCCGTGGCCGGGCTGATGGAGAGCCGGTCGGCGATCTCGTGGTTGGACAGGCCGCGTCCGATGAGGGTGAGCACCTCGCGTTCCCGCTCGGTGATGCCTTCGATCGCTCCGTGCGGAGGTGTGGCTGCGGGTTCGGGGCGGGCGGCGAACTCCTCGATGAGGCGGCGGGTCACGCTCGGTGCGATCAGGGCATCGCCGGCGGCGACCACGCGGATCGCGGTGAGGATGTCGTCCAGGTCCATGTCCTTGACGAGGAATCCGCTCGCTCCCGAGCGCAGCGCGCCGTAGACGTACTCGTCGTCGTCGAAGGTGGTGAGGACGAGGACCCGTGCCGGGCTCGGGCCTGCCGTGATCAGTCCGGTCGCCTCGATGCCGTTCATGCCGGGCATGCGGATGTCCATCACCATCACATCGGGCCGGAGCTCCTGGGCCAGTCGGACCGCCTGGTCGCCGGTTTCCGCCTCTCCCACGATCTCGAGGCCGTCGCTGTCGTTGATGAGTACGCGCAGCCCGGCACGCACCAGCGGCTGGTCGTCGACCAGCACGACACGGACGGGGGGCGTGGTCATCGCGCCTCCACGGGCACCGGTAGCCGCACGGCCACGCGGAAGCCGCCTTCGGGGCGGGGTCCGGCGGTGAACCGGCCGTGCAGCAGAGCGGCCCGCTCGCGCATTCCGGTGATGCCGTAGCCGGTGCCGGCAGAGCTGGGCCCGTGGCCGTGGCCGTGGTCGGTGATCTCGATGGACAGTTCGTCCTCCTGATAGTCGATGACCACCCGGCACTCGTGCGTGCCCGCGTGGCGGACCACGTTGGTGATCGCTTCCTGGATGACGCGGAAGGCGGACAGTTCGACGTCCGCGGGCAGTGGGCGCCGTTCGCCCCGCCACTTCACGTCGGCCCGTACGCCGCCGTCCCTCGAGGTCGCGACCAGCCGGTCGACGTCTGCCAGGCCCGGCGCGGGGGCCAACGGTGCTTCTTCCGGATCGGTCTTGCGGAGGGCTCCCAGCATGCGCCGCAGCCCGGCCAGGGTGTCTCTGCTGGTGGTCTCGATGGAGGCCAGCGCGTTGCGGGCCTCGGCCGGCTGGGTGTCGATGACCCGGCGGCCCGTGCCGGCCTGGATGGCGATGATGCCGATGCTGTGGGCGACCATGTCGTGCAGCTCGCGGGCGATCCGCAGCCGCTCGGCGGTGACCGCCTGGACCGCGGCCTGGGCACGTACCGTCGCGGCGTGCTCGCGCCGCTCCTGGACGAGGTAGCCGGTCATCCAGGCCAGGGCGAGCACCAGGACGAGGAACGCGACGGCCGAGACAAAGGCGTCCTGCCCACTCCGGTGGAAGGAGGCCGCGGCGATCTGCACGGTGAGGGCACAGCCCGCGGCGACGAGCGCGGTCCGGCGCCTTCGGGTGGCGGCGATCCAGCCGACGGCGCCGTCGGTCACCAGCGCCTGCAGACAGCCGATCTGCCATGCCTGTGTCGGCGCCATGAAGGGGAAGGACGCGGCCAGTTTCGAGGCGGCCAGCACGGTCGCGGCGAACGAACCGGCGAGCATCAGCGCCAGCGTCGGCAGCGGTCGGCGCCGCAGCAGGGGCAGGGCCAGAACCGGGAGTACGGCCGGCAGGAGGAGCCGCATGCCGGTGGGTTCGGGTTCCGCCAGCACCGCGACGTACAGGAGGATCGGGTAGGCGACGGCCCCGCACCAGGCCAGGGCCTGGGCCGTGGCCGGTCGCATGCGCCACGAGCGGGCGGCGCGGGGTGTGAGGCTCATGTCGCGATCATAGGTACGGGCCGGTGCAGGGGCATCGGCCCGCGGGCGTACGCCCGCGGGCTACAAGCGGCCCCCGAGAGTCTGACCTGCGGGCCGATGCCGCGCGGGCACGGCCCGCGGCACCGTGGTCGGGTGATCGAAGTCAACGAACTGACGAAGCGTTACGGTGCCACCACCGCCGTCGACGGCCTGACCTTCACCGTCCGACCCGGCCACGTCACCGGGTTCCTCGGCCCGAACGGCGCCGGCAAATCCACGACACTGCGGACGATTCTCGGCCTCAACGCCCCCACCAGCGGCACCGTCACCGTCGACGGGCGGCCGTTCCGTGGACGGCCGCGCGGGCTGCGGCACGTCGGGGCACTGCTCGACGCCCATGACGTGCACGGCGGACGCAGCGCCCGGGCGCATCTGTCGGCTATCGCCCACAGCAACGGGCTGCCACGGAGCAGGGTGGCGGAGGTCCTGGAGGAGGTGGGGCTGTCCGCTGCCGCCCAGCGCCGCATCGGAGGATTCTCCCTGGGAATGAAACAGCGGCTCGGCATCGCCGCCGCGCTGCTCGGGGACCCACCCGTCCTGCTGTTCGACGAGCCGCTCAACGGGCTGGACCCGGAGGGCGTGCTCTGGGTGCGCGGCCTGTTCCGGAGGCTGGCCGCCGAGGGCCGCACGGTACTGGTCTCCAGCCATCTGATGCGCGAGATGGAGCACACGGCAGAGCAGCTGATCGTGATCGGCCGGGGCGAGCTGATCGCCGCGGAGAGCCTGGCCGAATTCGCCGCCCGCGGCACCCGGCGGAGCGTCAGCGTCCGCACGCCCGACATCGCCGGGCTGACCTCCGTCCTCGCCGCGGAAGGGGCGGCCGTCCGCCAGGAGGCCGACGGCTCGTGCACGGTGACCGGCCTGGACGCGGACCGTATCGGTGAACTCGCCTTCCACCACCGCGTCCTGCTGCACGAACTCGCCCCTCGATCCGCCTCCCTGGAAGAGGCCTTCATGGGACTCACCGCCGCCGGCGTCGAATACAGCGCAGGAGAAGCACGATGACCGCGCAGACGGTGTCCGAACCGAAGGTGTACGCGACCGCTGTCGACTCCCCCGCCCGGTTCCGCAATCTGCTCACCGCCGAGTGGATCAAGCTGTGGTCGCTCCGTTCCACCTACTGGGTCCTGGGGGTCGGCGCGGTGGCGGTCACCGCGATCAACGTGAACTCCGCCCGGACCAATGCCGAGCGGCTGGCGCATCAGCCCGAGCTGCCGCCCGCCCCGCCGCCCGGATTCCCCGCCAAGCCGGAGATGCTCTTCGATCCCCTGGCGGCCGCCTTCGTCGACCCGGCCTGGCAGCTCCTCATGGTCATCGCGGGCAGCGTCGGTGCCCTCGCGGTCTTCGGCGAGTACACGACAGGGCTGATCCGCACCACCTTCGCCGCCGTCCCCGCACGTCATGCGGTGATGACGGCCAAGGCGATCGTCATGGCGGCGGTCATGCTCGCCCTCGGAACGTCCGTCGCGGGCACGTCGTTCGGCGTGACCCAGGCGATCCTGCAGGACCACCACGGCATGTCCTTCGGCGACCCCGGGGCCCTGCGGGCCGTCGCCGCGTCGGCACTGCTCGCCCCGCTGTGTGCCCTCGCCGGCATGGCTCTCGGCGCCCTCATCCGGCACGCTGCGGGCACCGTCGTGGCGGTCGTCGGCGTACTCCTGATGTTGCCGATGCTCTTCATGGGCGAGACCTACCGGTGGGTCAAGGAGATCGGCAACGCGATGCCGCTCACTGCATGGCAGGCCTTGGTCCAGAACCCCGCGCGGGACTACACCGTGGACAAGTACCCGGTTTCGGTGGCCGAGGGGTGGACGGTGTTCGGGGCATGGTCGCTCGTCGCGGCGTTCATCACCGTGGCTGTCGCGCACCGCCGCGATGTGTGAGCCATGGAGGCGAATAGAGCGCGCGTCGCGGAGGGCATGCCGACGACGCTCGGAACTGCTCCGTCACCACGTCAAGCTGTCACGGGTGTCAGCGGAGACGACGTGGCCCGGTCGGGAGGAGACCTCCGCCGGGGTCGCCGTGGGGAACCGGCCTGTGGCGAAGGAGGGGGAGCCCCGACAATCCGCCACTCGCCGGCGGCGCCCCCCAGGGGGCGGGTCGGAGGTCACACCCAGGTGTAGGTCGCGTCGGTGACGGCTTCGAGGGCTGCGTCGGTGACAGCGGCGCGAGGGTCGGCGAGGGCGGCGAGTGCGGGGCCGATGGGCGGGAAGATCGGCAGTTCGGCGGTCTTGCGGTAGTCGATCCACTCGATGACGCCGGTCTCGTGGCTTCCATCGGGCAGCTCGTCCAGTTCCTGCTCGGCGAGCGTGGCGCGAACGTCGGGGCTGATGTGGAAGCGGTAGATCAGGTGGAGCTTGCGCGGAGGCGGAGTGGGGCCGGGGCGGGTGACGCGCTGATCTACAACCCAGAGCAGGTCCCCGCCTTCGGCGAGGGCAGTGTCGAGGAGGAGTTCCTCGGCAAGTTCACGGCCGAGAGCGACCTTGAGGTCCTCGCCGTGCTCGACGTTGCCGCCGGGCGGTGTGTAGTGGGTGGAGTCGGCGCGGTCGCGGCGGATCAGGGCGACTTCATCGCCACAGAACACCAGGGCCCCGGTGCGGATCTTGATCCGGGAGAACGACGGAGGTGGCGGAGTGCTTGTCATGGCCACCAGTATCTCGGAGGGCCCCAGGGCCTGGCGGGCTTCCCACGACTTTTCCCCCCGCCTCCCGGGGATCAGCGGCCGTGCCCCGGCGGTCAGGAGGCCGCGGGCCTCCGCCTGCCGGTAGGCAAGCTGATCACGCCAGGCCAGTGGGGTGACGCACCTCAGTTGATCCCGGTCCTCGAGCGCGTTCGCGTACCACGGCCGGGTGGCGGTCACCCGCGCACCCGGCCCGATCACCTCAGCGGCGATAAGGCGTACTCATCCCGTCGTAACCGACGGTACCTGCGCAGGCGCCAGATCAAGCACACCATCCCCGAAGCGAGAAACCAGCGAGCCAACAGGCAGCACCGCGGCAGCCGGGGGTCGGCCCACCGGCTTCGACAAGACGCTCTGCAAACGCAGGAACGAAGTCGAGCGAACGATCAACGCCCTCAAGGGCTTCCGCGCCGTAGCCACCCGAATTGATCAGAGGGCATACATCTCCCACGGCACCGTGACCGTCGCAGCCATTTGCCTCTGGCTGCGCTCATGACCCGCCGCACGGCCCTTAGGCGCGTGCGGTCAGCTCAGCCGGGCATCGGCGTACACGGTCATGGCATCGCGCTGGTAGGCGGCGAGTCCTTCGGCGGACCAGGAAGGCGCCGAAGATGCCGCCCAGCACGATCGCGACAATCGCCCCAGCCTGGGGCCATCGCGTGATCTTCTGTCTTCGCACACTGCTGATCAGCGGTGGCCGCACCTGTACGCGCACCAACCACCGCCCGTGCGACCGGGCACGTCGTTTGGCCGTCCTGGATTCTTTGATTGGCCAGGAGGCGACACGAAGGGATCATGGCGAGATGACGGATCACCACTCTTCCGCATCGCCAACTGTGGTGCGGCTCATGAAGTATTCGAAGGCCGACCAGACCGAGATCCTCGGCGACAGCGCCGATCCCTTCGGCGTCGCGGACGCCGGGTTGACCTGGCTACCCAAGAAAGATCATTTCGGCATCAGGCAGGAGGGGCGCCTCGTCGCGCACGCCGGCCTGCTCCGACTCCCCCTGTCGATCGACGGCGTCGACACGCAGGTGGTGGGCGTCGGCGGGGTGGCTGTCGCTCCGGACCTGCGGGGCCACGGACTGGCTCGGTCCGTCGTATCGGCGGCCCTGGACCACGCACGGACGATGGGCCCACAGTGGGGGCTCCTCTTCTGCCGTCCACCCCTCGTCCCGCTCTACCGCCGACTCAACTGGCGACCGCTTGAGCAGGACGTCCACGTCGAACAACCCGGCGGGCCCGTGATCATGCCGCTGCGGACCATGTGGACGCCCCTGCGCGGCGGCGCGCATTGGCCTGCCGGAGAGGTCCGCCTGCTCTCGCTCCCCATGTGATCGACGGTCCCGGTGAGTGCCGGACTCCGGCCCGACGACACTCACCGGGGCCGGTACCGAGCATGGGACCGGCCAACTCAGGAGCTCACCGACCAGCCCAGTCAGCAAGATCACTCACCACGGCTGGAGTGCCGGCGGGGTACCGCTCACGGGACTGCTGAGGGCGGATTCGCCGCCCAAGACCCGCTGCTTCAACCATCCCGCCGGTTCAGCAGAGCGCCCGCCCGGTGCAACGTGCGACGGCTTCCCGGGCGGGCTCTACTGCCATCATCCGTCGACTGGCCCCCCAGCGCACGCCGGGCGGAGTGTCAGCAGCCCTACTGCTTCTCGAGCTTCTTCCGGGCGGTCATTGCGGCGAGCGCGCGGCGGATGACCGGGGGGCGTTCCTGGTGCGGGATCGCCGCCTCGACGATGGTGGCCTTGGGGTGCGGACGGTGCAACAGGTGTCGGGGCGGTCGCCGCAGCGAGGGGCAGGTGACCGTGATCCAGCCGGCTTCCTTCACGGCCCGGATGTTGGGGTCCTTGTACGGGCGGGCGGTGCCTCCGCGGGCATGGGGCAAGGTGCGGGCGGGGTGACGGTGTGCGACTACCCCTTCCGCTCGCCGCAGCGAGGACCTTGCGTCATGCCGCAGCGTGTACGGCCCGGGTGACCTGCAACTGAACACCGGTCCTGGCGGGCGGGAAGTGCGCCGGCACCCAGACCGGTCGGACTCGCCTGCGCGTCACACGTCCTCGGCATCGGCGTTTCGGCCACGCCCGGCATCGACCAGTGCCCCTGTCCCGCTTGGGTCGATGCATTGAGCACGAACGCGCTTTCGCCTACTTCTGGGGTTCGAATGCCGTCCGAATCACATGTGTTCGAGATGCAACCCTGCGTCGTTGAGCCACCCGACACCCCAACTCGCCCCACGGAGAACATGATGCATCCCGCAGCCGTCCAGCCCATGTACGCCTCAGGATTCGAACGGCGACGGCCCTGCGGCCGCACGTACGCCGATTTTCGGTGCCCAGTGATCCCGTCTGCCGCCTCCGGTACAGGTGGTCGACATCAGCCAGTACGTCGACGAAGAAGCTCGCGGAAGCAAGGGTGCGGGCCGCCGGGCCGCCTCGCTGACCGCGCTGCCCCGGACGCTGACCGTCGGATCGCAGGACGGGGTCATGACCGAGGAGATGGAGGAGGCGCGCCGGTTCGTTCACGACGGTGCCGCAGCGCGGGCAACCGCAACCGTACGACAGGTCCCGGTGCGACTCCCCGCATGCCAACTGAGCTCGGCAGCCGCGAGCGCGTTGGTCCGAGCGCCTCCGTCGCGGTGTTCCCGGCGGCCACGCCAACTGCCACCTCTGCACGAAGGAGTTGTTCATCCGTACCGCCCGTCCCTGACGAGTACGTGACCACGGTCGTCGATGGAGGGCCGTGGGCCGAGGTGAAGGGGCGCGCGGCCCTCGCCCATCCAGGCGAGGTTGCCCACGAGCGGTCCCTGCCCCGCATCCTCGCCCCCCCTGCCCGAAGCCACCCGCCACACGATCATTCGGACCGAGTACTTCATCCGGCTCACGCCGGGCCCCGCCCCGGGCGACCGGCGCCAGCTCCCCGCCCGACGCGTCCCCACGGCAGCTTCTCCCCGGCACCATCAGCCCCTTTGATCGGAGAGACATGACGACCACGTCCACCCCTGACGAGCTGCCCGGCACGTCGATGACCGACGAGGCATACGGTGCCCTGCGCGCCTCTGCCGCCCTGTGGGCAGGCACCTCCGTGCTGATCACCGACCGACGAGGCCGGGTCCTGGTCCAGCACGTCGACTACCTCTCCACCTGCCTCCTGCCGGGCGGCGCCGTCGACCCCGGCGAAGCCCCCTCCCGCGCAGCCGCCCGCGAATTGGAGGAGGAGCTCGGCGTCACCGTGACCGTCGACCGGGGCCTCGCCGTCGACTGGGTCTCCCGCGACAGCTCCAGCGCGCCGGCCGCCATGCGATTCCCCGGCGAGATCCTCTACGTCTACGACGGCGGCACCTGGGACGACGAGCAGACCGCTGCCATCCGGCTGCCTGAACGCGAGATCGAGAGCATCGAGTTCGTCGAGCCTGCCCGCCTGCCGGACCTGATGGCTCCCGGCGACGCTCGCCGTGCGTTGTCCGCTCTCCGCGCGCGCATCAACGCCGCCGGCGCGGTCCTCCTGGAGGACGGCCGCCCGATCGCCCCCACCGTCCTCGACCAGGCCGGTGTCCTGCGCACCGCCAGGGCCGAGCACCATCTCCCGTTCCACCCCGGCCCGGTCCCGGACGGCCTCCTCGTATGCCAGTCCTGGGGCTGGATGTTCGCGCCGGACGGCCGCGTCCTCGTCCTCCTCGAGCCCGACACCGGGGCCGCCTGCCTCCCCGGCGGGACACCCGAACCCCACGACCATGGCGACCTCGTGGCCACTCTGCGCCGAGAAGCCCGCGAGGAGGCCGAAGCCGGATTCGTCGAGTCGGTGTTCCTCGGGTACCTCTCCGAGCCCGGCAAACCGTACGCACGCGTCCGGTACGCCGCTGCACTCGGCGGCGTCGGCCCGGCCAGGACCGATCCGGCCACCGGCCACACATACACCCGGATTCTGGCCACACCGGAGCAAGCCCTGGAGCTCTTCGACTGGGGCCCGCCGGCCGCCAACCAGCTCGCGGCCGCCCACCAGGCCCGCGAGCGCCTCGGCATCCCTGCGGCAGTACGCCGGCCCGTCACCGAACTCACCGCCCCCACGACCTGGTAGCCCCCGGCCGTCGCCCGGCCATGGCCGGACCCGGGTCAAGAGAAGGAACCGTATGAGCAGCACCTCCCCCGCCTCCGACCAGCCGTCCCCGACCGTCCAGGCCATGTGCGCCGAAGACACCGGTGGCCCCCGGGCCACCGCCGTCGTACACGAGCCTGACGCGATCGTCCGGACGGGGCACTGCCAGTGCGGCGACATCGCCTATCGGGTCACAGGCGCCCCGGACGACCCCCACCTCTGCTCGTGCGAGCACGAGACACGCATCTCCGGCGGACCCGCCGTTCTGTGGGTCGGCTTCCGCAAGAAGTCCCTGACCTGGACCGGGCCCGGAGGCGAGCCGACCTGGTACGCGACCTGGCCGACCCTGCGCCGAGGCTTCTGCCCGCGCTGCGGAACGCAGCTCGTGTCCGTCGCCGATGACTCGGACATGATCATGGTGACCGGGTTCAGCCTCACCGACCGGCGCGGCATCGAACCCGTCGGCCACTCCTACCGCGGGGACGCCGTGCCCTGGATGAGCATCGCCCTCGCACCGGACCCACCACGCAGCTGACACCCCGGCAGGGGGGCGCTCAGGTTCCGGTGGAGAGGGCTACGTGGCGCCATTCGCCGAGTTCACGTCGTACGAGATCCAGCCTCGCCTCGACGCGCTCGATCGCGTCCGCGCCCAGCTGCAGGCGCAGCGGCGGCTCGGCGACCTGTGTGATGTCGACGATGGCTTTCGCGGCCTTCACAGGATCGCCCGGCTGGTGGCCGTCGTATCCGGCGAGTGCCTCGCGCACTGGCCCCGCGCCGGCGACGTAGTCGGCGATGGAGGCCGGTTCGACCTGCATGCCCGAGCTGCTGAGGAAGTCGGTGCGAAACCCAGCCGGCTCCACCATCGTGACGCGGACGCCGAGCGGGGCCGGCTCGCCGTGAAGCGCCTCGGAGACGCCTTCGAGGGCGAACTTCGACGCGCCGTACAAGCCCGCCGCCGGAGCGGTGACGAAGCCGCCCACGGAGCCGATGTTCAGGACGTGTCCGGAACGCTGGGCGCGCAACGTCGGCAGGGTCGCCCGCAATGTGTTGAGCACGCCGAAGACGTTGACGTCGAACAGCGCCCGGGCGGCCTTGTCAGAGACCTCCTCGATCGCGCCGATGAGACCGTAACCGGCGTTGTTGGCCACGATGTCGATCCGGCCGAACTCTGCCAGGCCGGCCTCCACCGCAGCCATCAGCTGCTCGGGCTCGGTCACGTCCGCGTTCACCGTCAGCAATCCGTCCGGCTCGTGCGGGTACGCCCGGAGCACCGCTGACGCATCCCTCGCCGTGGCGGTCACTCCCACCCGGATACCGCACAGGCGGGCACTCGCGAGGAGTGCCAACCGTCCGAGGGCACGTGACCGTCCGATGACGATCTGGTGGCGTCGGCCGTGTTCCGACGTTGGGGCGTCTACCGGAAGCCTGCGTGATCGGGGCCATGTCGACGTACGCCCTATGGCCCCGGCCATAACGAACCGGCGCCTGCCGTCGCCGATCTCGCCCAGATGCCGCACCACCCTGATCGCCGACCGCGGCCACCGGGACACCGGCCTGGTCATCCCGCACCGCCGTGAGCACGAGCAGAAGCACAACAGTCGATCACGGCCCCGACATGAAGGGCTCTGCAGGACAGGCTTCAGGGCCGTTGCGTTCCCGGAAGGTGAAGCCGCTCAAGCCTTCCCAGGGACACCGGTGGGGGCGGCGCTCCTCCGGCCCCACCCCACGTGCCCCGGTCGGCGCGATCGAGGCAGCATGAGCGTCGGGGAGGTACGCACAGAACGACGTCGTCCTCTACGACCGCGTGGCGGACCCGAACGAGACACGCAACCTCGCCGCCGACCCCGCCCACCGCGACCTCGTCGCCCGCTACAACACCCCGCCCTGCTCGAAGAGTTCATCAGCGCCGAGATCGGCACGGACACCCGCGCCTGGGCCACCGGACGCCCCCGCCTCCTGGGCTGGCCCACCTGGCACGGCGACACCGACCAGCCGGCGGCCGCAGCTGCCTCTGTACGCGGTGAGAAGCCGCACTCACGGCGTACAGAGGCGGCACCACAAAGACGCGGATCCGTCAGGAGGGCGGGCCTTGCGCAGTGGTTCACCCCGTCATGCTGCATCAGCCGTTCCGTCCGGCTCCTCGGGCGGGCGGTGTTGCAGGCAGCAGCGGACGAAGTCCTGGACGACTCGGTCGGTGTCGGCGGCGGGCGGCCAGGCGACGCCGACGCTGGTCGGGGCGACGCCGGTGACGGGCCTGTAGACGATGCCGGGGCGCGGGTAGAAGCGTGCGGCGGACGCGGGGGCGAGGGCGATGCCGTAGCCGTTGGCGATGGCGGTGAGCCAGTCGTCCGGGTTCTCGGTGACGGCTCCGATGCGGACGGGCCGGCCCTCGCGGGCGTCGACGGCCAGCCAGTAGTCGTGCCAGGGGCCGGTCTCGGGCGGGGCGGCGACGAAGGGTTCGTCCCACAGTGCGGGGAAGGGGATCTCGGCACGGTCGGCCAGGGGGTGGTCGTCGGGCAGGACGGCCCACCGGTCCTCGGTCAGCAGCGTTTCGGTCCGCAGGCCGTCCTGGCCGGGGAAGGGGAGCCGGAGCAGTGCGGCGTCGACGTCCCCGGCGGCGAGACCGGCGGTGGGGTCCGACCACGGCGCCTGGCGCATGTCCACGCGCCAGCCAGGCCGACGGGCGGCGAACGCGGCGGTGATCCGCGGGGTGAGCTCGTTGGCGGCGCTTGCGAGGAAGCCGACACGCAGGACACGGGCGGCGCGCGAGGCAGCGCTCCGGGTCTCGCGGCGCACCCGGTCCCAGTCTGCGAGCAGGCCGGGGACGCCGGCGGCGAGGGCGCGGCCGGGCTCGGTGAGGGTCATGCCGGCCCGGGAGCGCGTGAAGAGCCGGACGTCGAGGAGCGTTTCCAGCTGCCGGATCTGTTTGGTGAGCGCCGGCTGGGAGATGAACAGCCGTTGCGCGGCGCGGGTGAGGTTGCCCTCCTGGGCCACGGCGGCGAAGTAGCGGAGCAATCGGGTGTCCACATCCATGCCGTCAGGTTATGGATGCAGGTATTGGACCCGCAACGGTGGGCGCGGGAAGGGTGGTGAGCAGGGCCGAACGCCCTCTCGTCGGGCTCTTCACCATGGAGGTTTCCGTGTTCGCCGTGTACGTCGTCCTCACCGTGCTCACCGCCGCAGTCCTCGCGTACGGCGCCTGTCTGGACTTCGTCCGGCACCCGTCGATCGCCGCGATCGCGGACCGGGTGAGCGTGCCGCGGACATGGATGGTGCCGTTGGGGGCATGTCTGGCGGCGGGTTCGGCCGGGCTGCTGGCGGGGATCGCCGTCCCGTGGATCGGGACGGCGGCAGGGGTGGGGCTGGTGCTGTACTTCCTCGGGGCGCTCGGCGCGCATCTGCGGGTCGGCGACCTCCGGATCGGCGGGGCGCTCGTCCTCCTGGCGCTGTCGGTCGCCGTACTCCTCCTGGGCATCGCGGTGCACGGGGCGGAATGACCGCAGACTCCCCATACGGGCAGCTCGTACGCGTTCCATCCGTCGCCGACCCGCCTCTGCGGGGCTCAGCCGCTGCCCTGTGGCGCGTCGGCCGGCCCGGCCCCGGAGCGGTGCGCGCCTAAGATCATCGGGACGGGGACAGTGGACGTGACACGGGAGAGGCGGGGGACATGGCGGACCAGCGGGTGTACCTGGTGACCGGGGGCGGAACGGGGATCGGGGCCGCGACCGCGCAGTCGTTGGCCCGGGCGGGACACAGGGTGGCGGTGTCCGGGCGCCGCCCCGAGCCGCTGCGGCTGGTCGCCGAGGAGACCGGCGCCCTGCCCGTGCCGTCGGACATCGGGGACCCCGCCGCGGTGGCCTCGCTCGTGGAGACGGTGGTCGGCACGTACGGGCGGCTCGACGGTCTGGTGCTGAACGCCGGCATCGGGCGAGGCGGCGGGGTGGGAGAGGTGACCCTGGACGACTGGGACGAGGTCATGCGGACCAACCTCACCGGTCCGTTCCTGCTGCTGCGCGCCGCGCTCCCCCACCTGCTCGAAGCCCGCGGCGCGGTGGTCGCGGTGGCCTCCGTGTCCGCCCTGCGCAACGGCGTCGGAAACGCCGCATACGCCACCTCCAAAGCGGCCCTGCTCCAGCTGTGCCGCTCGCTCGCGGTCGACTACGGGAGCGCGGGGCTGCGCGCCAACACCGTGTGCCCGAGCTGGGTGCGCACCGACATGGCCGACCGCCGGATGAACCGGTTCGCCGACGAGGCGGGCCTGGACGGGAACGGTCTGGAATCGGCGTACGAGCAGGTGACCCGGGTCCTGCCCGCCGGGCGGCCCGGTGAGCCGCACGAGGTCGCGGAAGCCATCACCTGGCTGCTGTCGCCCGCCGCGTCGTTCGTGAACGGGGCGGTGCTCACCGTCGACGGCGGCGCGACCGCACTCGACCCCGGCACCCTCGGCTTCCAGTTCCGGATGGAGCCACGCGCCCAGCAGTCCTGACCGCCCGGAGCCACCACCGGCTCCGTCGAGGTCAACCTCGTGTACGCGATCATCAGCCCGCTGTCCCACGTCGTCGCCGCCTTCGGCACCCGAGCCGTCCCAGAGACTGTCGGATGCCCGTTCAGTGCAGCGGGAACGCCGGGGCCGTCGGAGCCGGCCCCAGTGTCGTCGTGCCGGGGAGCGAGCGATGGCCCAGTCCCGTGCGGTACGCGTCCAGCGCGGCCTCGGTGCGGCCGCTGCGGCGCAGGAGGTCGCCCAGCAGACGGCACAGATCGGCGAGGTCGCCACTCGCGCCGCTGCGCTCCAGCAGTCCCAGAGCCATGACGTAGTGCTCCTCCGCGGTCTCGCTGTCCCCCCGCTCCTCGGCGATCAGTCCGAGCAGCCGGTGCGCACCCCCCGCGTGCACCGCTCCGTGCCGGTCACCCAGTGCGAGAAACGCGGAGAGCAGTTCCGAGGCCTCGCCGTGCCGTCCGAGCCGCCGGAGCACATCGGCCAACTCCACCTCCACCTGAGCGGTGAACAGCGCCGCTCGTCTGGCGTTCAGCATGTCCCGGGCGGCCCGCAACTCTTTCTCGGCTGACTCCAGTTCGCCGTTCTGAGCCTGGACGTAGCCGCGCATCCAGTGGCAGTGCGCGAGGTCGGTGCGCAGGCTCAGCTGCTGGTAGATCGCCTGCGCCTTGGCCAGTGAGGCGTCGGCGTCGGCCGTGCGGCCCTCGGCGAGGAAGGTGCGAGCCACCTGCCGGTGCATGCCCGCGACCAGCGCCGGATCGTCGACCTGCGGAGCCAGCGCCAGGGCGAGCTCGGCGGCGTGCGCGGCACGGGCGTGTGCCCCCATGTCGATGTACGGGCCGATCACGGCGGCGTACAGGATGACCAGCGCCTCGGGGTCGGCCAGGCCGCTCGCTCCGAGCTCGTCGATGGTGGATTCGAGGAGGTAGCAGGCGTAGCGCAGTTCCCCCGCCAGGAGGTGTGCGACGGCACGGCCCCGGATCGCGCGTGCGCGGCGGGGCAGCGGCTCTTCGGCGAGGAGCCGCTCGGCGGCCTGGAAGTGGTGGCCCGCGTCGACCAGTTCACCGGTCTCCAGGGCACAGTCGCCGAGCCCGAGCAGCGCCTCGGCCTGCTCGGGGACGAGTCCGAGGCGCTCCGCGTCGGCGAGGAGCCGGCGGTAGCGCACGGCGGCCTCGTCCGCCGTCCCGGTGGCCAGCTGCTGGTGGGCGTCGGTGAGGGCGAGCCGCAGCTCGGTGGCGAGGTGCGCGGGGCGGCCGGTGGCCAGTTCCTCGTACGACGTACCGAGTCGCTCCGCAAGGAAGCGCAGTGCGGTCTCCGAGGGCCTGACCTTGCCCGACTCCAGCGTCGAGATGTACGCGGGGGTGTACGAGGGTTCGGCCAACTGGCGCTGTGTCAGCCCGCGTTGGGCGCGCAGCCGCTGTACCCGGTGGCCGATCGTGGCCGGTTCGTCCATGTCGGACCCCCTGGTTCGTGAACTCCTCAGTATCCAGACGCGGCAGGCATTGCGCACCCTTCACCTTCCCCCTAGGTTAAGCGACTCGTTCAACACACTTACTGATGCACTTAACTCGCCTGACAAGGGGCTGATTTCATGCGTTCAGCACGACGCGGAGCCATGGCCGCCGGAGTGGCCGTCGCCCTCGCGGCCGTACTCGCCGCCGCACCCGGCAGCGCCGCCGCGGACCCGACGGCACCCCCCACGGCCGGAGTCGAGGTCGAGATACCCGGGCCGGAACACGGGACGCTCGCCGGATCCGGCCACACGCATGTGCCGCCGGAGGGCCGGAACCGGCCGGCCTCCCGCCTGACGGCGACCGAGGCGGTCGCCGACGGCGAGGTGGCCAAGATGGTCGACAACGGCCCCACCGCCGACCGGCTCGACATCGTCGTCGTCGGAGACGGCTACACCGCCGCCGAACTTCCCCGCTTCCACGCCGACGCCCAGCAGAAATGGGCCGAGCTGACGGCCGTCGAGCCGTACACGACCTACCGCAACCTCTTCAACGTCTGGACCGTCGACGCCGTCTCGAACCAGTCCGGCGTCTCCGGCGACCCCTCTCGCGACACCCTCCGGGACACGGCTCTCGGCTCGTACTTCTGGTGCGACGACATCGAGCGGCTGCTCTGCATCGACCAGGACAAGGTCGACGGATACGTGGCGAAGGCCCCCGAGGCCGATCTGGTGCTCGTCCTCGCCAACAGCACCAAGTACGGCGGCGCGGGCTACAACGAGCGCAGCGAGGCCCTCGGCTACGAGGGCATATCGACGGCCTCGGCGGGGAACGAGAAGTCCGGCCAGGTCGCGATCCACGAGACCGGCCACTCCCTGGGCAAGCTCGCCGACGAGTACTTCTACGCCGACTACCCGGGCTACGAGCGGTACGTGGGCCCCGAGCCCGCCGACTCCAACATCACCACCCTCACCGCCGACGACTTGGCCGACCGGGGTGCCAAGTGGCACCGCTGGCTCGGTGAGCAGTCTCCCGACGGCGGCACCGTCGGCTCGTACGAGGGCGGCGGCTACTACGTCACCGGGCTGCGGCGCCCCACCGAGAACTCCCTGATGCGCACCCTCGGCAAGCCCTTCAACCTGCCCGGAGTGGAGGCGATGATCGCCGGCTTCTACCGCGAGGCGCGCATCGCCTCCCCCGTCACGGCCACCGACCGCACCCTCCGCAGCGGCGACACCGCCAAAGCCCTCGTACCCCGGCTGATGGGTGCGGACGGGCGTCAGCTCACGATCCGCTGGTACCTCGACGGGCGGGAGGTGAAGTCCCTCGCGGGCCGCACCGACGTACGAGTCTCCGGCCTGGCCCTGCGGCTGCTCGACCGCCGGACGCACACGCTGTCCCTCACCGCCGAGGACCGCACGCCCTCGGTGCGGGACCGCGCCATCGCCCGGACGATGAGGTCCACGGTCAGCTGGACGGTCCGGCTCTGACGACGTCGCCGCCGCACGTGGTCCGGCCGAAGGCGCCCGTGGCGGTGGCGCGTTGGACGTGCTTGCCGCGTACGGCCAGGGTGCAGCTGGCCGTACCGCCCTTCTCGCCGAGTGTGACGTTCACGATCGGCGAGGCACCGAGCGGAACGCTCACGGTCTTCCGCCAGGGCAGGCCGACACGCGTGACGACGTGTGCCTCGTCGCCGGCCGCCCCCCGGTAGGAGACATCGGCCGCGCCCTCGCCGAGCACCTCGTACGTCACGTCGTAGGTCGCCTCGGCGGTGGGCGTCGCGGCCTGCTTGCCCGCGGCCTCGTCCTCGGTTTCGGTGTTGAGGAATCCGTACAGGACGAACGCGCCGCATACGAGCAGCAGCACCGCGGCGACGGCTACGCCGCCGCGATCACTGCGGTCGATGCGGCGATCCGGTTCTTCGGTCGTCGGCATGGCAGCACCTTCCGTCGAGGAATCGGATGGGGTTATACACCACCCGATTCGTTGGACGCCAGGCAGCGGAAATGTCGGGCAAGGCAGCCTCAATCACCAACGGCCCTTCAGCGAAATGCCCTTAATCGGTTATCAGTTGACGCCACATCAGTTCTGTGGTGAAGAATCCCCCCGCCCGCGACCGAAGCTCCGGCGAGGCCACTTCCCGCTCGGGGAACGTGGCCTGATTCGCCATGCCTTGAGGCGCTTCGGTCGATGTCAGGTCCATCGAAGAGGGGATTGGCGTGAAAGCGAGATACGGGCCGGCGATAGCCTGCCTCGTGGTTTCGGCGGTCGTCGGCACCATGATTCCACAAGTCGCCTATGCCGCACCGGTTTCAACCGATGACGGCAAGGGTATTGCCGATGCTTTCGCCGGCTGGTTGGCAGAAGACGAGGACGACGAGGGCGGGCCGGAACTGCCGTCGACCGGCGGGTCCCCGGTGCTGCCGAGCCGGGAGAAGCTGCCGCAGGGCAGGGCGGCCGGAAAGCCGAAGCGCGTCGCGGAACTGACGGACCGTCGCACACCGCACGCCCGGTACTGGAAGTTGTCCGACGGGCGCGTGCAGGCCGAGGTGTCGGCGGAGCCGACCGCGTACCGGTCGGGGAAGTCGTGGAAGGACATCGACCCGACCGTCACGGCGGCCGGGTCCGGGGGCTTCGCCTTCACCAACACGACGAACGTCGCGCGTACGTCCTTCGGCACCGACGTGGCGAGGCTGCTGCGCTTCGAGGCCGGCAACGGTCACGCGGTGACCCTGGGCCTGGAAGGCGCGGGCACGCTCGCCCCCGTCGCCAAGGGCGACACCGTCACGTACAAGGACGCCGTGGCCGGCGCGGACCTGACCTACCAGGTGGGTCCGGGGCGGGTGAAGGAGAACATCGTCCTGGACTCCCGGCCGGCCGGCCCGGTGACGTTCACGTTCACGCTGGACGCGGGCGGGCTGACGCCGAAGGCCGGCAAGGACGGCTCGATCCGGTTCTACGGCGAGGGCGCGGATCCGGTCCTCCTCGTTCCGGCCGCGTTCATGACGGACGCGCGGAAGGACGCCTCCTCGCCGTACGGCACCGGGTACAGCTCCGCTGTCACGCAGAAGCTCGTCCGGGCGGGCAAGAGCTGGAAGCTGACGGTCACCCCGGACGCGAAGTGGCTCGCCGCGCCGGATCGGCAGTACCCGGTCACGATCGACCCGACGATCTCGATCGCGCCGACGCCGAGCACGGCGCAGGACGTGATGATCTCCTCGGACGGTCCGGGCGACAACTACGACGAGAACTGGCGGCTGTCGGTCGGCAACACCAGCACCGGCGCGTCGCGTGCGCTGCTGCGGTTCCCGCTGACCGGCGTCCCGGCCGGCACCACGCTCGACTCGGCCGATCTGAAGCTGTACTACGACCAGACCCACACCACCGGTGACTCCGAGGTCCAGCTGGAGGCGCACCGCGCCACGCAGGCGTGGACGGAGGACCAGGCCACCTGGAACAACGCGAGCGCGCTCACGGGCGAGCTGTCGGGCACGTCGGTCGTGGTGGACGACGGCGACGCCGGACGGACGGCCGCCGTCGGCGCCTGGCCGGCTTCGGGCAACACGGCGTTCACTCAGTACGCGGTGAACCAGGACTACCTGTACAACAAGGACTCGGTCGCGGGTGGCTCGTACACCTGGCAGCCAAACCTTCCCGAGGACGGCACCTACCAGGTCGAGGCGCACTACGTCCCGGCCTCGGACCGCGCCACGAGCGCGCCGTACACCGTCACGTACGACGGCGGGTCGAAGGCGTACACGGTCAACCAGCAGGCCGGCACGGCCGGGGTCTGGAAGACACTGGGCTCCCACCCGTTCAAGGCGGGCACACTCGGCAAGATCGCCCTGGGGGACGGTCCGGCCTCGACGACCACCTCGGTGATCGCGGACGCCGTCCGGTTCACCAAGGGCGGTGTGGTCACCAAGAAGCCGGGCGAGCTCAACACCTGGCACTCCTTCCCGGTGACGAAGACGGTCCAGCAGTGGATCGACGGCACCCACGCGAACAACGGCTTCGTGATCAAGGCCGGCGACGAGTCCGCGAACGGCCCGAAGGGCGGACCGCGGTACGAGGGCAGCGAGTACGGGTACGGCGGCGAGACCGCCCACTACCCGCGCCTCGTCATGACCTTCGGGCGTCAGGGCGTCGACCTCGCGACCCCGACGACCATCCACGCCACGGGCGCGGAGCTGACCTGGTCGGCCTACCAGGACCCGGACCCCATCGTGACCGGCGACGACATCGCCGAGTACCAGGTCCACCGCTCGGTCAACCAGGCCTTCACCCCGTCGGCCGCCACCCTCGTCGCGCCCGTCGCTTCCACGGCGACCTCGTTCACGGACACGAGCGCCGTGCCGACGAGGGCCGACGACCCCGACCCGTTCGGCCGCGCGTACTACTACATGGTCGCGGTCAAGACGAAGGACGGGCAGGTCCTCGCCGCACCCAGCCGGCTCGTGCGGCTGCCGAAGGCGGGCCGGACGACGAAGGTGCTGGACGCGACGCAGGACACCACCCTGTCCTCCGCCCGGCCCACGTCCCTCCTGGACACGATCGACGACGGCGGCCCGAAGAACTGGCTCAGCGTCGGCAACAACTCCGCCACCTACGGCGACACCCGCGCCGTGCTGAAGTTCCCGGCCCTGGGCATCCCCACCACCGCGCGCGTCCTCGAAGCCAAGGTGCGCCTGTGGAGCACCCAGACCTCCACGGACACTTCCGGCGCGGTCTACGAACTCCGGCCGCTGACGCGTGACTTCGACGAGGCCGGCGCGACCTGGGTCAAGGCCGACACGGCCACGAACTGGGCGGCCGCGGGCGGTGACTTCGGCGCGGTCGCGGGTGACACGGGGGCCAAGACGAACGACCCGTCGCGGCACGACTGGACGGTCACCTCGCTCGCGCAGTCCTGGGTGACGAACCCGTCGTCCCAGCAGGGCGTGGTCCTCAAGATGGCCGACGAGGCCGCGCAGCAGGAGCGGACCCTGTTCCTGTCCTCCGAGGGCACCGAGCAGCGCCTGCGGCCCAGGATCGCGGTCACGTACATCGACTCGACGACCGAGGCGACGTACTACGCGCCGCAGACCCCGGCCCGGATCACCCCGAACAGCGACCACACCGTCGAGTTCACCCTCACCAACACCACCACGTCCGTCTGGAAGGCCGGCACCCACGCGCTGAGCCACCGGTGGGCACTCCCGGACGGCACGGACGTCACCACCGGCGGCAACCAGCTCCAGACGGCCCTGCCGGCCGATCTGCTGCCCGGTGACTCGGTCACCCTGCAGGCCCGGCTCCGCGCACCGATCAACTCCGACTCCGGCAGCAAGCGCACCGAGTACGTCCTCACCTGGGACGTCCGGGACACCGCGGCGGGCACCTGGCTCTCCGGGACGGGCGGTGCGCCCGGGCTCCGTCTGAACGTCACCGTCGAGGACCCGACCTCGGACCAGCTGGGCCTGGAGAAGTTCTACTCGTACAACGGCAAGAACACCGGCGCGGGTTCGTCGCTGATGAACAACACCGCCGTCGGGAACAGCGTCTGGCAGTACAACGCCCTGAGCAACCCGGGCCGCGGTCTGAACACCTTCGTCCGCTTCGCCTACAACACCCAGGACACGTCGGACACCGTCGCCGGTCACGGCTGGTCCGTGCAGGCCGCGGGGCCCATCCGGCTCGGCGCCCCGCTGGACTTCCACCCGAACCCGAATCCACGGGAGGTGCGGCTGCCCGACGGGGACGGCACCACCCACGTCTTCCGGGTACAGACGGACGGCACCTGGAAGGCACCGGCCGGCGTCCACTTCCGGCTGTCGGCCAAGCCGGGTCTCGACTGCACCCCGGCGAAGGACCCGATCCCGGACGCCTGGACTCTGACGCGCCCGGACGGCACCCGGTTCCTGTTCGGCTGTGACGGCTACCAGACGTCCGTCGTCGACAAGAACGGCAACACCCAGACGTTCACGTACGAGGAACGCAAGTCGAACAACAAGCCGACGAAGTTCCTCACGTACATCACCGACCCCGCCGGGCGGCAGACGCTCACCGCCACCTACTTCACCAAGGCGGACACGAGCAGCCCTAAGATCGTCGACCACCTGAAGTCGGTCACCGACGTCTCGGGCCGCAAGCTGACCTTCGAGTACTCCGACAAGGGGCTGCTCACCAAGCTGACCGACGGTGCGGGCTCGTCCCAGCCGAAGGTCTTCGGCTTCACGTACGACGCCGAGCAGGGCAACAAGAACGTCAAGCTGGTCCGCATCACCGACCCGCGCGGCAACGCCACCGCCCTCGACTACTACTACCCGAGCGAGGGCGACGACCCGAAGTACCACTGGTGGACCCAGTCCATCACCGACCGCATCGGCGGCGACACGCGGTTCGCGTACGCCGCGGACACGGCCGACACCCGCTTCACCTCCACCGTGGTCACCGACGCCGAGGGCCACGACGCCACGTACGTCACCGACGACTTCGGGCGTCCGGTGCGGTCCGTCAACGCCAAGTCGCAGCAGACCGAGCTGGCGTGGGACGCGGACAACAACGTCACGTACATGGAGGAGAACAACGGCGCCGTCACCGCCTACTGCTACGACCCTCTCACCGGCTACCCGCTGTGGAAGCGCACCGCGGAGCACAACAAGGGCGGGGTCCCGCCGCAGAGCGACTGCGCGCCCGGCAGGTACCCGGCCGACGCCCAGAAGTTCGAGTACGTCAAGCGGCTGGACGGCTACTCCTCCGACCTGTTCCGCAAGACGTCGCCGGAGGGCCGCGCCTGGCAGTTCGGCTATGACGCCTTCGGCAACCTGAAGACGGTCACCGACCCGAAGGGCGTCGCGACGCCCGCCGCGGGCGACTACACGACCACGTACGAGTACGACGCCCACGGCCAGCTCACCAAGGCCACCGACGCCAACGGCCACTCCACGGTCAACAGCGAGTTCACGCAGACCGGTTACCCGGCGAAGATCACGGACGCCCTCGGCAACAGCACGGGCTACGAGTACGACGTGCGCGGCAAGGTCACCAGGACGACCGACGCGCTGGGCCACCGCACCACGCAGACGTACGACACGTACGGCCGGCCGCTGGTCAGGACGGCACCGAGGGACCAGGCCGCGGGCGACCTGATCACCGTGCCGGCACCCGACTACGACGCCAACGACAACGTCACCAAGGCGATCGCGCCCACCGGTGCCGTCTCCACGGCGGCCTACGACGCGGCCGACCAGCTCACCGAGGCCACCTCGCCGCAGGACACGCCGACCGCGCCGCTGCGCCGGACGGTCTACACGTACGACAAGACCGGCCACCTGAAGACCACGACCGAACCGAAGGGCGTGGCCACGTCCGGCGTCCCGGACGACTACACCACCACACAGAACTACGACGAGATCTACCAGCTCGCCTCGGTGGTCAACGCCCTCGGCGAGAAGATCACGTACACGTACGACGAGGTGGGCAACAACGTCAAGGTCGTCGACCCGAAGAAGAACCGGACGGCCGACCCCGACGACTTCTCGTCGAAGATGACCTACGACCTGGAGCACCGGGTCACCTCGGTCACCGACCCGCTGGGCAATGTGACGCGCCGCGCCTACGACAAGGACGCGCTGGTCGTCGCCGACACGGACCCCGACGGCAACACCACCTATTCCGGCTACGACGAGCGGGGCCGCAAGACCGAGCAGAGGGTTCCGCACTCGGGCTCGGGTACCGACATCACGTACCGGACGACCCGCTACGAGTACGACCAGGTCGGCAACGCCACCCGGGTCATCACCCCGCGCGGCACGGAGACCGCGAACGCCGACGACTTCACCAGTCGTACCGAGTACGACGAGCTGAACCGGCCGGTCAAGCAGTACCTGCCGTACGACCCGTCGGACGCCCGCTACAACAACCCGAACGTCTACACGCAGACCTTCTACGACGCGGCCGGCCGCGTCACGCGGACCTCGCAGCCGCCCTCGGAGGGCCAGACGGTCCGCAACGACACCGAGTTCACCTACTACGACAACGGGTGGACCAAGAGCTCCACCGACCCGTGGGACATCCGGACGAGCTACGAGTACAACGACCTGGGGCTGCAGACCTCCAGGACGCTCAGCTCCGCCGGTGAGTCCGTCAGCCGCACCATGGGCTGGAGCTACTACCCGAACGGCAAGCTGAAGGAGAAGACCGACGACGGTGTGCCGGTCGGCACCGCGGTGCCGCTCGTCGACAACTCCGATGTCCAGCACACCGGTTCCACCGGTACCTGGACCACGGCGAACCTCACCGGGCAGCAGGGCTTCGACCACCGCGTGCACGCGGCCGGAGCCGGGACGGACGCGTACTCCTGGACGCTGAACATCCCGAAGAACGGCAAGTACACGGCGTACGTGAAGTTCCCGCAGGTCGCCGGGGCCAGCAGGTCCGCCACGTACAAGGTCACCCACGGCGCCGGCAGCACCGACCGCACGGTCGACCAGTCCACCGCGGCGGGCACCTGGGTCAGCCTCGGCACGTACGACTTCACCCAGGGCAACGCGGCGAAGCTGGAACTGTTCCAGGCCGCCGACGGCAAGGTCGTGGCCGACGGGGTCAAGCTGGTGCGCGACCTCACCGGCGACATCGACGCGGAGAAGCACCACTTCCGCTACGCCTACGACCTGAACGACAACCTCTCGCTGATCGACGACCTGTCGTCCGGCGCCGAGGTCGACACGTACACGATCTCCTACACCGGTCTGAACCGGGTGTCCGGGATCACCGAGACCCTGGCCGGCCAGCAGAAGACCAGCACGACCTACACCTACGACGCCAACGACCAGCCCGAGAGCATCACCCACCCCGACCAGTACTCGAAGTACACCTACGACCTGAGGGAGAAGGTCAAGACGGTCTCGGTGGGCACCTCGCCCACGGACACCGACCCCAAGATCACCTCGTACACCTACACCGACCGCGGCGAGTCGCTGCGGGAGACCAAGGACAACGGCAACACCGTCGACTTCGGCTACTTCCTCGACGGCGCGGTCAGGACCAGCGCGGAGAAGAAGGCCGACGGCACGCTCGTCGCCTCGCACACCTACGCCTACGACGCCAACGGCAACAAGGCGCAGGACGCGGCGAAGAAGATGAACGCCGACAACCACGCGGCGTACCTCGAGTCCACCACCGCGTACACCTACGACCCGGTCGACCGGATCGCCAAGTCGGTGAAGACCGGCAACGGCGCCGCCACGGAGACGTACGTCCACGACGACAACGCCAACGTCGTCCAGCAGACCGTCGGCGGGGCCTCCACGGACTTCCGTTACGACCGCAACCGGCTCCAGACGTCGACCACCGCGGGATCCGTCACCTCCTTCAACTACGACCCGCTGGGTCGTCAGGAGTCGACGTCCCAGGACGGGCAGATCGTCTCGCGCAGCATCTACGACGGTTTCGACCACGTCGTCGAGTCCCAGCAGCGGGACGGCTCCGGCGCGATGAAGTCGACGAAGTACACCTTCGACCCGCTCGACCGCACCTCGTCGAAGACCGCGGACGGCAAGACCACCGACTACCGCTACCTCGGCCTCTCCCAGGAGGTGCTGACCGAGGAGGTGGCCGGCAAGCTCACCAAGTCCTACCAGTACAGCCCGTGGGGCCAGCGGCTGTCGCAGGTCAAGCACAACGAGAACGGGACGACCGAGGACGCCTACTACGGCTACAACAGCCACACGGACGTCGAGACGCTGACCGACGCCGCCGGCGACACCAAGGCCACCTACGGCTACACGGCCTACGGCAACGACGACTCGTCGGAGTTCACCGGCATCGACAAGCCGGACGCCTCCGACCCGACGAAGGAGGAGTACAACTCCTACCGCTACAACGCCAAGCGGTGGGACGCCGGGTCCGGCACGTACGACATGGGATTCCGTGACTACGACCCGGGGCTGAACCGCTTCACCAGCCGGGACATGTACAACGGGGCCCTGGCCGACATGGGCCTGGGCAGCGACCCCTTCACCGGCAACCGCTACGCCTTCACCGGCGGCAACCCGATCAGCAACGTCGAGATCGACGGCCACTGGTTCGCCCTCGCGATCCCGGCGGTCGCCGCGGCCTTCGTCGCGGCGGTCGTGGTGACGGTCGCCATCATCGTCGTCGTGGCGGCCGTCGCGTACGTCGCCAGCGAGGTCCGGGACCGGATCGAGGAGGCCTCCCGCTCCCGGGACGACACCGACGACGAGCCCGCACCGGACCCGCGGCGCCTTCCGCGGCCCCAGCCCGAGCCCGACAACGACGACGACGACAAGTCGGGTTGCGGCGACGGCTGGATCAAGTACGGCGAGCGGGACGCGGCCAACGGCAACCGGGCCACGGCCGCCGAGGCCTGCCTGACCAAGGAGTACCTGAACAAGAACAAGGGAACCGGCGTGGGTTCCAACCCTCCGGGATACGAGTGGGCGCAGGACTACGCCAAGGGCAAGGGGCTCGACGCTCAGAAGAACGTCAACGCCTGTCACCTCATCGGCAACAAGCTGGCGGGCAAGGGAGTCCTGGCGAACCTCTCGCCGTGCGCGCGCGGTGCCAACGCCAAGCAGATCGGCTCCACGCAGGGCGAAGAGCACATGAGGTCGTACGAACTGCAGGTCTACAACGCCGTGATGGCGGGCCAGGACGTCATGTACACCGTGTCTCCCCGCTACGACGGCAACAGGACGGTGCCGACGGGTTACGACATGTCGGCGTACGGCGTGAATCCCGATGGCTCGGTGGGGATCAACTTCCAGGTGTTCATCCCGAACACACTCAGCACGGGAGACAATCTCGGCACACAGAGCAGCGGCGGTTCGCCGGTACCCACAGGGAGCACGCCATGACGGGGACCGGAGCGGACCCCCGCACGGACACGGAGCGAGGCACCGATGAGTGAGCCGACCGGCCTGGACGCCCTGCAACGGCTTATGCCGCCGCCGAAGGACGGGGACACGACGGTCGACTGGGCCGCCCTTGCCGCGACGTGGGGCAAGCCGTTCCCGGAGGACTTCCGGCGCTTCATGGAGGTCTACGGGGCCGGCGCGGTGCAGAAGTACCTGTCGATCGGCAGGCCGGAGCCCAAGGTGCCGCTGGAACAGGCCCCGCGGGACGGCATGGTGATCGAGACGGCGAACGCCGAGGCCGACTGGGAGACGGAGGAGAAGACGCCCGAGCTGGAGGGCACCTCTCCGGTGCTGATCTCCTGGGGGGTCTCCGCCACCGCGGACATGCTCTGCTGGGACGCCTCGGACGACGATCCCGCCAAGTGGCCCGTCGTGGTCTACCACCGCAACGACATGCTGTGGAGCCGCTACGACTGCGGGATGGTGGAGTTCCTCGTCCGGAGCTTCCGTGCCGAATGGCCGGAGAATCCACTGGGCGGAGAGTTCCTCTGGGACGTGAGTGAGGTGACGTTCCAGCCGCAGGGCTGACGCCCCGCAGTGTGTGTGCGAAACGCCCGGCCGGGGCTTTCCGGCCGGGCGTTTCGCGTCAGCCCGAAAGACTGGTCTGTACGAGCGGCGACGTGCCTACTCGGCGATCTCCGTACGTTCCCACCACTCGTACACCCGAAGGGTTCCCTCTTCGCTGTCGTGTCGGCGTGGGGTCTCCCTGAAGTGCTCGTATCCGCCTCGATGCAGGATTTTCACGTCCTCGCCGGGGGTCTCGACCGTGACAACCCGCTCGAGGAGATCTTCCGGCCCGCCCTCCAGAGATACCTTGTGTGCCATGACACCAGTGTCGCCACCCTCGGCGCGCCTCGCACGCGGGAAGCGCCGCCGGGACGGTCAGTCGCCCCCTCCGGGTGTCGTTCACGCTGGTTACCAGCGCGCAAGCCGGGGCAGTGTCACGCGCCGGGCCCAATCGCCGCGTCGCTGAGCGGGCCCCTCGCGGATACTCTGGGATTCATGATCGAGTCCGGACAGCCGCGGCTCCGTCGGAGCCCCGGCTACGGCAGGCTCGTGCGGCTGTCGCCGGTGATTCTGACCGTCGTGATCGCCAGCCTGGCCTACGCCACTCCGCCGGAGATGGCCTTCAGCCGCCTCCTGCCCGCGGCGCCGGCCCTGGCCGCCTCCATGTGGCCGGTTCTCCCGACCATTCTCCTCGGGACCGTCTGCCTCCTTCTGATGATCGGCCTCAGCCTCGTCTTCCCCGATCTCGGGACGTGGTGGACGTGTGCGGGGATCATCGCGGTCACCGTGGCCGCCGCGTACGGAAGCCATGTCCGGCTCCAACGGGAGCGCACGCTCTTTCAGGTACGGCTCGTCGCCGACGCCGCCCAGCAGGTGGTGCTGCGTCCCCTGCCGCACCGCTTCCGGAACGTCGAGATCGAATCGCTGTACCTCGCTGCGGCCGCGGAAGCCCGCATCGGCGGGGACTTCTACGAGGTCGTCGATACTCCGTACGGGGTAAGGCTGCTCATCGGAGACGTACGGGGCAAAGGCCTGCCGGCCGTGGGGGCGGCCGCGGCGATCGTCAACGCCTTCCGGGAGGCGGCACACGGCGAGAGTTCCATGACCGACGTCGCCCGCAGGCTCGACGCGAGCTGCGCCCGGCACAACGCCGCCCATCCACCCGAGGCGCCGATGGAACGCTTCGCCACCGCGCTGCTCGTCGAGATCCCGCATCAGGGCAGCCACATCACCATCGTCAACTGCGGACACCCCCCTCCCTTGATCCACAGCCTCAAGAACGTGCGCATCCTCGAGCCGTCCGTCCCCTCGCCCTTGCTCAGCCTCGCGGAACTGCTCGGCGACCAGTACCACGCGGACGCCTTCGACTTCGCTCCCGGGGAACTGCTGCTCCTCTATACGGACGGGATCGCCGAGACCCGCGCCCGTGACGGGGAGTTCTTCCCGTTGACAGCCTGGATGCGCCGCCAGCCCCCCACACCTCCCCGTGATCTGCTCACGGCCCTGCACCACGACCTCCTCCGCCACAGCAGAGGCAGCCTCGACGACGACATCGCCGCCTTGGCCGTACGCCTGCACCCGCCCTGAGTCGTTGGTCGGGCCTCGGGGAAGGCGGGAGAGATGCCCAATGACGGGGCGATGGCCGACCAGATCGTCGACTGGGCCGTGGGCAGGTCGAGATGTGGATCGGCGAGCATCACGCGAATGCCCAGGCCCGTCCCCATGGACCTCCGGCCCGAGTCGGGGATCTCGACCGCTGCCAGCGGATTCACCGAGGTACGGGACCGGTCGCAGGCCCATCGCTCTCGCCGGACGGTGTGCGGGTGTCCGGGCGAAGGGACGCGGGCAGGAGGGGCTCGGCCGCCACAGCGGCCGCGTCACTCGCACGGTCGCGAGCGACGGTGGCCGAGGCGGCGTCGCCCAACGCATCGGCGAGGCGAGCCCGCGCCCCCCAGTTGTACGAGCTGTCGGGCCGAATCCCGATCCGCTCGCTGATGAGCACACGGGCCAGTTCGTGCCGTCCGGAGCTCAGCGCGGAGTCGAGCAGGGTCTTCTGGAGCGCGTCGCGCTGCGCGTGGCTGCCTCCGAACTCGTGCAGCCTGCGGCGCAGTGGCCACAGAAGCTCTACGACGGTGGCGTGCTTCCCTTGCCCGTGCGCCACCAGCGCTTCGCACGCGGGCAGGCCGATGTCCGCGGTCATGCGCCGGTTGGTGACGCTGTCCGGGCCCCCCTGGGCCAGCCATCGACGTCGGTCCGCGATGAGCCGCGCCGCCTCCCCGAGCCGCCCGGCACCGACATAGGACATGACGGCGTGCACGTCGTTGAACGCGTAGAAGGGTGGATCGGCTCGCGAGGCCCACGCGTCGGCCAGCGCCCCGAAACGGGAGCCGGACTCCCCTCCCGCGAGCCTGATCCGCCACAACAGCGCCGCGGCGTCCAGCAGTTCCATGGCCACACCGGCCGACGCCTCGTTGTGCAAGGCGGCGTCGTAGATGGTCAAGGCGGTGCCGGTGTCTCCCGCCTCCAAGGCGTACAAGGCGTAGTGCCACCAGTTGTGGACGTTGAGGTAGTTGCCCCGCGCCCAGTTCTCGCGCCGCGCATCGAGGTAGCCGATGCCTTCCGCCACCCGCCCCTGCATCTCGTAGGTGTGCACCACGGCGTGGATCGCCCAGACGTCGCGAGGGTTCTGCTCGACCGCGGCGAGTCCCGCCTCCTCGGCCAGGCGGTAGTGGCCCGACTCCTCCAGCCCGAACGCGTACATGCCCAACACCAGGCCGCGGTGAGGATCGGCCTCGTCCCAGGCCGAGAGGGCTCCACCGATGCGATCACGCAGGCGGACTGCGTCGCCGGTGAAGAAGTCCAGCTGGTGGCCCACAGCCAGGGCGAGCGCGTCTCTCGGGCACACCAGGGACAGCTGCTCCAGCAGCCCGCCGGCGCGGCGCAGATCGCCGGCCAGCCATGCCCCGGCCGCGGCAACGTGCAGGCGCTCCCGCACCGGCAGGGACGCGACGTCCACACCTGCCGCGTACCGGTCGAACCGCTGCCGTGCGGCGAGGGCGTCGCCCGGCTCCGTACCCAACGCCCCCAGATAGGCGGCGAAGGACTGGGCGACGGGTGAGGCCGGCGCACTGTCGAGAGCATCACCGACCGCCTGCTCCACCTCGGGGCTGAAGTGGAGCAGGGACTCGACGGCTCGGTCCAGGTGTGCGGCCGTCTCCTGGGTGCACTCGTACAACGGATTGCCGTACCGGTCCGTCACCATCAATGATCACCTCAGCACGACTACGGGGTGGTACGAGAAGTGCGGCAGCGCGAACGCCACCGCACCCCTCATGAAGCCACCACCGGCGCGTCCGGCGCCACCCGGACATGCGCCACCTGGGTAAGTGCCATGATCTGCCTCACCGTTCCGGCGGACGCAGCGGTCGGCGTCGGACGGTGTTCCCCGATGTGCTGTCGGACGTCCCTCCCGGTCAGGCCAGGACGTTCAGGGCGGCGGGCCGCACCCTGAGGGTCACCGGCAGGATCGCGTCGACCTCGCCGTCCGCGCCGTACGGGAGGGGTCGGTCCGCCTCGACGTGGACCTCCTTGCCGCGGAGGATCTCGACCTCGGGTCGGTTGACGTGCACGCCCGTCTTCAGCTCGTTCATCATGGCGAAGAAGAGGCGTTTCGGCGCCTTCTTGATGACCACGACGTCGAGCAGCCCGTCGTCGATCCGCGCGCCCGGTGCGATGTTCCTCCCGAAGCCGTAGAAGCCCGAGTTCGCCACGACCACGGTGTAGCCGGTGCGCTCGTGCCTCACCCCGTCGATCGTGACGCGGTACGTGGCGGGCTTCCAGGCGAGGACCGCCCGCAGGCCGCCCGCGTAGTACGACGCCGCGCCGCGCAGCACACGGGAGTCGTTGGCATGGCGGTTGGCCACCGCGTCGACGCCCGCGTACACGCTTCCGAGGACGCAGGTCCGCGCGTGCACGGCGGACTCCACCTCGATCGTGTCGACGGCCCGCGGCTCGCCGTGGAGCAGGATCTCGACGAGCCGTCGGGGGTCCGTGGGGAGCCCCAGGGCGCGCGCGAAGTCGTTGCCGCGCCCCGCCGGGACCAGGCCGAAGACCGTGTCCGTACCGCTGAGCGCACCGCCGACACAGCCGGCCATGCCGTCACCGCCGACGGCGAGCACGACGTGCCCCTGCGCTCCGGCCTCCTGGGCGAGCTCTCGGGCGTGCTCCAGGCTCCGGCTGTAGACCGTGTCGAGCCTGGCACCCGCCTCCCGCAGCAGACGGGCCAGCGGGAGCAGACCCGCCGTACCGCTGGAACCCCCTGCGGTGGGGTTGACGACGGCGGTGAACTGTCGCATGGATCTGGCCTCCGGGCGGCACAAATAAGGTCAGCGGACGGTGGGTCGGCGGACAGTGGGTCAGCGGACGGGGATGAGGACTCCGGGGCTGAGCACACCGGAGGGGTCGACCTCGGCCTTGACGGCCTGCAGCATGCGGATGCCGAGGGGGCCGATCTCCCGGGCGTACCAGTCGCGGTGGTCGGTGCCGACGCCGTGGTGGTGGCTGATCGTGCCGCCCGCGGCCAGGATCGCGTCGTTGGCCGCCCGCTTCGCCGGTTCCCAGTGCGCGACGGCGTCCTCGCCCTGTGCGGAGACGACGGTGAAGTACAGGGAGGCGCCGTTCTCGTACGTGTGCGAGATGTGGCACATGACGAGCGGCGGCGTGCCGCCCTCGGTGAGGGTGCTCGTCAGCGCGTCCCGCACGGCCGTGTAGAGGCCGGGGACGGCGGACCAGAAGGCCGCGGTCTCCAGCGTCTCGGCGAACGCGCCGGCGTCGAGCAGCGCGTCCCGCAGGTAGGGAGCGTTGTACCGGCCGTGCTCCCACTTGTCCCCGGGCTCCTCGCCGATGAGCTCGCCGTCGCAGGCGAGGAGGACCTCGCGGGCGGCGGCGCGGCGGGCCGTGGTCTCCTCCTCGGTGCCCTCGTAGCCGACGACGGCCATGCAGCCCGGGTTCTGCGGGACTTCTGCGTTGCCGATGGCGTCCGGCTGCGCGAGACCGATGAAGGTCTCCGACTCGTCCGACAGTCGCAGCACCGTGGGGCGCGGGCCGTCCTGGGCCAGTCGGCGCAGTGCCGCCGTGCCGGCCTCGAAGGAGGCGAAGCGCCATCCCTCGTAGATCCGCTTCGCGGGGAGCGGACGGATGCGCACGGTCACCGCCGTGATCACGCCGAGGGCGCCTTCGGAGCCGAGGATCAGCTGGCGCAGGTCGGGGCCGGCCGCCGAGCGCGGGGCCCGGCCGGTCTCCAGGGTGCCTTCGGGGGTGGCGACCGTCAGACCGAGGACCATCTCGTCGAAGCGGCCGTATCCGGCCGATGCCTGGCCGCTGGAGCGGGCCGCGGCGAAGCCGCCGACGGTCGCCCATTCGAAGGACTGCGGGAAGTGTCCGAGGGTCCAGCCCTGCTCGTTGAGCAGCGCCTCGCACTGCGGGCCGCGCAGACCGGGCTGCAGCGTCGCGGTGCGGGACACCTCGTCGACGGCGAGGAGCCGGTCGAGCCGCCGCAGGTCGAGCGCGACGAACGGCCGCTTCGTGGTGGGCGCGAGGCCGCCGACGACGGAGGTGCCGCCGCCGAAGGGCACGGCGGCGACGCCGTGTTCGGCGCAGGCGCGCAGCACGGCGAGGACCTCGTCGTGGTCGCCCGGCAGCACGACCGCGGCGGGGATGTCGTCGACCTCGCCGGCGCGGATGCGCAGCAGGTCGGGGGTCGACTTTCCGCGGGTGTGCCGGATGCGGCTCTCGGCGTCCTCCCGTAGGCCGTCGGGCGCGCCGACTGCCGCCCGCAGTGCGGTACGGGCCTCCTCGGGCAGCGCCGGGGCGGGCGGTTCGATGTCGGTAAGGGCTGTCGGGCCACTCTCGCGCGGGGTGACGCCGAGCAGGTCACGCAGCAGGCCGGTGACCGAGTCGGGCAGGGGTGCCGCCTTGGCCGGGTCGCCCCAACCGCTCCACAACATGTCCACTTCGAAAGGGTTCCTAACGGTCTGTTTCACGGATGGCGCTGCCACTCGGCCGACGCTGGCATTACACTGTGACAGATGACGCCCATTCGTCACAACCATGAAGACGCAGATCCCGTGCTCGACGCCGCACGCGACTGCGTGCTCGCCGTCGGCGTACGGCGAACCACCCTCACCGACATCGCCCGGCGCGCGGGCGTGTCCCGGATGACGATCTACCGGCGCTGGCCCGACGTGCGCAGCCTGGTGGGCGACCTGATGACCCGCGAGTGGATCGCCGTCGCCGCCGGCGCCATGCCGCCCTCCGACGACGACCGGCCCGAGCGGGAGCGGATCGTCGAAGGGCTCGTCGCGGGAGCCGCCGCGTTCCGGGCCCACCCGCTCTTCCACAAGATCATCGACGTCGACCCCGAGCTGCTGCTGCCCTACATCCTCGACCGCAGGGGCGCCAGCCAGGACGCCCTGCTCGGGCTCCTCCACTCGGCACTCGAGGACGGCCACGAGGACGGCTCCGTGCGCCGCGTCCGGGCCGACCTGCAGGCCCGGTCCCTGCTGCTCGTCGTCCAGTCCTTCACGCTCTCGCTGCGCACCATGACCGACGACACCGATCCCGAACTGAGCGAAGCCGCCTTCCTCGACGAGCTGCGCACCCTGCTGGAGAGGACCATCGCCCCATGAACCCCACGAGCAGCCCCGCCCTGCCCGGCTCCTCCCTCAACGCCCGGCGGCGCCTGCGCGAACTGGACCGCCTCGCCGACGGCGATGCCGACAGCGTCGTCGACGTACTCGTCGTCGGGCTCGGTGCCACCGGAGCCGGAGCCGCTCTCGACGCGGCCACCCGCGGGCTCACCGTCGCCGCGATCGACGCCCACGACCTCGCCTTCGGCACGTCCCGCTGGAGCTCCAAGCTGATCCACGGCGGACTGCGCTACCTCGCGTCCGGACAGCTCGACGTCGCCCACGAGAGCGCGGTCGAGCGCGGCATCCTCATGGAACGCACCGCCCCCCACCTCGTCCGCGCACAGCCCTTCGTGCTTCCCCTCACCCCGCTCGTCAGCCGCGGCCAGGCCGCCCTCGCCCGTGCCGGATTCCTCGCGGGCGACCTGCTGCGCGTCGGCGCCCGCACCTCGCGGAGCACGCTGCCCCAGCCGCGCACGCTGTCCGCCGTCGAGACCCGTCACCTCGCCCCGGCCCTCCGCCCCACCGGGCTGCGCGGCGGACTGCTCTCCTGGGACGGCCGGCTCTCCGACGACGCCCGCCTGGTGACCGCGATCGCCCGCACGGCGGCCGCGTACGGCGCCCGGATCCTCACCCGCACCCGGGCCCTGGAGCTCCACCGCGACGGTGCGCTGGTCCGCGACGAGACCACCGGCCAGGAGCTGCGGATCCGCGCACGCACGGTCGTCAACGCGGCCGGCGTCTGGGCGGGCGGTCTCGTCGACGACGTACGCCTGCGGCCTTCGCGCGGCACCCATCTCGTGCTGCGTTCCGAGGACCTCGGCCGGCTCTCCGCGGGCCTGCACATCCCGATCCCCGGCGAGACGAACCGCTTCGTCCTGGTCCTCCCCCAGGGCGACGGACGCGTGTACGTCGGCCTCACCGACGAACCCGTCGACGGCGACATCCCCGACGTGCCGGAGGTCCCCGAGACCGACATCGGCTTCCTCCTCGACGTCCTCGGCTCCGCCCTCGACGTCACCGTCCACCGCGCCGACGTGGTCGGGGCCTTCGCGGGGCTGCGCCCCCTGCTCGACACCCGGGACGCGGCTGGCCGCACCGCCGACATCTCGCGCAAGCACGCCGTGCTCACCTCCCCTTCCGGCGTCGTCACCGTCGTCGGCGGCAAGCTGACCACGTACCGCCGCATGGCCCAGGACGCCGTCGACGCCGCCGCGGCCTCCGGCGGCCTGACCGCCGGGCCGTGCCGCACCGCCTCCGTCCCCCTCGTCGGCGCCGCCCGGCCGCAGACCCTCGCCGGGCTCGACGTCCCGGCCCGGCTCGTGTACCGCTACGGCTCCGAGGCACCCGCCGTACACGCGCTCGGCCTCGAAGACCCCGCCCTCGCCCGGCCCGTCGTACCCGGCCATCCGGTCACGGGCGCCGAGCTGGTGTGGGCCGTCCGCCACGAAGGCGCTCTCGACACCTCCGACCTCCTCGACCGCCGCACCCGCATCGGCCTGGTCCCGGAAGACCGCTCCGCGGCCGAAGCAGCGGCCCTGGTCGCCCTCGCGGACACCGCCCAGGTGGAGTGACGTGCAGCGTCGTCGACGCGGGTGAGGCGCCGGCGCCCGGCACCGCGGCTACCGTCGGCTCCATGGAACGAATCCGAGCGGTCCTGGTCGACATCGACGGCGTCCTCACCGTCTCCTGGAAGGCCCTGCCGGGAGCGGTCTCCGCCATGGAGCAGCTGCGTGGCACGGGGCTCCGCATCGCACTGGTCACCAACAACACGTCCCGCACCAGGGCGGCCATCGCCTCACGACTGGCCGGCCTGGGTTTCACCGTCGACGCGGGAGACATTCTGACCGCCCCGGCGGCCACGGCGGCGTATCTGCGCGAGCACTTCCCCGGCGCGCGCTGCCTCCTGCTCAACAGCGGTGACGTCCAGGACGACCTGCCGGGCGTCACGCTCGTCGAGGAGGGTGACGCCGACGTCGTCGTGCTCGGCGGCGCCGGGGCCGAATTCGGCTACGAGGCCCTCAACCGGGTCTTCCGCCAACTGCAGCGCGGGGCCCGGCTGGTGTCGATGCACCGGAATCTGTACTGGGGCACCGAAGACGGCCTCGCCCTGGACACCGGAGCCTTCCTCGAAGGTCTGGAGAAGGCCGCCCGCACCCGTGCGGAGGTGACGGGCAAGCCGGATCCCGCCTTCTTCGCGAGCGCCCTCGCCCATCTCGGCGTCGGAGCGTCGGAGGCACTGATGATCGGCGACGACATCGAATCCGACGTGCTGGCCGCCCAACGGTCCGGCATCACCGGCGTACTGGTCAGGACGGGCAAGTACCTCCCCGAGACACACCGCGCGGCCTCCGGCACGCCCGACCACGTCCTCGACTCCTTCGCCGACCTGCCCACCCTGCTCGCCACGCTCGCCGCCGAGGGCGACGGGACACCTGAACACTGACGGGCCCCGACCGGCGCACCGTGAGCTCCGGGGCGCCACGTCATGTGTGGCAGCGCAGAAGGACCAGGATCGTGTCGCCTGGCGGCGTGGCGAGGTGCGCCACGCTGCCCGGCCCTACGGCAAGCAGTCACGCGGCGCCCGCAACCGCAGACCGCCCCGCTCTGCGCAGGACGGCCTGAAGTCCGTTCCCCGATGAGATCATCCGGAGGGGACGGGCGGGTTGCCCGCCGGGCCCGACGGACGGAGCGGAGGGCTCGCTCAGAGCGCGCAGAAGGCCTTCTCAGCCGCTGCGCCCGTGTGGTTCTGGCCGGGAGTGCCGGAGATGAGGTGGCTCTCGTTGTTGGCCTCGACCACCTGCTTGGCGCCGTCCTCGCTGGTGAGGTGGAAGCTGAAGTACCCGGGGACGACACCGTTGTGGTACCAGGCGGTGCGACCGCACGAGGTGTTCAGGCGCATGAGGCCCAGGCCGTAGTCGGGGCCCAGACCGGTGGGGACGGTGGTCTTGAGCTCGGTCTGCTGCGCGGGCGGGAGAAGGGTGCCGCCCACGAGCGCGCGTTGGAAGGTGGCCAGGTCGTCGAGGGTCGAGACCATGGCGCCGGCGGTCTGGGTGGCCGAGACGTTGGTCACGGTCATGTCCAGGATGAAGGGGCCGGCCAGGTAGTACCCGCGCAGGTAGTTGCCGTAGACGTTGTTGTCCGTGGTGGGCAGAGTGGTGTCCGCCAGGCCCAGACGGTCGAAGATCCGGGTCTTCATCTCAGCCGCGGGCTCGTTGCCGGTCACAGCCCTGATGATCATGCCGGCGAGCACGTAGTTGGTGTTGGTGTACTCCCACTTCTCGCCCGGCTGCGCGTTCGGCTGGCGCTTGCGCAGGGCGCCGTCGACCAGCTGTTGCGGCGTCCAGGTCCGGCTGGTGGTGTACCCGTCGATGTTCATCGTGTAGTTGGGGAGGTTCGACGTGTGGTTGAGCAGCTGCCGGATGGTGATCTTCGAACCGTCGTGGCCGTTGGCGTTGACGGCGTTGGGCAGCCACTTCGCCACCGTGTCGTCGATGGACAGCAGGCCGTCGGCCTCCAGCAGCAGGACGGTGGCCGCGGTGAAGGCCTTGGTGTTGCTGCCGATGCGGAACTTCGCCTTGGGGTCCGCCGGCACACCGGTTCCGCGGTCGCCGACGCCCGCCTGTATGTACTGGGTCCGGTCACCGTCACGCACCATTCCGATGATGCCGGGGTACCCGTCGGCGATGCCCTGGTCGGCACCCGCCTTGAGCGCCACGGCCGCATCCGGGACCCCGGCCTCGGCGGTGCCGAGGCCGATGGTGAGACTGATGCTGCACACCGCGGCGATGACGCCTAATCGCTTGAGTTTCATGACTCTCTCCGTGGGATCGTACGGCAAGGATGAAGGATCAACACGCAGTGTAATCAGGTGACTTCACTATTTCGGCGGGGAGTCGGGAGGGTGAGATTGTTCACCTGCCCTGCCCACTCCGGAGACCGCGAAGGTGATGCGAGCGCCGGTTCTGGGGCGCGTTCCTCTCCGAAAAGTACGCCGCGCCGCGACTGCGCGACGGCGGCTCGATCACTTTCGGCTTCAGCAGGATTTCATCGGCATCGCAGCACCGTGCGACAGCGTCTGCCACGTCGTGCCGGTGCCGTGCGCAGCGCACCAGCCCCATCCGAACGGGGAGTGAGGTGAACCCTGTCGCCGTCGCTCCGGCTCGGCGCGCGGGGGACGGAATTCCGCCGGTCCCGCAAGCGAGAACCGTACGAGGAGAGAGGGCTGCCACGTGAGTGAGACCCCACAGGTGGATCCCCGGCATGGCTTCGGCGACCGTCCGACCCGACCGTTGGGGCAGGCCGACCCGACCTGGGCACCCGCGGCGCAGGGCTACGGTCAGGTGCCGCCCTACGGTCAGGCACCGCCGCCGATGCCGGGTCAGGCACCGCCCCCGATGCCCGGTCAGGCACCGCCGCCGGTCCCGCCGCAGGCGCCGGGCGCGCCCTCGGCATGGGCCCAGCCGGTTCCCGCGGGCGGCCCGGGCGGAGGTCCGCGCGGCGGCGTTTCGCGGGCCTGGCTGATCGGTGGCGCCGCGGCGCTCGCCGTGGCCGTGGCCGTCGGTGTGGTCGTCGCCACCTCGGGGGGTGACGACGAGGGCACGGTGTCGAGTCTGCCGTCCGGTGTGCCGGGAGGCGCCGCCGAACCCGAGGAACCCGCCAAGGCGTTCACCAAGGTGCCCAAGGGGTGCGAACTGGTCAAGGCGTCCACCGTCGAGGGAATCGTGCCCGGGGCGGCGTGCACGCCCGGGCTGTTCGACGACAAGGATCTGGCCTCGATGATCACCAGGGGGCCGAGCTGGGAGAGGACGGACAGCAGTGGCCCCTTCCAGACCTTGAAGGTGCATCTCTCCGTCGCCCCGGGGGCGAAAGGCAGCTACGACATGAAGAAGGAGGTCGCTCTCAAGGACATCGGCACTCTGAAGAAGGTGTTCGGCTCCCGGCCGGTCAGTGGGATCGGCGAGGAGGCCGTCGTCGTCTACGCCGGGAGCCCGGACGGGGGACTGACCCAGGCCGAGGCGATCGTCCGTGAGGGCAACGCCGTGGTCACCGCGGACTACAGCTTCAGCCGGAAGGACTCCACCACGACGCAGAAGCAGGCCGAGGACGCCGCCGTCGCCGTCGCTCGTGACGTGCTCGGTTCGCTGAGCTGACCGCCGCGACGACGACGTGCACACACCCTCCTCCGGGGGCGGCGACCCCACGGCCGCGCAGCCTCCGTTCACCACGGTGGCGCGAGAGCCCGCCCCTGTCACCCGCCCCTTCACCACCGTCCCGTTGCCGCACGGCCAGGTCCCTCAGCAGCAGAGCCCCACCCGTATCGGCCCCTACGAGGTCTTCCAGCTCCTGGGCGAAGGCGGCATGGGCAGGGTCTTCCTCGCCAGGTCGCCAGGATCGCGTCTGGTCGCCCTGAAGGTGATCCGGCCCGAGTACGCCGAGGCGCCGAACTTCCGCGGGCGTTTCCGGCGCGAGGCCGAGGCCGCCCGCCGTGTGAGCGGATTCTTCACTCCGCCGGTGCTGGACGCGGACGCCGACGCCCCACAGCCCTGGCTGGCCACGGCCTACGTCCCCGCGCCCTCGCTGCACGAGGTCGTACGCGGGTTCGGCGTGCTGCCCGAGCCCGCCCTGCGGGCTCTTGGCACCGGTCTCGCGGAGGCGCTCCTCGCCATCCACGAGGCAGGCCTCGTCCACCGCGACCTCAAGCCGGGCAACGTGCTCGTCGCCGAGGACGGACCCCGCGTCATCGACTTCGGCATCAGCCGGGCGGTGGACGCGACACAGGTGACCCGGACGGGCGCGGTGATGGGGACGCCGGGCTTCATGGCGCCCGAGCAGATCGTGTCGAGCCGCGACGCGGGACCGGCGGCCGATGTCTTCTCCCTCGGCTGTGTCCTGGTCTTCGCGGCCACCGGTCAGGGCCCGTTCGGCGCAGGAGGGACGGCCGAGATCCTGTACCGGGCCGTCCACCACCCCCCTCGGCTCGACGGCGTTCCCCCGGGGTTGGGCCCGCTGATCGGCGCCTGCCTGGCCAAGGACCCCGCCCACAGGCCGCCCGCCGCATCGGTGCTGGCCACGCTGGGTGCCGCCGACCCGGCCGCCCTGCTCACCGAGGGCCTGCGGCAGGACCTGGCCCGGCGGGCGGCGCACGCCGCGCTCCTGGTGACGGCACCGCCCGTACCCATGACGCCCCTCGGGCCACCCACCCCTACCGGACCGACGGCACCGACAGGGCCGAGCCGCCGGGCGTTCCTGTGGATCGCCGCGGCCGGCACCGCCGCCGTGGCGGCGGGAGGCGCCGCGGCTCTGAACGAATGGCAGTCGCGGTCCGGCAAGGACCCGGCCCGGTCCGGCGGCGGCACGAGCGGGGGTAGCAGCGGGGCCGCGGGCGGTGCGGCCGGCACCACCGGCATACCCGAGCCCAAGGTCCCGGCGGGTCCGAAGCCCCTGTGGTCGGTCCCGCTGAAGAAGCTGGAGGGCGGGCAACTGCGCCTCGTCGGCAACACTTTGGTGCGCTGGGACACGACCACGGCGATCGGTTACGACGCCGCGACCGGGAAGGAACGCTGGAAGGGTTCGCTCCGCGCCCCCTCCGATGTCACGGGCTCGACGAAATGGCTGGGCGCCGAGGGATCGATGCTGTTCGCCGAGGGCTGGAGCGGTGAGAACGGCTATCTCTTCGGTGTCGACGCCACGGGCAGGCAGAAGTTCGCGTACGCGGTCACCGGGCCCGGCCCCGACGGCCGGAACGCCGACTTCGTCCAGAGCGTCCAGTCCGTCGCCGGTTCGGTCGCCGTCCTCGGCACCAGCGGCAACGACGGCTACGGCGTGGTCGCGGTCGACCTCGCCTCCGGCAAGGCGCTGTGGTCGCGCAGGATCCGCTCCAGCGACTTCCAGGCCCACGCCGCCGGTCGCCTCTGCCTCCTCCAGGACAACGGCACCCTCCGGGGACTCGACCTGCGCTCCGGCACCGAGCGGTGGAACGTCCCGGGCGTCATCAAACCCGGCGCCTACCCGCGGCTGTCCTCCGACGGGACGACTCTGCTCGTCGCGAGCGTCAAGGTGCAGGCCTTCCGCGCCTCCGACGGCGCGAAGCTGTGGACCGCCGTCAACGAGACGACCACCATCAGCGCGGCCGCGGTCCGCGGCGAGCGGGCCTACGTCTTCGACGGTCCGGGCACGGTCTTCGCCCTGGACATGAAGAGCGGCAAGCAGCAGTGGCACACCGCGAGCCCGCTGAACCTGACGACCACCGGCGGTGCCAGGGGCCAGGGCCCCACCGTCTCCTCGTCCGTGGTGGCCGTCGCCACGTTCGCCACCGGCGACGTCCCGGGGTTCGTCGTCCTGCGCGCCTCGGACGGCAAGCTGCTCTGGGCGCACCAGCCCTCCGGCAGCGAGGCCGGGGGCAAGGACACGTGGCAGCTGCAGACCTCCGGCGACACCCTCTTCGCCGCGTCCGAGACCACCCTCTACGCATTCCGGAGCACCACCTCGTGAGCATGCCTCCCCACTCTCAGCCGCCGTCGTTCCCGCCGTCCCAGGTCCCGCCGCCTCAGGTGACGTCGTCCCCGCCGCCCGCGCCCGCCGCCCCTACCGCCTCGTACATCGGCCCGTACCGGGTGATCCGTGAGCTCGGGGCGGGCGGCATGGGCCGGGTCCACCTCGCCGCCTCGCGCAGCGGCCGTGCGGTGGCCGTCAAGGTCGTACGTCCCGAACTGGCCGCCGACCCCGACTTCCGCCGGCGCTTCAAGGCCGAGGTGGATGCCGCTCGCGCGGTCTCCGGCGCCTTCACCGCGCCGGTCGTCGACGCCGACCCCGAGGGGCCGCAGCCCTGGCTGGCCACCGCCTACATCCCCGGTCCCTCGCTCTCCGACGCCCTGGACGCCCACGGGCCCATGCCCGAGGCCACCTTGCGCGTGCTCGGCGGAGGCCTGGCCGAGGCACTGGCCGCGATCCACCGCGCCGGGCTCGTCCACCGCGACCTCAAGCCGTCCAACATCCTGCTCACCCTCGACGGCCCCCGGGTGATCGACTTCGGCATCAGCCGTGCCGTCGACGGCACGGTCCTCACCGCCGAGGGCCAGGTCGCCGGCTCGCCCGGCTTCATGTCGCCCGAGCAGTCGAGAGGTGACCAACTCACGGGTGCCAGCGACGTGTTCGCGTTCGGCGCCGTACTCGCCTTCGGCGCCACCGGCATCCCGCCGTTCGGCACCGGCGCGGCCCACGCACTGCTCTACCGGGTCGCCTACGAGGAACCACAACTGGCCGGCGTCCCGCACGGCCTGCTCGGCATCGTCGCCGCATGCCTCGACAAGGACCCCTCGCGGCGTCCCACCGTCGGTCACCTGCAGTCCTGGCTCCGGCCGGAGACCACCGCGGGCTGGCTCGGCGCGGTCGAGCTGCAGGTGACCGAGGACCAGCGCACCCTGCGGGACGCGGTACGCCCTCCGCTCCTCAGCCGCCGACGGCTGCTGACCGGCGGCGGGGTGCTCGCCGCGGCCGCGGCGGCCGGCGGCGCCGCCTGGTTCCTGCGCTCGGGCGACAAGAACCCGGGCGCCACCCCCGTACTCGACTGGGCCCACGACCTTCCCCACCCCGGCATGGCCCTGAGCACGGTGACCCGGTCCACGCTGCTGTGCACCCGCCAGGCCACGGGTGCCTGCTTCGACCGTGCCACCGGCAAGCTCCTGTGGCAGGACGTCGGCGGGCAGAACACCGACGCCCTCGCCGACGACGAGCGCGTCTACACGGTACGCACCGACGGCAAGGTGCACGCGTTCGGCGGCCGGACCGGAAAGGAGGTGTGGAACGCGGCCCCGGACGCGGACAACGCGCCCCGGCTCGAGTACTGCGACAGCAAGCTGGTCGTGACGCTGAGCGGCGAACGCGTCCAGGGGCTCGCGGCGGCGAGCGGCGAGGTGCGCTGGACATCCTCCGCCGTGAAGGGCGTCCTCTCGGTCGACGGCCGCACCCGGGCCGGTGCCGTGATCGTCTGGGGCAGTCCTTCGAAGACGGACCCGGCAGCGAGCACCCGGGGATACGCCGCCCTCGACCCGGACTCGGGCAAGCTCGTATGGGCGAAGGACCTCGTCGCCCTCTACCCGCCGGACGACGGCGAGGTGCTCTACGGCATCGACGGCGGCATGAATCTGCTCGCACTCGACCCCGAGGACGGCAGGACTCTCCGGAGCACGCCCACGGAACTCCCGCCCACGAACAGTGAGATCTTCCTCTGGAGCGGGTCCTTGAGCCTGCTCGGAGGCACTCTGTTCTGCTACCCGGGCACCGGTGCCAACGGCTCGACCCGCGGCTTGCTCACCGCCTTCGACCCGGAGACGGGCAAGACCCTGTGGAGCGTACGGACCGCCGCCCGCGGCAACCGCGGCTACGCACGCTCCGGCGCGACCGTCTGCTACCTGGACGAGAAGGTTCTGCACGGCATCGACGCCAGGACCGGCGCGAAACGCTGGACGGCAGGGGCAGGTCTGGGCGACCCGGCGTTCCTGGGCACGCTGCGCGGGCTCTTCCTCGCCGCGGGAGAGAAGGGCCTGTACGCCTTCCACGCCGAGACCGGCGAACAAGTCTGGCATCACGCGGCCGACGGCGGCTCCGGCGCCTGGTCGACACACACCACCGACGATCACCTCTACGCCACCTGGTCGGGCAGGCTGCTCCGCTTTTCGGTGCCCGGTTCCTGATGAACCGGGTCTTCGCCGAGAGCCGGATGGATCCGCTCGTCCACTCCGCTCTCGCGGACGTACTGGGCAGCCGCCCGGCCTTTGACCTGCGGTTCGAGAGGTGTGGGCGGTTCCCGGAAGTGCTGTACGTCGCTCCCGGGCCCGACACGCACGTGCGGCGGCTCACGGAGGCGATCGCCGATCGTTGGCCTGAGGCTCCGCCGTACGGCGGCCGATTCGTCGAGGGCGTGAAGTGGCGGGAACGGGCGTCCTTGGCACTCGGATAGCAGAGGAGGGCGATGAGGGCTCGGCCGTCGCTCTCGGCCATGCACGGTCGTCCACCCTCAGGAACGGCTCGCCCTGCACGGTGGCCGGCGTCGTACCGGTGAACGCCATGACGTCCCGATGCAGGTGGGACTGGTCGCAGTAGCCGCTGTCCGCCGCGACGTGGGCCACGCCTTCACCCGCTACCAGGCGGTGCACGGCATGGTCGAATCGGACCAGCTTCGCGGCGCTCTTCGGTGGCATGCCGACGTGTGAGTGGAACCGGGTCCACAGACGCTTGCGGCTCCATCCGAGTTCGGCCGCCAGGCGGTCGACCCGCACCCGGCCCTTGCCGGCGACGATCCGGCTCCACGCCCAGGACACCGCCGGGTCGACCGGCGACCGCGCCTCGAGCCGGCGGGCGAGCAAGGCTTCCGTGAACGCGAAGCGGTCCTCCCACAGGGGGATTTCGCCCAGCTGCTCGCGAATCCGTGACGCCTCCGCGCCCCACACCTCGTCGAGCGACACCAGAGAACCGGCCAGATCGGCCGGAGAAGCGCCCAGTGCCGTGCCCACGATCGCGGGTGACAGGCGCACCTGCACGCACTCGACCTGTTCTCCCCACGCCCGGACCCCGCCTCCGGAGCCGAATCCGGGCCCGGCGACGAGACTTCCCCTGTGCCGCCGCCCAGCGCCGTCCCCCACGACGGAGGCGCTCGCCCCGAACTCCAGGATCAGCATCACGGCCGGATGCGGAACCATCCGCAGACCACCGGCGGGCCCGTCGGGGATCCGGAAGCCGGCCATGTCGACACCAGGCACCCGGCCGGGCCGCTGCGGACGTGCGACGTCCCACGCAGCAGGGTTGTCACGTTCACTCGAGGTGGACCCCATCTCCACATGCTAGGCGGGCCGAGAAAGGAGGGGAACATTCGTCCAAGACCTCGGCGCGCACCGGCGGCGACAGTGGGCTCATGACTCTTCCCGACAGCCACCCTCACCCGAACGGCGACGCTGCGGCCACCGAGGGCGCGCTCCTCCGCCTGGACCAGGGCAGCATCTACGTACGCCAGGACGGCCCTCGCGACGCGCCTGCGCTCCTCCTCATCCACGGGTCCGCCACGTCGAGCCGTTCGTGGGACGCGCTGGTTCCCCTGCTGGCCACTTCCCATCGCGTCATCCGGATCGATCTGCCCGGGCACGGCCGCTCGGCCGAACCGGTCGACGGTGACTACGCGCCCCAGGAGCAGGGACGCAGGATCGGCACGGTCCTGGACCGACTCGGCGTCGAGTGCGCCATCGTCGTCGGCCATTCCAGCGGCGGCTATGCCGCGGCCGCGCTCGCCGGGCAGCGGCCCGACCTCGTGACCGCGCTCGCACTCATCAACACCGGCCCCAGCATGGATGCCTTCATCGCACCCGGGTCCACTCCCATGGACGCCACCCGGTGGCCGCCGACCGACGAGCAGATCCGGCAGTTCGCGAGTACCGGATTCCGTACGGGCTACGAGGTCCCCCAAGAGCTCGTCGACGACCTGCGCGGCATGACCTACCACGCGGTCACCACGGCCATGCAGGCGTCCATCGCCTATCTGCAGCAGCGGGCGCTCCCGGATCGGCTGATGTCCCTCGGTAAGCCGCTGCAGGTCGTCTTCGGTGACCAGGACCGCAGATGGCGGCCCTCGTCCGCGGTCGACTACCGCGTCGTTCCGGGCGCGAGAATCGAGCTGCTGGCCGGTGCCGGACACACACCCATCCTGGAGGAACCGGCACGGACGGCCGCACTCCTCCTCGCCTTCACCGCGATCCACAACGCTCCGGCACCCACGACCCCGTGAGGCCCCATTCCGGACGGCACGTCGCGAGGCCGGAGTGGGGAACCGCCTCAGCGTGGCGGCGGCAAGGACTGCTCCGTCCAGATGGTCTTGCCCGTGCGCGTGTACCTGCTCCCCCACCGGTCGGTGAGCTGCGCGATCAGGAAGAGGCCACGGCCTCCCTCCTCCGTGGCCTGGGCGCGGCGCATTCGGGGCTGAGTGCCGCTGCCGTCGGAGACTTCGCAGATCAGCTTTTCCGCGCGGATCAGCCGGAGCACGACCGGTCCGCCCGCATAGCGGATGGCATTGGTGACGAGCTCGCTGGCCACCAGCTCGGTGGTGAAGGCGAGCTCGTCCAGGTCCCACCGCGACAGCTGGGTCAGTACGCGCTCACGCGCCTCGGCGACCACCGACGGATCCGCCGCGAAGGTCCAGGTGGCACTGTCGTCCGCGGGGATCCCGCGGACCGCCGCGAGCAGGAGCGTCACGTCGTCCGACAGCGGACCCGGCACGAGAGACCGGACCACCCCGGGACCGACGTCCTCCAGGGGCCGGCCGGGGGTGAGCGTGACCGACAGCGCGTGCCGGAGTGCCGCCATGCCCTCGTCCAGATCGGCGTGGCTCCGCTCGATCAGACCATCGGTGTAGAGAGCGAGGACGCTGCCGTCCTCCACCTCCGCCTCGAGCGGCTCGAACGGAAGACCGCCGACCCCGAGCGGTGGACCGGGGCTGAGGTCGAGGTAGGCGACGCTGCCGTCGGGCCCCGCCAGCGCGGGCGGCGGGTGTCCCGCGCTGGCCACGACGCACCGCCGGGTCACGGGGTCGTACGTCATGTACAGACACGTGGCACCGAACGATCCGAAGGCGATCTCGGTGCCGGGGGGACGCGTCGTCTCCGTACCGTCGGCGTCGATGGCGAACTGCGACACAAGGTCGTCCAGATGCGTCAGCAGCTCGTCGGGCTCCAGGTCGAGGTCCGCCAGCGTCCGTACGGCGGTGCGCATGCGCGCCATCGTCGCGGTGGCCTGGAGGCCGTGCCCCACCACGTCGCCGACCACGAGAGCGACCCGGGCGGAGGAAAGCGGGATGACGTCGAACCAGTCGCCACTGACCCCCGTCGCCGTGTCCGTGGGGAGGTAGACACTCGCGGCGTGCACCGTGGAGGTGTCGGTCGTGGCGGACGGCAGCAGGCTCCTCTGCAGGCCGACCGCGGCGTTCCGCTCGCGCGCGTACCGACGCGCGTTGTCCACGACCAGCGCCGTACGCGAGGCGATCTCCTCCAGCAGAACGAGGTCCTCGTCGGTGAAGGGCGGACGATCCTCGTCGCGCCCGACCCTGATCCGGCCGAGAAGCGCCCCCCGTGCCCGTAGCAATGCGCTCATCCCGTGCGCACGGGCACCGACCGCGTCAGGAAGACCGGCGCTCGCCTCCGTGTCGTGCGCGTGCGACCACACCCGGCCCGACAGCACACCACCGGTGTCCACCGTGACGTCCGTGCCGGGACCGAGTACGTCGGGGGAGATTCCGGCCACCGCCGTCCGGCGCAGCACGTGCTGGTGATGGCGTTCAGGGACCGGCTCCGCGTACGTGAACACGGCCTCGGCGACCTCGACGACCGCGACGTCCGCAAGCGCCGAAACCAGGACGTCGGCCAGGTCCCGGGTCGTCTCCTCGGCGGAGAGTGTGGTGCTGAGCACGGAGGTCGCCCGGTGCAGCAGGTCGAAGCGGCGACGCGAGAGGCGCTGTTCCGTGACATCGACGAAGAGGGCCGTCACGCCCATCACCAGCCCGTTCGCCTCCTGGAGGCGGAACGCGGAAAGGGCCATGATCCGTCCCGCACCCGGGTCGACCTGCGTGTGCACCTGCACGTCGACGGCGACCAGCGGGACCCCGGTCGTCAGGACCTCGCGCAGCCGCGCGTCGATCACGTGGGCGTCCGCCTCCCGGAGGAAGTCGGACAGACGGGCCCGGTACAGCTCTCCCGGCACACCCGAGTAGGGAAGGAGGTGGGTGTTCGTCCGCACCAGCCGCAACTCGTTGTCGAGAACCGCCAGACCGATCCGGTCCTGGAGGAACAGTTCCCTCATGAACGCGTGGCCCTGACGCCACTGGGAGACGAGGAGACGGGGCGCACCCAGCACCAGGAACCGGGGCGGGGACCCGGCTCGCGGCCCGTCGGTGAGCGGCAGGACACGAAACTCCACGTCGCCACCACCGTCCGGGGCGAGTGCCGCGCGCCCTTCCCACACCGGCCCGTCGCGCTGCTCCAGGACCGCGCGCCAGCTCCCCGGAACCGCGAGGAGATCGCGCACTCGCCGCCCGTACAGGTCTCGTGCCGACCGCCGCAGCAGGTTCTCCGCAGCCGGTGTGCACCGAAGGATGGTCCCCCTGGCGTCGACCACGAGCCCTGCCGCGTGCCCCACGTCGAGGAGGTCGTCGCTACCCGGGGTCATCAGAGGGCACCCTCCCTTCCGCGCACGGTCGGCGGTCGCGACCACCGCTCACCGCCACTCTGCCCGGGTGCCGGATCATCAGCACGCCGTACTCCTCCGAATGGCCACCGCCCGCGTGAGCGGATCGAGTGCCCGTTACGGGCCCGGGAGCACAGCAGCTTCGAAGGGCACTCCTCCCATGCTCCTTGTGCCGCCTCGGCCGGAAGGGGATGACCTGCCAGCAATGCGCTGCCGCCGGCTGTCAGGATCGTCATGGCGCGAGGTGTTCGCGGAGCCGGGCCGCCAGCTCGGCGGCCTCCTCCGGGGAAACGTCCAGCACTCCGTTCTCCGACATGAGCGCGTGGAACTGCTGCTCGCCGTAGGGCACGCCGGGCGGCAGGCCCGCGACGTGCCAGTGGACGTGGGAGTTTCCTCCCTGCGCGCCCAGCGACAGCAGGTAGACGCGCTCCGGGGCCAGAACCTTCTCGACGGCCAGGGCCACCTTGCGCACCACGCACATGATGTCGGTGTACTCGTCGTCGGTGAAGCCGCTGACGACGTGCTCGATGTGCCGCTTGGGGGCGACCAGCACCTTGCCGGGCAGCGTGGGCCATCGGTCGAGGAAGGCAACGTGGCAGGCATCCTCGTAGATCACATGGTGCTCGTAGTCAGGGTGCCCGTCGACGGTGGCGCACACGAAGCAGGGCCCGCGGCGCGCACGTTCCTCGTAGGCGTCCAGATCCATCGGCTGCCTGTCGTTCACTGCGCGTTCCTCTCGCCTCGGCCAGGCCGGCGCGTGAGGACCGGCTCGAATCCATGTGCACGGTCCTCACGGACGACTCACCGTTGCGGCGGTCAGGAGTTCCTGAGGAAGAACGTGACGGGCGTCGGGCCCGTGTAGAGGAATTCTCCTCCGGGCAGGCAGCTGACCGCACGCCGTCGGCTCAGCCCGTCGCAGTGCTCCGCGCTCAGCCGCATGAAGACCGTCGACGTGTGCTGGCCGGCCGGGAGCGTGGGGAGCGCGCCCGCGGCGAAGGAGGCGAAGGGGAGCCCTTCGAAGGGGGCGATCCGGCGCAGGGTCTCCGGACCGAAGGTCCGGCTCTGCTCCCGGGCCGTGCCGATGTCGCTCACGATGCGGACCCCCTGGAACTTCGAGACGAAGTCGTCCATCGGGTCGAGGCGGGCGGGTGTGTAGCCGCGGGGATAGCGGGCGTCGTCACCGTCGACGGCCGTGCCCCAGGAGGGGAAGGACCGGTACCACTGCTCCCCCACGAAAGCCTCGCGGCACCCCGGCGGACCCATGATCCGCTCGCTGATGCCGAGGAAGGTGTTGAGGTTGGTCCCGTCGGGACTGATGCAGTTGTGGTCCGCGGGAGGTACCGCAGCCTGTGTGACGGGCCCGGCCTGGGCCGGGCCGGTGCCCGCGACCGCCAGTACCACGGCCGCCACGGCGGAGAGCACAGCCGCGCGCATACGAGTGGGTTTCATGGCCCGAGCTTGGCCCGCACCGGCCACCCGCCCGACAAGGACACGCCCGCCCTCTGCCGCATGGCCTATCGCTGGGGCCGGTCCGGCGTATCCCCGGCCGAATGCCCGGCCTCCTGAAGGAAGCACCTGGCGCCGTGGTCCTTCGAGGGCGGGTGGCACAGTGGTTGCCGCGCCACCCGCCTTCTCAGGTCAGTTCGCGTTCACGAGGTCGTGCGCGGGGACGGTCACGGTGCGCCGGCCGGGGGTGCCGCCGAGGACGACCTTCCGCAGGGCGCTGTTGTTGTCGAGGTTGGTTTCCTTCAGTCGCTTGGCCGGATTGGCCAGCACCTGGATGTAGTAGGTGCCGTTGGGCACGTCCGTGATGTCGAACGACTGGCCCGGCAGGTCCTGGGTGTAGGTGTCACCGGAGCCGACGTCCAGCACCTCGCGGACGGAGATGGAGTTCTCCTGGCCGCAGGCGGTTGCCAGGTCGGTGTTGAACGGGTGCCAGTTGGCGTTCTTCACCGTGTAGTCGACGGCGTCGGTGTTGGCCAGGCAGAAGGCCTCCTTGCCACTGCGCACCGCTTCCTTCTTGTCCGCCTTCAGAAGCCGGTAGCTGGCGAAGTCGGTGAAGTGCCAGTGCACGTGGCCGGGACGCGGGTCCCACTCCATGGTGCCGGTCGGGGTGTAGCCGACCTGCTTGCCCGCGGCGTCGTAGAAGTACTGGTAGGCGTCCATCTTGGCTTTCCCGGGCGAGCGGAAGCCGTCGACCACGAGCTGGGCGGGACCGGCGTTCCACACGTTGGCGCTGAAGGCCAGGTAGTCCTTGCCCGGGATGTTCTGGCCGCCGTCGCTGATGGTGATGCCGTATGCCGGCAGCGACCGCAGGTCGGGCTTCGGGACGTTCGGGACGGAGGGACTCCCGCTGGGCCGCGTGGACAGCGGCGTGAGCGCGGGCGCCTGCCGCGAGCCGTCGGTCTGCCCGGTGGTGTCACCGGCCTGCATCTCGGCGCGTTCGGCCTGCTGCCTCTTCACCGCCCACGGCACGGCAGGCGGCGCGGCCTTCAGCGGCCCGTGGCCCACGTTGTACGAGGGACCCGCGCCGCTGGTCTCCGGTGCGCCGGCCTGGGCGGGGGTCGGCCGGCCGTGCCCCGACCCGTGCCCGGTGTGACCGGCCGGGGCCTGGTGGGCCGCGCCGTGCCCCGCGTGTTCGCCGGCGGTGGCCGACCTGGCGGGCGCGGCGCCGGCGCCGTCCTCCCAGCTGCGCTCCTGGACGGTGACCTTCACGGTCGCGGGCCGGTCGGCGATCCCGAGGAGGTCCCGGTACTTCTTGGCGACCCCGATCTTGGCCGTGTACGTGCCGGCGGCGAGCTTCACCGGCTGGGTGTAGGAACCGCCGTAGGTGTTGGCGGCCCACCCCTTCTCGACGCCCCACACGGAACCGAGGGTGAAGGGGTTGGTGGGACAGCTCTCCGGATACTTCGAGGTGGAGGGCGCGTCGGGGCGGACCCGTCCGCTGGCGTTGTTCGGACAGAAGCTTTCCGTCCGGCTGGCGACCGTCTTGCCCGTCTTGTCGGTGACGGTGATCTCCGCGAACCCCGGCAGCCCTGAGAAGTCCTTCACCGTGCCCGGGGGCAGCGTCCTGGTCTTCGTCTTGCCGCCCGCGTACACGGTCTGGGTGATGGTCACCGGGTCCTTGTAGGACTTCCGGGTCACCTTGAACTCCAGCGGTGTTCCCTCCGCGGTCAGATAGGTGCCCAGGTCCAGATAGACGCCCGGCTCCTCCTTCCACGAGGTGAGCGTGACCGAGTCGGTCGCCGCGATGAGACTCAGTCTGGGCCCCGGCGCGGCCTTCGCCTGCTCCGGCGTGGCGGCCATGAAGCCGACCGTCACGGCCATGGCGGCGACGGCCGTGGTACCGGCGAGCAGCGGACGCCGCAGCCGGATGGTGCGCGTAGTGGTCATCGATCCCTCGTTCTCCGGATGCTGTGGCAAAGGGAGCTGACAGCGGGCCACCCGGTCCGGCGGGACGGGTCACGTCCGGCCGGAACGGCGACAGGCACTCGCTGCGCCCGTCCGGTGAGAGGAGGGAGCTGGGTGCCCGGTTGTCCGGAGAGTCGAAACTGTCGAGATGTTGGCCGGAAAACGCCGCTGTCGCCGATGATGCCGGGACCGCGGACCTGCCGTACCGGGCAGGTGACATCACGCCTCGCGGGCACCCTCGTACATCGTCTCGATGACCTTGGCGTATGCGCGCTCCACGACGGGCCGCTTGACCTTGAGGCTGGGGGTGAGCTCGCCGTGCTCGATGTCGAGGTCACGCGGCAGCACCGAGAACTTCTTGATCGTCTGCCACCGCTGCAGGTCGCCGTTGACGCGTGCGACGAAGCCTTCGATCAGCGTGTGCACTTCCGGCGAGGAGACGACCTCGGCGTAGCTGCGGTCCCCCAGGTCGTGGGATGCCGCCCAGGGCATGATCGCGCTTTCGTCGAGCGTGATCAGGGCGGTGCAGTAGTTGCGGCCGTTGCCGATGACCAGGATGTTGCTGACGTACGGGCAGACCGCCTTGAAGCGGCTTTCGATCTCCGTGGGCGCTATGTACTTGCCGCCCGACGTCTTGAACAGGTCCTTCTTTCGGTCCGTTATCCGGACGAAGCCGTCCTTGTCGACCTCGCCGATGTCGCCGGTGTGGAACCAGCCGTCGCTCTCCAGCACTTCGGCGGTCTTCTCCGGAAGGTTGTGATAGCCCCGCATGACACCGGGGCCCTTCAGGAGGATCTCCCCGTCCTCGGCGATGCGGACCTCGGTGCCGGGCAGGGGTCTGCCGACCGTGCCCACCCGGAGGTTGTCGACCGGGTTGACCGTGACGGCTGCACTGGTCTCCGTCAGGCCGTAGCCTTCGAGGACGGGCACGCCGGCGCCGGCGAAGAAGTAGCCGATGTCGGGGGCGAGTGCGGCACTCCCCGACGCGCTGCCGCGAAGTGCGCCCCCGAAGGCGGCGCGGATCTTGCCGTAGACCAGCTTGTCGGCGACGGCGTGCTGCACGGTGAGCGACAGCGGCACCGTGCGTCTTCCCGTCGCCACCATCTGTTCCTGCCCGGTCCTGGCGTAGTCGCGGGCGACCTTGGCCGCCCACTGGAAGATCTTGTACTTGGCACCACCCTCGGCCCTCGCCCTGGCCGCGATGCCGTTGTAGACCTTCTCGAAGATCCGCGGCGCGGAGGCCATCACGGTGGGCCGGACGACGGGCAGGTTGGTGACGATGCGGTCGACGCGCCCGTCCACCGCGATCACGCTTCCGGTCCTCACCTGACCGGAGATCAGGGCGTTGCCGAAGACGTGGGACAGCGGCAGCCACAGAAACTGCACGTCGTCGGGGAGCAGCAGCCCGCTGACCTCCTGCGCGACGGCCTGGTAGGACCAGCAGTCGTGCACCAGGCGCACGCCCTTCGGGCGGCCGGTCGTGCCCGAGGTGTAGATCAGGGTGGCGAGTTGGTCCCGCTCGATGGCCCGGACCGTCGTGTCGATCGCGTCGGGGTGCTCGCGCAGGTGTGCCGTGCCGCGCTCCTCCAGCTCGGCGAGGGTCAGGACCTCAAGTCCCTTGACGTGGGGCGTGTCCGTCTCCGCATCGAAGAGGATCGCGTGGCCGAGCCCGGGCAGGCGTTCCGCGTGGGCGGTCACCTTGGCCAGCTGGGCGGCGTTCTCGACGAAGATCGCCCGACTGCCGGAGTCGGCGAGGATGTACGCCGTCTCGTCGGCGTTGGTGCTCGGGTAGACGGCGGTCGCGGCGGTCCCCGCGCACATCACGCCCAGGTCGGCGAGGATCCACTCCACCCGGGTCGGGGAGGAGATCGCGACGCGCTCCTCGGGCAGAAGCCCGAGGGAGAGCAGGCCGGCCGCGATCGCCCTCACGCGCTCCGCGGCCTGGGCCCAGGTCAGGGAGCGCCACTCCTCGGCGCCGGGAGCACCGTGGTCGGCGGCCACCGGATAGCGGTAGGCCTCGCGGTCGGGAGTGGCCTCGACCCGTGACAGGAAGAGATGCGCCACTGAGTGCGGACGGTTCTCGAGAAGGTACTGCGCGGAACTCATGTCGACCTCCGGGCCCAGGGCGGCCATCAACGATTCATCGCTTCAGTGCTTCAGTGCTTCAGTGCTTGATTGACCGGCGGGTAACTTGCGAGCAGTGGAGAGGCTATGGGCAAACCCTCCTGCGCGTAAGGGGAGCAGCGGCGAAACGTGCTCGACGTGGTGTCAGCGCCGCGAGCACACGCCCCCTGGCGGCCGCCTTGGCGGGGGCCGACCACTTTGACGGAGGGCTACCACGTCGGCGGAGGCGGACCCCGCTCCGCCTTACGACAACACCGTTGACGCGGGAAGCGGACGGCGGTTCGATGCTGCCGTCGAGTCGGTCGTCCGCCCATGCCCCCGACGCCTCCGACGCGCCTCCGTCACCCCCATCGCCTCCATCACCTCCATCGCCTCAGTAGGGATCCACCATGACCGACCTCACCGACATCGCCTATCTGCCGGCCACCGAAGCCCTGCGCCGCTTCCGGGAGCGCTCGCTGTCACCGGTCGAGCTGATGACCGCTGTCATCGCACGCGCCGAAGCCGTCGAGTCCAAGGTCAACGCCCTCGCCGAGCAGACCTTCGAGCAGGCGCTCGCCGCCGCGCGCGAGGCCGAGGCACGGTACGGAGGCAAAGGGGCGGCGCCCCGCGCGCTGGAGGGGCTCCCGGTCGCGACGAAGGAGGAGCAGCCCCTCAAGGGGCGCCGCAGCACAGACGGTTCGCTGGCCTTCCGGGACGAGATCGCCGACGAGACGCATCCGGTCGTCGAGCGGGTCCAGGCCGCGGGCGGCATCGTGCACGCGCGGACCACCACGCCGGAGTTCAGCTGCGCGGCCTTCACGCAGTCCCGGTTGTGGGGTGTGACGCGCAACCCGTGGAACCCGGAGTTCAGCCCGGGCGGTTCGTCGGGCGGCGCCGGCGCCGCGCTCGCGGCCGGGGAGACGACGCTCGCGACCGGCTCCGACATCGGCGGCTCCATCCGCATTCCCGCCTCGTTCACGGGCACGGTCGGATACAAGCCGCCGTACGGTCGCGTGCCGGCCATGGCCCCGTTCAATCTCGACACGTACTGCCACGACGGTCCGATGGCGCGGACCGTCGGTGACTGCGCACTCCTGCAGAACGTCATCGCGGGACCCCACCCGCTCGACGCGGTCTCCTTGCGTCCCAAGTTCACCCTGCCCGAACGCTTCGAGGGCGTCGAGGGTGTACGGGTGGCGCTGTCGGTCAACCTCGGGGACTGGCCGGTCGATCCCGAGGTCGAGGCCAACACCCGAGCCGTGGCGGAAGCCCTGCGCGCCGCCGGAGCCATCGTCGAGGACGTGGACGTCCCGATCACGCGGGCGACCGTGATGGAGGCGGCGATGATTCACTTCGGCTCCGTCTTCGGCCCCTATGTCACGTCGGTCGCCGCGGAGCACGGCGATCTTCTCACCGCGTACGCGCTCGACTTCGCCGAGCGGACTGCCGAGGCCGTCCGCGAGCCCGGAAGCATCATGCGCGGTCTGGAACTGGAGGCTGCGGTGCAGACGACGCTCGGCAGACTGCTCGACCGCTATGACGTCCTGCTCTGCCCGACGACCGCCGTCCCGGCGCTGAGAGCGGACGACGACTACCTCTCGACCAAGGTCGTGATCGGCGGCGTCGAGCTGGACTCCTATCTGGAGGCCGCGATGACCACGGTGTTCAACATCGCCAGTCGCTGCCCGGTGCTGAGCGTGCCGTCCGGATTCGCCTCGACCGGCGTGCCGACGGGAGTCCAGGTCGTCGGACGCACCTACGACGATGCCGGGGTGTTCCGCGTGGCCACGGCAATCGAGGCGGTACGCCCGTGGAACAGCCGCCCGGCCCTCTGAGCCAGGGGCCTTGGGACGCCGTGCTCGCGACAGGGGCCTGTCATCACGTTTCGGCCCTCGTCAGCGAACCTGGTCGCTCTTCGGCGCGACGCCCTTCATCCTGGTCGGAGTCCCTTCCGGGGCGAACGCGTGGTGGAAGGTGAAGGCGTGCGGCGTGGAGCCGTGATCGTGGAGGTGCTCCAGCCTGGAAGCCCCGTCCTGCCAGGTGGGTATCACGCCGTCGGAGACCCACCAGAACGCGCAACTCGGGTGTTCTGTCCTCTCGAACCAGTCGTGACGCCTGTTCAGCGCCTCGCGGTGCAGACCGGTGTAGATGGCGTCGAAGGCAGGGCGCAGGTCGGTCCAGAGTGAGAGGGTCGTGGCCAGGGCGGCGGTTTCCACCGTGCGGCCCTTGCCGTACCAGGTCGGTACGGCGAACTCTCCCCATGCACCCCAGTCCAAGTCGAAGTGTGCGCCCCGGTCTCCGTCTGCCGCTTCGGCATGAGCGAGGTAGCCGGGGTGCCGGCTGATCTTCCGGTAGATGGCCTCGCCGCTCTCGTGCAGTTCTCGCGTGAGAGTGCACGGACGGGGCAGGTGGACGGGTGCCGTGGGCGATCGGAGGGGCGCCGCGGTGGTGGTGCACCCGATCGTTCCGGGCACGGATCGTCGGGTCCTGGGAGGGTGGTGCTTCCTACGGTGAAGACATCAGAAGGAAGGACACGCACCCCGTGCTGGAGCAGCTCAACCAGGCACTCGACCACATCGAGCGCTGCCTCGAGGCGGAGGCGGGCCGGGAGGTCGACGTCGCCGCGGTCGCTCGGATCGCGATGACGTCGGAGTACCACTTCCGGCGCCTGTTCTCGGCCCTCGCCGGGATGCCGCTCTCCGTGTACGTGCGGCGCCGCCGCATGACGCTCGCCGGCGCCGAGGTGCTGGGCGGGGAGCGGACGCTGCTCGACGTGGCCGTGCGGTACGGGTACGGGTCGGGTGAGGCGTTCGCGCGGGCGTTCCGGTCGGTGCACGGCATCGGGCCGGGTGAGGCCCGGCGTACCGGTGCGACGCTCACGGCGCAGCCGCGCATGTCCTTCCGTGTCGTCGTCGAAGGGAGTACGACCATGCGGTACCGGATCGTGGAGAAGGAAGCGTTTCGGGTCGTGGGCAGGAAGGCGCGGGTACCTCTCGTGCACGAGGGGGTCAACGCAGCGGCCGCGGCGCACGTGGAGAGCCTGGACGAGCAGGCGATCGTACGGATGAAGGAGCTGGCCGACGGGCAGCCGGAAGGCGTGCTGTCGGCGGTGGTGCACCTGACCGACAGCCGCGAGGAAGGCGCGGAGGTCGACTACTGGATCGGCGTCGTCACCACCCCGGAGGCCGCCGCGGACGAGCTCGACGCCCTCGACGTGCCCGCCGGAACCTGGGCGGTCTTCGACAACCACGGGCCGTACCCGAGCGCCCTCCAGGAGCTGTGGCGGGACGTGTTCACGCAGTGGTTCCCCTCGAACCCGTATGCGAGCCGGCCGGGTCCTGAGCTGCTGCAGACGCAGCCGGTGGAGATCGGCACGGACACGGACTCCCAGCTGTGGATCCCCGTCGAGCGGGCCGGCGAGACCGCCGGGGCGTGACGACCGGGCCGTGAGCACCCGTGCGAGAGGGACTCTTCGACCGTTGCGCGGGGGCTCGCGGGCCGACTCGGGGGAAGCCGTCGTCCGTGCGGCCTCATGGCGCACACTGGAAGGGTGCTCTGGACCCCAGCGTGTGTCGGCGAGCTGCGGGAGCGGGCCGGTGAGGCGCTGCTGCACCGGGTCGCCGGCCCCACCGCGCACGAGAAGCGGGCTCGTATCCACGAAACGCCGGGCCCGCGATGGTTCGGCCCCGACCGTCCGGTGCGGACCGTGCACGCGGACGCGGCGATGTACGTCGGCGGGCTCGCCGCCCTGCTCCTGCAGTCGCTCCACCCTGTCGCCATGGCGGCGGTCGCCGCGCACTCCGGGTTCGAGAGCGACCCCTGGGGGCGGCTCCAGCGCACGAGCACCTTCCTGGCGGTCACGACGTTCGGTACGGCGCAGGACGCGGAGCAGGCGGTACGCCGTGTGCGCCACGTCCACGGCGCGGTGCGGGGACGGACACCGGAAGGCGTGCCGTACCGGGCTTCCGATCCGCATCTGCTCGCCTGGGTGCACGCGGCCGAGGCCGCCTGCTTCCTCAGGGCCCATCAACGCTACGGAAGGCGCCCACTGGCTCCGGGGGAGGCGGACGGCTACGTCGCCGACATGGCGCGTGTCGCGCGCCGGCTCGGGGTGGTGGATCCGCCGGAGACCACCGCCGGACTGGTGGCCCGCCTCGCAAAGTACCGTCCGGAGCTGCGTGCCACCGCTCAGTCACGCGCGGCGGCACGCTACCTGCTGGCCCACCCGCCGCTGCCCTGGCCCGCCCGCCTGCCCTACGCCTTCCTGGCAGCCGCGGCGGTCGAGCTGCTGCCCGCATGGGCCCGGGCCCGCCTCGACCTGCCGTACACCACCCGCCTGCTGCTGCCCCTGGCCCGCCCCGGCGGACACGCGGTCGTCGCGGCGATCCGATGGATCGTTCCTGCCGCTCCCCGGCCGGCGCGGCTTCCCGCAACCGGCTCGCCACAGCCCGGGCCGTCTCCGTCTCGTTCGGCGAGGTGAGCGGAGGCCGCGGCACCCTCAGACCAGAACGCGACCTCCCGGCAGGGCGGCCACGGTGCCGTCAGCGGACCGGTTCGCTCCCGGCTCCGCTACTTCTGATTCGACGCCTCTTTGGCCTGGCGTGCGATGGTCTCCAGCACGATCTTCGGTTCCGCGGTCGGGGCGACGGCCTTGCCGATGTTCCGCTTGATGGTGTCGCTGACCTGGAGCCAGGAAGGGTCGTTGACCGGGTAGAGCTCGGCGGTGCGCAATGCGCTCAGGAACTGCTCGGCGCTGGGGTCGGCCGCCGCGGCCTGGGACGCCTGGTTGGCGCTCACCGTCGACGGCAGCAGCTTGTAGCGCCCCGCGAACTCGACGAGGTTCTTGTCCTGGTAGACGAAGTTCAGGAAGGAGTGCACCAGTTCGCGATTGCCCTCACGCTTGAAGGCCATCATCCAGTCGGCGACGCCCGCCACCGGCGGGGTCTTCCCCTCGTCGAGCGTGTCCGACACCGGCATGCGCAGCGTGCCGACCTTCATGCCCTTCGCTCTCGCCTCATGAAGCAGAGAGGGATAGCCGTTGACCATGCCGACGTCGCCACGCAGGAACGCGGCGAAGGCGTCCTGCCGGTTGAGCTGGGCGGGCGCGACCGGCCCGGTGAGGCCCGGCGTGACCAGGTTGTCCTTGATCCAGCGGAACGTCTGCGTGTTCTGCTCGGACGCGATGTTGTATCGGCCGCTGCTGTCGGTGTATCCGCCGCCGTTGCTCAGTTGCCAGATCAGGGCTTCCGCGTGCGCCTCCTCGGGGCCGAGGGGCAGTGCGTACGGGTAGAGCACGCCCTCGCTCTTGAGCGCCTTGGCCGCGTCCTTCAGGTCCGACCAGGTCTTCGGCGGCTCCGCTCCGGACTTCTCGAACAGTTCCTGGTTGTAGAAGAGCAGCCGGCTGCTGGCCACGAAAGGCAGACCGTAGAGACTGTGGTGGATCGAGCCCGCCTCCGCGAGCGGCGGCAGGAAGTTCGCCTCCGTCCCGATCGACATCACCTCGCTGGCGGCGTAAAGGCGGTCCTGCGCGGCGAAGTCGGAGTACGCACCCATCAGAGCCACGTCGGGAGCATTGTTCTCCGCGACCATGCGCGTGACCTCGCGGTCGACGTCCGCCCATGGGTACAGCGTCACCTCGACCCTTTTGCCGGGGTGGGCGGCACTGAAGGCGACGGACAGCTTGTCCCAGTACGTCTTGGAGCTGGTCGCCGGGCTGTCGCCGTACTCGGGGACCACGAGCCGCAGCGTCGTCCCGTCGCTCTCGGACGCGCTGCAGGCCGTGACGAGGGAGCTCAGTAGCCCGAATGCGGCCACCGAGGCGGTCATGCCGAAGAGTCTTCGTCGCACGGATCTTTCCTCTGGATCTTTTTTGGACAGTGCGTCCGGAATTCTCTCCTGGGAAGGTCTGGATTTCGCTCCTCGTCGAACAGTTGTGGCCATAACTCCAAGCAGTGCCATTTCCGATGGTGTTTTCCACTACATCGATCTGGAGGGTGATGCGCGTAGAACCCTCCACGATGTCCACAGTGGCTCCAGAGCGGAGCATGGACGAATGGATGCGGGAGACGAATGGCGGGGTGGAGGACGGCACCGGGGGCGCCTCGTGCCGACAAGTTGCGCCGCCTCTTCGGTCGGGGCTGCGCAACGGTGGAGCCAGGGAGCTCGCAGCCCGGCGACCGTGCGGACTCCCCCTCGCGGAAACGTCGTACCGGGTCGTCAGCCGTGGCGCGGTGGGGTCAGGCCCGCCTCGTGGGCGGCGATGGCCGCCTCCACCCGGTTGCGGGCGTCCAGCTTTGTCAGGACGGCGCTGACGTGTGCTTTCACGGTGCCTTCGACGAGGTGCAGCCGGCTCGCGATCTCCGCGTTGGACAGCCCCGCGGCGATCCCCGCCAGGACGTCGCGCTCCCGCTGCGTGAGTCTGTCCAGGGAACGGCGGGGATGCGCCGTGCGGTGCGCCCGCATTCCGGCGATGACCCTGCCCGCGACACGGGGAGAGAGGTAGGCGCCGCCGGCGCCGACGGCCCGTACGCCGTTGAGGAGTTCTCTGGGGTCGTCCGCCTTGAGCAGGAAGCCGTCGGCGCCTTCCTCGAGTGCTCGGGTGATGTACTCGTCCTGCCCGAAGGTCGTCAGCATGATCACACCGACGGTTGCCGGTTCTCGGCGGAGCCGGGCCACCGTCGTCAGCCCGTCGAGGCCTGGCATCTGGATGTCCAGCAGGACCACGTCCGGCCGGTGGAGACGGGTGAGCGCGAGTGCCTCGTTGCCGTCGGCTGCCTCGGCGACCACGTCGACGTGCGGGTCGCGGGCCAGGATGGCGCGTACGCCCGCCCGGACCATTGCCTCGTCGTCGGCCACCAGGACCCGTACGGGCCGGCCGTTCGGTGTCGTTTCTTCCACGCCTGGAGCCTACGTCCGGCTCACGGCCTCGCACCGGCGGTGCCTCGCGGTTCCGTCCGGGGACTGAGCGCTCCCCCGACGAAAGGCAGGATGCCCCTTCCTTTCGACCCATGGGCCTCGGCCGCGTGCGCTCGTAGCGTCGCTGTCGTACGGGAATCGTGGCGGGCTTCGCCACGGGTTTCGCGACGGATTTCGCGACGGGTTTCGCGACGGATTTCGCGGCCCTTGCCCGTGCGCCGAGGCTTCTCACCCATTGCGAGGGAATTTCGTGATCAGCATCCGAGGACTGACCAAACGCTACGGCGACAAGCCGGCCGTGGACGACCTGACGTTCGACGTCCACGCCGGCCGGGTGACCGGCTTCCTCGGCCCCAACGGGGCCGGGAAGTCCACCACGATGCGCATGATCCTGGGTCTCGACCACCCCACACGCGGGCGGGCTCTGATCGCCGGTCGGCCGTACGCGGACCTGCGGCGACCGTTGCGGGCGGTCGGAGCGATGCTGGACGCCCGAGCCGTCCACCCGGCGCGCTCCGGCCGTGCGCACCTGGTCGCCCAGGCCCGAGCCAACGGGATTCGGGTACGGCGGGTGGACGAGGTGCTGGAGGCGGTGGGTCTGGCCGCGGCCTCCCGCAGACCGGCCGGAACGTACTCACTCGGCATGAGCGGGCGGCTGGGCGTGGCGGGCGCTCTGCTCGGCGATCCTCCGGTGCTGATCCTGGACGAACCCGTCAACGGCCTGGATCCCGACGGGGTGCAGTGGATCCGTCGGCTCGTGCGGGACCAGGCCGCTGAGGGGCGCACCGTGTTTCTCTCCAGCCACCTGATGAGCGAGATGCAGGTGACGGCCGATCATCTTGTCGTGATCGGCCGGGGCCGGCTGCTGAGCGACTCCTCCCTGACGGAGTTCCTGTCCGCCGCGTCACCTCCCTCGGCACGGGCCACGGTGCCCGACACGGAAGAGCGGTCCACGCTCGTCCGCTGTCTGACAGCGGCAGCCGATGTGAGCGTGAAGACGTCCGCGTCGGGGGAGCTCGCCGTGGGCGGCATGAGTGCGGCCGAGGTCGGCGACCTCGCCCACCACTGCGGCGTACGGCTGCACGCCCTGAGCGACGAAGTCGTTTCGCTGGAGCAGGCGTACATGGACTTGACCGCACGAAGCGTCGAGTACGCGTCGGGCGCCACGGGCGCCACCGAGGGGAAGGGACAGCAGTGACCCATGCGACGCCGACCAAGGAGCGGGCTACTGCTCTGCCTCCGGAGGATCACCTGACTCCGGGGCGGAGCACGCCTGGTGGATTCGCCGGGGCCGTGGCATGCGAGTGGACCAAGCTGTGGTCCGTCCGGGCCTCCTCCCTCTGTCTTCTCGCGGGACTCGCGGTCACCGCCGTGTTCACCTTCTACTTCGCCTCGATCGCCCGCATCAACGAACACACGGTCCAGCCCGTGGGGAACGCGGCGGCCGCCTCCGTCGTCGTCACGCAGTTCGCCGTCGTCGTCCTGGCCACGGTCGCGGTGACCTCCGAGTACTCGACGGGGACCGTGCGCGCCTCCCTGTTGTGGGTGCCGCGGCGGCATCGGGTTCAGGCGGCCAAGGCCCTGGTGACGGGGGTGGTCGCGTACGTCGGTGGTGTGGTGTTCGGGGTTGTGGGCACGGGCGTTGCCTGGGTGGCGTTCGACGGCCGGGCGTCGTTCGACGCCGGCACGACCGTCGCTCAGATCGTCGCGATCGGCGTGTACCAGGCGCTCGTGGCCGTGCTCACCGTCGGTGTGGCTTTCGCCGCGCGGCACCCGGCCGGCGTGCTGTCGCTCCTCGTCTCACTGCTGTGGGCGCTGCCGAGCGTGCTCCTGGGGCTGGGCAGCGACGCTCTGGCGGCCGTGAACGACGCTCTGCCGTACGGGGCGGGCGACCACTTCCTGCGCGTCGCCGGCGACGCCCCGTACTCCTCGGCGTCGGCCGTCCTCATCGTGGCGGCGTGGAGCGCGGTGGCGCACCTGACCGGCCTGTATGTGCTGCGCCGCAGAGACGCTTGACGGTACGTCGGAGCCGGAAGCCGGACAACTGTCAGCGGGTGCCCTCCTTCGTCTCTCTGCGGCCGGGACCGGAGAATCGACGTCAGTACGTCAGTACGTCACGCCGTCCGACCGGAAGGACCTCCACGCTCATGTGGCACCCTCCCATCCCCCCGGCCAGGCACGTCCTCGTCGACGCGGTGCTGTGGGCCGTGCTCTCCACCGCCACCGTGTACGGGTTCCGGGACGCGGGCGGGGCCTCCTCGCCGGTGGTGGACTTGCTGGTCCCCCTCGTCGTGCTGGCGGTGACCGTACCGCTGTCCCGCAGTCGGCCGGCGGTGGCGGTGTTCGTCGTCAACGGCTTGTGCGCACTGGGCCTGGCCGATTCCGCGACTCCGGCCAACGCCCATGTCCTGTCGCTGGCCGCGTTGAGCTGTCTGCTCGGTGTGCGGGTCGGTCCTGCCCGGGGACCGCTGGTGGTGCTCGCGGTGTGCCTGGGCGTCGACGTCGCGGCCTGCGCCGTGCTGCGGGTGCCGGCCGTGTGGTGGTTCTACACCCTCTCGGTGATACCCGCCGCGCTCCTGCTGCCGTGGCTGACGGGACGCCACTGGCGCGGCCGGCGTGAACTCGTGCGGGAAGGATGGAGGTTGGCCCGGAGCCTGGAGGAGCGCCAGCACCTCGTGGCGGAGCGGGCGGCGCTGACCGAGCGTGCGGACATCGCGGCCGACATGCACGACTCACTCGGCCATGCCCTGAGTCTGGTCGCCCTGCGCGCCGGTGCCCTGGAGCTCTCCCCGGACCTCACCGACCGTGATCGCGCCGACCTCGCCGAGCTGCGCGGGACGATCGCCGACGCCGTCGAACAGCTACGGCAGACGATCACCGTCCTGCACGACCCGCACGGCCCACGGGAAGCAGAGACCGGACCGGGGGCGGGGCCTGCGGCGGGAGGCACGGGCGGGCCGTCCGTCAAGGACACGGTCGCGGGCCTCCTCGGCCGGGCCGCCGCCTCCGGGGTTCCCGTGAGCTGGGAGCAGCGTGGAGCAGTGCCCGTGCTGCCACCGATGGTCGAGCGCGGGATGTACCGGGTGGTGCAGGAAGCCCTCACCAACGCCGTCAAGCACGCCCCGGGCCGGGCCGTGACGGTGGGAATCGACCACGCCGACGGTCACACCCGCGTGAGCATCGTGAACGCCGCCGCCGTGAGGAAGTACGGGCGGACCCGGCCGACCGGCGAAGAGGCGCCCGCCACCGGTGGCCGGGGGCTGACAGGGCTTCGGGAACGGGTGACAGTCCTCGGCGGCACCTTGGACACCGGCCCGCACCAGGGCGGCTTCCGTGTCGTCGCCGTCCTCCCCCACCAAGCCCCGGCCGTACCTCTGACGCCGCCGGCCGCTCCCAGGAGCGGTCTGCACACCGACCACCGCGCCGCCCCGGAGTCCGCCGAACGGCTCTCCGCGGTGCGGCGCGCCGCGCGTCGCCGGACCGTTGCCGCGTTCGCGGCTCCGGTCGCCGCGGCGGCGTTCTTCGTCCCGGCCGCCGCGTACCTGGCCTGGCAGCTGACGACGGGCGTACTCCCGCCGTCTCGGTTCGACGCCCTTGAGCCGGGACGCCCCCGGGCCGAGCTCGGCCCTCTCCTGCCGGCTCGCGACTTCCCGTATCCGCCGGACCACGCCCGTTCCGCACCCCGGCCGCCGGGTACCGACTGCGAGTTCTACCGCTCCGGCCGCGACCTGCTGGACGACGTCGACCTCTACCGGCTCTGCTGGTCCGACGGCGTTCTCGTGGCCAAGGACACCCTGGAGGCGAACCGGAGCTGACGGAAACGGCCGGGCCGCTCTCCTCCTCGGAGGCCTCCTCGGAGGGCCGGCGAGATCGCCGACCCCGTCACCTGGCTTCACCGGCGCAGCAGGAACTCCTCGGCGGCTCGGGCTCCGCCGTCGCTGCGGCTCTGGGTGGAGTGGCCGGCACCGGCGAGGACGACGAGTTCGGCCTTCGGGGTCACGGCCGCCAGGTCGCGGGCCCACCGCACCGGCGTCGACAGGTCCCGGTCGCCGGCGAGGATCAGCACCGGCACCCTCAGCGTGCGGCGAGGCGCGGCTTGGTTGGGGCGGGAGGCGGGCCAGGGCAGGCAGGTCTTCGGGATGCCCTGCGCGCCGGCCGTCTCCCGCTCGAAGGGCCACACCGCCGACGGCCGGATCCTTTGGACGGCCCGCTTCAGGGCTCGTTCCCGTCCCTCGACGGGTGCGGAGGCATCGCCCCACGGCCATCGGGAGTCGGCGCAGAGCGTCGCCGCGTGCAGTCCGGAGCTGAACTCCGCGGGCGGTTCGTCGGACGGCGCGGAGAACCCGGCGACGAGGCCGTCGAGGCGGGCCCGGTCACCGGAAGCGGAGGCGTGGATGGCCGCGAGGATGCCGAACCGGGGGTTGTCGAGCTTGGGGTCGATGATGCTCGCGATGACGAGCAGGTTGAACACGCCGACCCCGTTGTCGTCACGCCGGACGACCGTCGCGAGGTCCCGCGCCGGGTCGAAACCGCACCTCTGCTCGCGGCAGGCGGTGCGGAGCACCCGCGCGGAGTGGCCGAGGGCGTCCTCGTACAGCACACCGGCGCCGTCGAGCGGTACGACGGAGTCGAGGACGAGCTTGCGGACCCGGTGCGGATGGGTCAGGGCGTACTGGCCGGCGGTGAACGTGCCGTACGAGACCCCGTCGAGCGTCCAGGATCCCACGCCGAGGGCGCGTCGCAGGTCTTCCAGGTCGGCGACCGTGTCGGCGGTGGTGTAGAAGTTCCGCTGCGCGCCGAGGCTTTCGGCGCAGGCGGTGACGGCGCCGGGTGTGGGCGCGACGGTGTCGCTGCTGCCCACTTCTCGCTGGAGTCCCGGGCAGTCGACGGCCGCTTCGCCGGTGCCGCGCTGGTCGATCATCACCAGCCGGTACTGGGCGAGGGCTTCGGGGAGCCGCTCGCGGATCCGCTGGACGTAGGGGACGCCCGGCTGGCCGGGGCCGCCGGTGAGGAAGAGAAGCGTCCCCTTGGGCGCGTCGGCGGCGCCGAAGACCGCGGTCCGGAGCTTCAGGGTCCCCGGCACGGCGCCCGTACGGTCGAGAGGCACGGTGAGATCGGCGCAGGTCACGTCGGTCTGCCCGGGGCAGGGGCGCGGATCGGTGAGCCCTGGCGCCGTGACGGATGGGGCGGTGATGGCGGTCGGGCCGGTCGGGATCACGCGGTACGGGGCCGGGGCGGCCACCGGTGCGGAACCCACGCACACGACGGCCGTCAGGGCGGCCGCCGCTGCCGTACCGGCTCTGGTCAGGAAGGTCATCGTCACGTTCCCCCACGAGGAAGACGGAGCGCCGTGCACCACCCGCGGGGAGCACCGCACCAGCCGGGGCTCCGGCCGCCGCCAGTCTGCGGCGGTCCCCGCACCGGGGCGTTGGACATTCATGCGCGATCCGCGAGAACACCCCTCAAGGCGCTGGGGACGCACCCCGTATGGCTGCGGCACACCCGGGTCAGATGGGCCTGATCGGCGAACCCGTAGGCGTACGCGAGGGTGCGCAGGCCGCCCTCGCCCTCCTCCAGCGCGTGCAGGACGCCCCGCAGCCGTAACTCGTTGCGGTGGTGCGTGAGGGTCGTGCCGGTGACGGCGCGGAAGACGCGGCTGAGATGGTGCGGCGAGGCGCCTACCGCGCGGGCCAGCTCCTCCAGGGAGAGCAGGAGCCCCGGGGGTCCGCCGGCCAGGACGGCGCAGACGTCGCGGACCAGCCTGGCGTGGGCACGGGCGGCGGCGGGGCGGCGGCTCGTGTCCGTACGCCAGTGTCCGGCGGAGGCGGCCACGTCGTCGAGCAAGCGGTGCAGCCGCTCCCCCAGTTCGAAGTCCTCGGCCCCGCGCCGTGCCGCGGCCAGGAGGGCGCGGTGGTGCACGTCGGTGGCACCGGTGACCGTGAAGCGGCGGGAGAGCGGCGGGCCGTCGAACCGGTCGGCGAACAGCTCGGCGCCGAGCCGGATCTCGGTGGACCGGTCGCCGGGGCCGATCGGGTGGGCGACGCGGTGTTCGTCGCCGGGCCGGGTGAGGTATCCGCCGCTCGCGTCGACGAAGAACTCCTCGCCGGCGATCCGGCGGAGGTAGCCGCCGGACCGGGCCAGGACCACGGTGTACGCGTCCGCGTGTCCGGGCCCGAGGAATCCGGAGCTGTCCTCGCAGCACAGGATGTCCTGGACGGTGATCCCGGCGGCACGGATCCGCCCGCGCAGCGCGCCGCGCCGCTCGCGTACGGTCTCGTCCTCGAGCAACTCCCCGATACTGCGGCCCTCTTCGTTCATGCGTCCCCCCCTGAGGCCTCGGATCCCCCACCGCGTGGCGGTTCACACCCGTTGGGGGTGCTCCCTCCAGTGGCCCTCGGGAACCCCTCGTGTTGAAGGGGCAGTTCGCCGGCGCGCTCGGTGTGCCCCGCCGACCGCGGCACCTTGGAACGGCCGGACTATTCGCTCGGCTCCACATGCGCGTTGTCGATGTACAAGTACATTCCGCCGTGCTCCGAGCACCGGAGGCCGACAGAGACGCGCCGCGCCATGTCGTCCTGGCCGAGCACCATGGCAACAGCCACCTGGAACACCATGGTTCCGTCGGAGCATCTGAAGTAGTCCCCGGACGACAGCGAAGGAAGCGGGGTCACGGACGGTACGAGTCGCCAGGGAAAGGAAAGCACCTCCGAGGGAAACGTCGCCGGGTCGTCCCCGTGCCACACCCCGATCGCTATGAGGCAGCCGACGCAGTAGCAGTCCCCCGCCCACACCTCGAACTCGTCCACACCGTCCGAGCCGCACAACCGGCAGGCCACCGGCACGGCCACAACCCTCTCCCCCGCCCCCGCCCGCACCGACCGCTCGACCAGCGACACCAATGCGACGTACTCCGCACCCGCTTCGGCCGCCTCAGCGCCACATCCGAGATCATGATCCATTCCTCGATGATCACACGCACCCGGATCCCTGAGCCGACCGTCGACTCGGCGGCGCAGCACCTGTCATGCGCGACCGTGGCGCGTCCCGAGGATCAGGACGCGTTCGGCGCGGGGTCTCCGCAGCCCGCTGCTGCAATGCGGCGGCGTGCGAGTGTCGTACGGGTCCGGTGTCACGATGCACGCGCGACGGGCGACGACTACCGTCGTACGCGCGCGACGGTCGCGCGGCGCTCGGGTTCGTACGGACCGCACGGCTGCGGTTCCACGGCGGCGGCGAGTGCCCGGAACGCAGGGGGTGGGGCTCCATGCCGAGTCGTCGCGTGGTCGTGGTCGGAGCCGGGATCGGCGGGCTCACGGCCGCTGTGGCCCTGCACCGCCGCGGCTGGCACGTCACCGTCTGCGAACGCGCCCCCGAACCCCCCGTCACCGGCGCCGGGATCGGCCTCGCCCCCAACGCGCTGCGCGCACTCGACGCCATCGGTGTCGACGTCACGCGCGTCACCGGCAGCGCCGTACCCGGCGCGATGGGGGTGCGCCGCTCCGACGGCCGGTGGCTCGTCCGGGTCGCCACCGCCGACCTGGCGGCGCGCTACGGGATGTCCCCGATCGCCGTCCCGCGCCCGGCCCTCAACGTCGCTCTCGCCGCCGCCCTGCCGGCGGGGGCTCTCCTCTACGGCTCCACCGTGACCGCCGTCGACGACGCCGGGGGCCGCCCGGTCCCGCGCACGGAAGACGGACCGGACCTTCCCGGCCTTCCCGCGGACCTGGTCGTCGCCGCCGACGGGATCCACAGTCCGCTGCGCCGCGCGCACTTCTCCGGCCACCCCGGCCTGCGTTATGTCGGCGAGACCGCCTGGCGGGCCCTGGTGGAAGCTCCGGACCTGGGGATCCAGGCGATGAGCGAGACGTGGGGGCGGGGCGAGCGGTTCGGCGTGACCCCGCTCTCCGACGGCCGGTTCTACCTCTACGCCACCGCGGCCGTTCCGGCCGGTGGCCGGTCGGACGACCCCCGTGCCGAACTCCGCCGTCGGTTCGGCTCGTGGCATCACCCGATTCCGGCGCTGCTGGACCGCGTCGACCGGCTCACCCCCGGCGACGTCCTGAGGCACGACCTCTACGAGTTGGCCGCCCCGCTCCCCCGGCTGCACCACGGCCGGATCGCCTGGCTCGGCGACGCCGCCCACGCCATGGCACCGAACCTCGGCCAGGGCGGCTGCCAGGCCATCGAGGACGCGGTGGTCCTCGCCCACCTCCTGCCCGCCGGGGACGACGGCGCCGGTGCGGACGGCACGGACTGCGCGGATGGCGGGGACGGTGCGCACGGCGTCCCGGCTGCCCTCGCCGCGTACACCGCCGCCCGTCGCGACCGCACCGATGCCGTGCGCGTCCGTGCCCGCCGCGTCGGTCGGCTGGGCGCCTTCCGTCACCCGCTGGCCGTGTCGGCCCGCGACATCGCGGTCCGTGCCACCCCTGTCCGGCTCGCCCTGCGTGGCATGGACGACCTGTTCAACGGCTTTCGGCTGCCGGACCGACCGGTGGGGTGACGCGGTGGAACCCGTCCACGGCTCCTGCCCCACCCTCGGATGCGCACTCATCTGCCGCCGATGCCTGAAGTCGTTCCGTGCGGAGTCTCAGAGGGCCGTCCCCTTGCAGTCCGGCGGCTTGAAGGCGGCCCGGAAATCCGGGCCGGTGTACGCGAAGACCACTCCGCCGTACCGTGAGCTTCGTCCCCTTCGCGGAGGCCTCCTTCGGTCCCCCGGCCCGACCCGCGGCTGACCGCCACAACTCTCGTCCGCTGGTGCCGGCCGAGCCCCCGCCCAGCGCCCCTACCGGCCGCGCAGGGTCCGCATCCGTAGCGAGTGATCGGACACGCCGTAGAGGGCGTTGGCGAAGGCGGTCAGGTCACCCCGCGAGCGAGCCGGTGTCGGGTTCGGGCATCCGCTGCTCGACGACCGCGCGGTAGCCGTCCATCACGAGGACCGCCTTGGACTTCCACCAGCGGTAGATGGTGCTCTTGGCGACGTCGGCACGCAGCCTCCGCTCACGAGGTCGGCTACGACGAGCTCGCCGAGTTCTCGCCACCCCGGACGACCACGTCGAGGTGCCCGAGGCCGTCCGGCTCGTCACCGAACTGCTCGGCGCCTGACCGCCGCGGGCGCTCGCCGACGCAGATCGGCAGGACCGGCGTGAGCGCCGGCACCGACGGGTCGCGGTCTTCGGCGCGGGTTACATCGGCCTCGTGACGGGTGCGTGCCTGGCGGAGCTCGGCCATCGGGTCGTCGTGCGCGACATCGACCCGGAGAAGGTCCGGATCCTCGAAGGAGGTGACGTGCCGATCTACGCGCCGGGCCTGGGCGACATGATCGCCGGGAACAAGGAGCGGTTGCGGTTCACGCTCGATCTCGACGAGGCGCTGGACAGAGCCGAGGTCGCCTACGTGTGTGTCGACACTCCGCCTTCCGTGTCCGGCGACGCCGATCTGTCGCGGGTGTGGTCCGTCGTCAGGTCCCTGGCCGGCGCCGCGCATCTGCGCGCGGTCGTGGTGAAGTCGACGGTGCCGGTCGGCACGGGCGCCCGGGCCCGCGCCGCGCTCGACGAGGCCGGGCTCACGGGCACCGGTTACGTGTCGAACCCGGAGTTCACCGCCGAAGGCCGCGCCGTGAGCGACTTCATGCACCCGGACCGGATCGTCATCGGCACCGACGACCCGGCAGCCGCGGCGCTCGTCGCCGAGCTGCACGAGGGCATCGAAGCGCCCGTCGTGACGATGGACGTCCGGTCGGCCGAGATGGTGAAGCTCGCGTCGAACGCGCTGCTCGCCACACGGATCAGCTTCGCGAACGAGATCGCGACCCTGTGCGAGAACACCGGGGCGGACGCGATGGAGGTCCTGGGCGCGGTCGGGCTCGACCACCGGCTCGGCCCGCACTTCCTGCGTCCGGGGATCGGATGGGGCGGCTCGTGCTTCCCCAAGGACTCCGAGGCGCTGCGGCAGCTCGCGAGCAACACCGGCTTCCATCCGATGCTGCTGTCGGCGGTGATCGATGTGAACAACATCCAGAAGCGGCGGGCGGTCCAGAGGCTCAAGGACGTCCTCGGCGATCTGGCCGGCCGGGAGATCGTGCTGCTGGGCATGGCGTTCAAACCGGGTACGGACGACATGCGCGAGGCTCCGTCGACCGTCCTGGCGTCGCGGCTCGCCGCCGAGGGCGCGCACGTGCGGTGCTGGGACCCGCTGGCCCGGCACGGCGAAACGGAGCCGTGGCTGTCCGCCACCCGGTACGCGAGCCCGGACGAGGCCCTGGACGGTGCGGACGCGGCGGTCCTCGTCACGGAGTGGCCGCAGCTGAAGGACGTCGACTGGGCACGGGCGGCCGCGGCGATGCGGCAGCCGGTCCTCTTCGACGGACGGAACCTGCTGGACCCGGTCCGGATGCGGGAGTTCGGCTTCACCTACATGTCGGTCGGCCGCCAGTAGACCGCGCCGGCGCCCGCTGTCCCGGCCGGAGGTTCCGGCCGGCCGGGACAGCGATGCTGAGCTGCGTTGCTCAGGTGACGGCTGCAGGGCTACGTCACCTGCGCGGAGCCGCTCAGCCGTACATCGCCGCGCGGTACAGGGCCGCGAGCGCGCCGTCGATGGGATGGGGCTGCGGATTGCCGGAGGAGTCGAGCTCGTTCCACCTCTGCCTGTTCACCGCGACCGCCATCTGCCGCTCGCCGTCGGCGCGGATCATCGCCAGCGCTCCACCACCCCAGACGGTGCCGCCATGCCCCCAGAAGACACCCTCACCAGGACCCTCCATCGGGTGCAGGCCGAGGCCGTAGTCGATCACCCGTCCTTCCTGGGAGACGACCGGGACGGTGTGCTGCATCTGCGCCAGTGACGGCAGGCTGACGATCTTCCCGGCCAGCAGTGCGCGAGAGAAGCGGTTGAGGTCCGAGACCGTCGATATCAGCGAGGCCGACGGCCCCACCCATGACATGTCGTAGACGCTGTAGTCGCGCGGCGGGTCGATCATGCCGAACCACGACTCGTAGAGCAGCGAGTGCGGCCCGCTGACGTACGGCTCCGTGGGGAGTTCGGTGTCCCGGAGCCCGGCGCGCTCGATGACGTTCCGGGTGATGTACCGCTCGGCCGTGGTGCCCGTCGCCTGTTCCAGGAGTTGGACGAGGAGCAGGTAGTTGGTGTTGGAGTACACCCCTGGCGTGCCGCCCGGGAGGCCGACGGCAGGTGCGGTGACCCCCATCTCGATCAGGTCGACGGGGTCGAACCGCGTGAACCGGTGGTCGTCCAGGCTCTGGGGCCCGGTGTTCGCGAGGTCGGGGAACGCCTTGAGGGAGGGATAGGCGTACGGAAGGTACTCGGCGAGGCCGCTGGTGTGGTTGAGCAGCATCCGGACCGTGATCGCGGCACCGCGCTCTCCGGGAACCAGCTTCGGAAGGTAACGGCCGATCGGCGTGTCGAGCCCGATCCGCCCCTTCTCCACCTGCTGCAGCACCGCCGCGGCGGTGAAGACCTTGGTGATGCTGCCGACGCGGTGCCGCATGTCGGCTGTGACGGGGCGGCCGGTGGCCACATCGGCGACACCGGCGGCGCCTCGCCAGACCTGGTCGCCGTCCCGCACCTCGGCGAACAGGCCCGGCATCCCGGCGCGGTGGACGGCTTCGACAGCCGCGTCCAGCGCCGCTGAATCCAGTGGGTTCTTCACGTCATGCGTCCCTTCGTATCCCCCGGGGCTCCGCATCGGTCGGTCGCCTGACCCCGGCCGCCTCCTGCCGGGCACACCTCCCGGCAAGCTCATGTCCTCATTATGCACGCGGTGCGTGCAACACCAAGTGCATAGGCTAGGCTGAAGTTCGGCGAGAGGAGCAAGATGGCAGGCCGAAGGCGTTGGTCGACCGAAGAAATCCTTGATGCGGCGGCGGAACTGCTGCGCACGGGCGACGCCGAGTCGTTCAGCGTGCGAAAGCTGGCCGCGACCCTCGGGACCGATTCCTCCAGCCTCTACCGACACTTCCGCAGCAAGACCGAACTGCTGCGCGCGGTCGCCGACCGGATCCTGGTCGCCGCCATGGACGGCCACCGCGCCGAGGGCGACTGGAAGCAGCGCGTCACGGCCCTGGCCCTGCGCGTGCGGGAGGCCTTCGGCCGGCAGCCTCAGCTCGCCGCGGTATGGGGACGTTACGCGTCGGGCGGCACCGGATCCCGGCTGGTCATGGAAGAGGCGCTCCAGGCACTGCGCGCCTCGGGACTGCCCGACGAGGAGATTCCGGTGCGCTACCACCGGCTCGCGGTCCTCATCGCCGCACTGATCGCCTCCGAGGCCGGGGCCGGCACGGTCACCCCGGAGGAGCGTGAGCAGGGCCTGGAGCTGTTCCGCGTGGCGGTGCTGGGCGCCGACCCCGAGCACTTCCCGGCCCTGGCCCATTTCGCCAGGGACGTCCGCCCCCTCGGGGCGGACCGCCGCGCCGCTTTCGAGGAGATCCTCGCCGCCCACCTCGCCGACGTCGAAGCCGCGGTCCGTCCGGGCTAGCCGGCCGAATCCCCCGATCCGCCGACTCGCACTAGCCTGGAGTCATGGCAGTGGTGCGGGTCGGCGACGTCGACGTCGCCTATACGCGGAAGGGACGCGGGCCGGTCGTGGTCCTCGTTCACGGGGCCGGCGTCGACGGGCGGATGTGGCAGCCGCAAGTCGAAGCGCTGGCGGACGAGTTCACGGTGGTGGCCTGGGACGAGCCGGGGTCCGGGCGGTCCGGCGCCTTGCCGCCGGGCTTCGGGCTCGCGGACTTCGCGCGCGCTCTCGCCGCGGTGATCGAGGACGTCGGGCTCGGGCCCGCCCAGGTCGCGGGCCTGTCCTGGGGCGGGACGGTGGTCCTGGAGCTGTACCGGTGGCGGCCGGACCTGGTGCGGTCGCTGCTGATGGTGGACACGTACGCCGGCTGGAAGGGCTCGCTGCCCCCGGAGGAGGTCGCGGCGCGGGTCGAGGGAGCACGGCGGATGCTCGCCGCCCCTCGGGAGGAGTTCGACCCGACACTGCCGGGGCTCTACGCCGCCGGCCCGCCGGAGCGCTTCGCGGTGCTGCTGGAGGACATGGGCCGGGACGTGCGGCCGGAGACCATGGCCGCGCAGCTCTCCTTGATGGCCGAGGCCGACGAGACGGACCTGCTGCCCCGGATCACGGCGCCGACCCTCCTGCTGTGGGGCGAGCGCGACGCCCGCTCCCCCCTTGCCGTGGCCCACGCCTTCCAGGCCGCGATCCCGCACGCCGAGCTGGTGGTGATCCCCGCGGTGGGCCACGTGAGCAACCTGGAGGCGCCGGAGGCCTTCACGGCGGCAGTGCGCGCCTTCTGCCGCGCCCACGCCTAGAGCCCTTCCGGCACACACCTTTCAGCGGACCATGCCGTGACTCACCAGGTACCGCGGGCTCAACCACCGCCACGACCGCCGCCCCCGCGACTGCCCGGTCTTCCCGACCTCGCCGCAGCCGTCTGCTACTACGAGCGACTCCTCCGCCTCGCCATACAGGGCACGGTCTCAACCGACCCCGTACCGAGCGGTTTATCCCATGCACCTATGCATGCAGCATATTCCTTGACAAATGGCGCGCACCGGACAAACGTGGGCAGCAAGTACCGCGCCCGTGGAATCGAGCACATCATGACCGGAACCACGAAGACCAAGAGGATCGGTGCTGCACTCGCCGCCGTGGCGGCGTCCTTCGCACTGGGTCTCGGTGGGGCCTCGATCGCGGAGGCCAAGATTCAGCCGGTGGACATTTCCTGCACCAACAACGCGGGCCATGAGCCCGGCGGCCAGCAACCGTCCTGCAAGGGCAGTTCACTGACTCAGGAGTCCGAGAACCAGAACCCCGCAGGCCACGCCCCTCGCGGCCATAACTGACACCCCCCCTGTAACCCTCTAGCGGCCTCTTCGATCGCGCCGGCGAGCGCGGTGAAGAGGCCGAATCAGGCGGCGGACGCCTGCGCGGTGACGTCGGGTCAGCTTGGTCGGATTCGGCACTTTCACAACAGGCCGTAGGGCGTTTCGTACAGATCAAAGATCATCAGGTCCGCCTCCCCGGGCCCTGGCCCGGGGCCTCCCGCGCCGGCGGGGCGATTTCGTCGATGACGTCCAGGAAGGGTTCCACCAGGGGGTTCTTGCCCGCGGTCGGCCACATCAAGCCGTAGTCGATGCTCGACGCGTCGTGGACGGGCACGAAGACCATCCCCGGTCTGGTGTGGAACTGCTCGGCCCGGGCGGCGACGGTGCTGACGCCGACACCGGACGCGACATGGACCAGGACCTCCGGCCAGTACGTCGTCGCCGGCCCTTGAGGGATGGGACGCCCCGCAGGGGTACGGCGGGGGAAGTAGCGGTCCATCCAATAGCGCGGGATGCGAGCGTCGGCGAGGGTCACCAGAACGGTGTCCGCGAGCTCCTCGAGCGAGACGGACTCCCTGGAGGCGAACGGGTGGTCAGCGGGGACCATCAGGGACCGCGGTTCCTCGAACAGCACCCTCCCGGTGGTGATGTCCGGCTCGTTGATCGGGAACTCGGTCATCTGCACATCGACGGTGCCGGCCCGCATGCCGCCCAGGGGATCACACAGCTGGATCTCCTGGATCTCGACCTCGCAGTCGGCATACCGGGCGCGGAACAGGTCCGCGGCCCGCACCATCAGGTTCCCGCACCACGGCCCGGACCAGCCCACCCGCACCACCCCCTTGATCCGTACACCCCGAGCGGTCGCGATGGCCTGCGCGAGCCCGAGACCGATCTGCTCGTAGGCCGGCAGCAGGTCGTCCCGCAACCGCTCCCCCACCTCCGTCAGAGTCACGCTGCGACTGTTCCGTACGAACAACTGCGCGCCGACGCGGCGCTCCAGCTTCCTGATGGTCTGACTGATCCGGCTCGTCGTCACGCGCAGCCGCTCCGCCGTACGCCCGAAGTGCAGTTCCTCGGCAAGCGTGAGGAACGCCTCCAGCTCCATGCGCTCCAGCATGTCCTTCCCCTCCCCCTTCGTGAAGCCACGCTCAACGCAGCGTGCCTTCTTCCGTTCTTGTCGGCGGATCCGCCGTTCTTGGATGCTGAGGTCACCGCGTTCGACGGACGGACCGCCTCGGTCGACCGCGAAGGACGCGGCACCCGGACGCGCCCCCGCACCACACCCCGGCCAGACCCCGACCACACCCCGACCTCGCCGTCGATCGCCTCTCGGTCGTCGCATCGCTCGGTCGTGTCCTGGTCGCACCCTGGCCGCACCTCGGTCGCGCCCCCGGCCCTACGAGAACGGAGCAGCACTCATGAGCAAGGTCGTCGTCGTCATGTACGTGTCCCTGGACGGCGTGGTCGAGAAACCCGCGTGGACCGGCCCCTTCTGGAACGACGAGCACGCCAAGTACCAGCACGGACAACTGCTCGCGAGCCGGGCACTCCTGATGGGTCGCGTCACGTACGAGGAGATGGCCTCCTCGTGGCCGGCCCGGGACGAGTCGGACCCCTTCACCGCCCGCATGAACAGCATCCCGAAGTACGTCGCGACCACCACGCTCGACAAGGCGGAGTGGAACGCCGTCCTCATCGAGGACGACGTCGTCGAGCAGGTGGCCAAACTCAAGTCCGAGCCCGGACAGGACCTGCTCGTCTACGGCAGCGTCACCCTCGTCGACCACCTCATCGCCCACGACCTGGTCGACGAACTCAAGCTCTTCCTCCACCCGGTGGTCGTCGGCGCCGGCCGCCGCCTCTTCTCCGACGGGGCCGTCGGACGGACATGGACGCTCGCCGGCACGGCGGCCCTCAGCTCCGGCGCGATCGTCCTCGACTACCGGCCGGTGCGGTCCTCCTGATCCGGTGACCGATCGTCCGCTCACCTTCAGCAACCCCCTTTCCCACCAAGGAAGTACACCACCATGCGCAAGATCATCAACTCCACGTACCTCTCCCTCGACGGCGACTCGGAGAAGCTCGACCAGTGGTCCTTCGACTACTGGAGCGACGACCTCGAGCGCTACGCCAACAAGCTGCTCTTCGCCGCCGACGCCCTCCTGATGGGCCGTGACACCTACCTGAACTTCGAGCCCGCGTGGTCGCAGCGAGCCGGCGCCGACGCGTTCGCCGACCGCATGAACAGCATCGACAAGTACGTCGTCTCCTCCACCCTCACCGGAGGCGACTGGGGCAGGACGACCGTCATCCCCCAGGACGCTGCCGTCGAGGCCATCACCGCGCTCAAGGAACAGCCGGGCGGCGACATCCTCATGTACGGCTTCGGTCCCGTCGCCAAGACCCTGCTCACGCACGGCCTGCTCGACGAGGTCCACTTCTGGGTGCACCCGGTGATCGCCGGCGGCGGAACCCTCGTCACCGACGGGTTCCAGCACCGCCTCACCCACACGCACACCGAGGTGCTCGACACCGGCGTCGTCGTCCTCACCTACATCCCCGCGCCCGCCCCCAAGGGCTAGGCCCGCTTCCCGTAGCGCCGGGTCGGCGCCGCCGTGGCGGCAGACCGAGATCACCCAGAAGCTGTCCTACGGCTACGCCCAGTACGCCGACCCGGCGATGCGCGCCCAGACGCTTCAGTACCGGCGATGCTTCTGGAGGTCGACCGCGTCAACGAGCCCATCGACGACCTGGTGGACGAGCTGCGGCGGTACACCGAGCGGTACGAGCTCTTGGCGTCGAAGGCCGACGCTGCCAAGGTGAAGGCGACCTGGGGAGCGGCGGTGCGCGACTTGCGTCTGTGGTCGCGGATCTATTCGGCATCCCAAACGGCCCGACAGGGCTTCATGGGCGTGGCCTGCTTGACCCGCCAGGCCGCCGCCTGCACAGTCGGGATGCGGCACCGTGGCAGCGCCGCACCCATCTGTCGGCTGGTCCCTCGCCCATGGGGCGTCGACGACCCTGACTTCCAGGAGCGACTGGCCCGATGGTTCTCGACCTGGTGGTGATCGGTACGGCCATCACCCTGGGGCCCCTGCACAACAGCGCCTTCATCCTGCTGCTCTCCTCGCGGCGCGGCGTCCGTCAGGGTCTGGCGTTCTTGTTGTCGTGGCTGGCTAACCTGATCACCGTGATCGCCGTCGTGGTGCTGCTGACCGGCGGCCAGCCCCCGGCCCGGCACAGTGCGCCGTCGACCACCGCGATCGCCGCGAAACTCGCCATCGGTCTGGCCCTGGTGCTGTACGGCGCGCACCGGCACCGCCGGCCGCCGCGCCCGCACGGTCCACCGCGCTGGGCCGCTCGGATCGACAACGCCTCCTGGGTCACGGCGGCGGGTCTGGCGTGGCTGCTGCAGCCCTGGGGCCTGGTCGGCGCCGGGGCCGCCACTGCCCTCGAGGCGAACCTCTCCACCGCCGGCGACTGGCTCGCGCTGACCGGCTACTGCCTGCTGGCCACCCTCAGCCTCATCGTCATGGAGATGTACGCGGTCTGGGCGCCCACGGCCGCGTACGCCCGACTGAACGCCCTGCGGAACTGGCTGGGCCAGCATCAGGAACAGCTGATTGTCACGATCTCCCTGCTCGCCGGTCTCTGGCTGACCGCCGTAAGTATCTACGAGCTGGTCTCCTGAAGCAGGCGGGCCCCAGTTGCGGTCCCCGGGCGGCTTGATGGCGCTCGACGAGGAATCCTTCGGGGAAATACCGGAACCCGCAGGATTCAGCTTGTGCGCTGCAGTGCGGGCGGCGTCCAGTCGCCGGTGAGGGCGGGCCGCCGGGGCCAGTACAGGCGGAGGAAGACGTTGAATCTGCCCGCGGGTGCGGGGAGCCAGTTGCCCTCGCGGTCCGGGCCCGGGTGGTCGTGCTGGACGTAGACGTCCAGGGAGCCGTCGGGGTTGGACCGCATGCCGCTGCGGTCGCCGATCGCATACCGGTTCAGCGCGTTGTCGGCGAAGAGATGGCGCTCGTTCATCATCGTGAGGGACCAGAAGCCGTCGACGGGCGGGATCTGATCGGCGTCGAAGTGGAGCACGTAGCTGTGGGCCCCGTCGAGGGGCCGGCCGTCGGCGTCGGCGGTGGCGTGCGGATACAGCGCGTCGGCGTCGAGGTTGGCCCCGTACCCGACGAGGGTGATGACCGCGCGCTTGGCGTAGTCCGTTCCGTAGCCCCCGAGGCCTCGGTGCACGGCCCACCCGCCCGTGTTCACGGACTCCGCCTGCTCGAGCAGGTCTCGCAGGGTCTCCGGGCCTCGCCGCGCGCCCGCCTCCAGGGCGGCGAGCTGCTGGGCGGACAGGTCGTCCAGGCTCGCGCCGGGTGCGATGCCGAGTTTGGCCAGGCGGCCCAGGACCGGTGCGTCGGCGGGGTCAGGGGGGTTGTCCACCATCATCCGGTTGAGGAGGGTGAAGTACTCGCGGCCACCGAGCGCGTGGACCTGGTCGACGGGCGCCGTCGTGGTGTCGACACCGGCGGAGACAGGCACGTCGGTGGGAGGAGAATAGTCGGCGGGGTCGCCGGTCCACCGCGACAGCGGAATCAGCCGGGTTTCGTCCTGCAGCTTGTTCACGGCCGGGAAGTCGGACGGGCCGCTGGTCGCGTACCGGGCGATGATCCAGTTCACTGCGGTGGGCGACTTCAGCAGGGTCAGCCCGGGCGGCGTCGCTCCCGACCAGGACGGGCCGACGATCAGGAACGGGCCCGCGGACGGGCCGTACTCGCGTCGGCCGACGACGGCGCAGACATTGGACCAGGCATCCAGGATCGGGACCATCCAGAACCGGTCGCCGAAGTCGGGCAGGGTCAGCACCAGGGGCTGGTCGGACAGATCGAGCCAGGCACTGGAGTACAGGGTGTCGGCGTTCGGTGAGACGACCTCGGTGAAGGAGGCGTCCGGGGTGGCGCGCATGTAGCAGAACTGGTTGACCGGGGCCTTCCGCCGCGCGTCGTCCCGGGCGGGCACCGCCGTCATGGAGTCCTTGGTCAGGGCCGCCGTGACCAGCGGATACCCGTAGATCCACGCCTCCGTGGCCGGCTTCTCCATCGACTCATCCGTCATCGGCATCTCCCAGGTGCTACGGCGAACCTCATCCGGGCCGACGCTATGAGCGCCGTCCACCGCCCGCGCGGCGAGTCCGCCGGACGGGTGACGCGGACGGACTTGCCGGGCCTGACCGGCGAACGGCGTGTCCACGCTCGGCGGGCGACGGGCGCATCTCACCGATCGAGGGGTAATCGTGGAACATGCGGCACGACGCAGCAGCGTGAGCACCACGGCCGGCGAGTGTGCCGCAGAGGCCACCAGCCGGTCTGCCCGAACAAATCAAGGTCGGGCAATGCACTCACCCAGGCTGCGACGGAGAAGTCCAAGCTGCTGGATACGGAGTTCATGGCGGCCGGGAGCGGGAAGAGACGTGCAACCCAAGGATCGTCGGCCCACCCACGGGACAGGTGGTGCTGTCCGGACGGGACGGGCCCGGGCGGTGGCCCGGGCCCGCGTAGTGCCGGTGATCAGTCTTCATCCGCGGACTTGTCGTCCGGCGGCGCGTCGGTCTTGCCGCCCTGGTTCAGCATGCCGCCGAGGGCGCTGAGGTTGCCGGCACCGCCGGTCAGGGCCGGTGCCGCCTTTCCGGCTGCGTCGACGGCGATCTGGGCCATCTTCTGCAGGTGTTCGGTGGCGGTCTTCAGGGCCTCCTGGGCGCGTTCTCCGGCGGCCTTGTCGTTGCCGGCAGCGGATTCGATGCCCTTGGTGAGTACCTGGCTCATGTTGCTGAGGCCGCTCATGTCGCGGAACAGGTTCGCGGTGACCATGGCCTGCGCCGCTTGCAGGGCGGTCGGGTCGGGCATCGCCGCGAGCGGCGTGAACTTCGCTTGGGAAGCTCCCATGCCGGCCGCCGTGACGTCGAGGTTCTGCGCCCGTGTTCCGGTGGAGACCGGTGCGATGTCGGCCGGCGTGATCTGGATGGGCGAGTCCTTCCAGTTCCAGAAACGGGTGAGGTCGATCTTCTCCGCCGAGTTGGCCCGGCCCAGCACGGCCTCGGCGAAGACTCCCTTGGTGGCGATGGCGATCGTGTTGGTCACCGGCGCCCCGAACGTGGCATCGCCCGGCTGGCGGGCTTTGGTCCACGCCTCTCGTTCCTGTTCGCTGCTGAAGTTCCACCGGAAGCCGAGGTAGTTGCCGGTGGCGGCGATCGGCTTGGGGTCCAGGAGCGTGCCGAGGAGGACCGGTGCGGCGTTCGAGCCCGGGGGCGTGTACGAGTAGTTGGCGAGGATGCGGCTGAGTGTCAGCTCGTCGGCGTTGGCCCACACGGCCTGGCTGTAGTGGCGGCGGTTGTCGTTCAGGTGGTCCAGAACCGCCTGTGGCACGTTCCCGCCGCGCACGTGGAATCCGAGTGAAGCGAGGTAGGTGCGGGTGCCTGACTTCACCGTCGAACCGAACAGTCCGCAGATGGCCGCGCCGCCGGCGTCCTCGGACAGGTCGGGGGCGGCGGTGGTGGTCTCGGCGATCCCGAAGTTCGCCACGCCCGAGGCCATCGTCAGGCGCAGTCCGGCGAGACTGCCGCGGGCGGCCGTACCGGCCCAGGCGTCGACGGAGATGAGCTTGTCGGCGCCTGCGAAGGCGTACGAGGCGCGCTGCAGCACGCCGGAGCCGCCGGTGTCGCCGCAGCGGAAGGTGTGGCCCGGGAAGACCACCTGGAGGCTGCGTATCCCGAACTCGTCGTACCAGACGTCGATCTTGGACGCGTAGGGAGAGTCGGTCTTCGGCGGGACGTCGAAGGCGACCGGTGCCTCGCGTGCGGCGGTGAGCAGCCGGAGGATGTACCCGTTGCTCATCAGCGCCCAGTATTCTCCGCCGACGGACGAGACGACATCCACCAGTCCGGGGACCCCGGCGAAGTACTTGGGGGCAGTCCAGGTCGTCGCACCGGCCTCCACCACGTGGGACTTGCCGTCGGCCGCGACGCCCCAGAGCACGCCGTCCGGGCCGGCGGACAGGCGCTGCACGTTCGGCGCCGGAGTCCGCTCCACCCAGTTGGTGCCGTTGCGCTCCCACGTCCGCCCCTGCCGGCAGTACCACACCTTGTTCTTTCCGACGACGGCTACATCGTCGGCGGTGATCTTCAGGTTCTGCGACGCGCCGTTCGGGTCGCGCTGGTAGAGCGAATTGTCCATGCCGACCAGGTAGAGCGTGCCGTCAGAGCCGCAGGCGAGGCTCAGCCCCGCCCAGCCCTGCGGGTCGGGTCGCCAGGTCGTCCCGTCGAATTGCAGGAGCAGGTTGTCGTTCCTGAGCGCCCACACGGTGTTCTTGCCCGGCGCGATGCGGATGAGTTCGGTGTTCAGGCCGGTGGTGGGCATCGGGTTCCACTGCCGGGACACGGGATCGAACTTCACCGGACTGCCGTCGGACTTGCGCACCCCGTAGGTCCCCATGGCCGATGCGGCGATGTCTACCAGCTCTACCCCGTCGAACACCTGGGGGACCGACGGCGTCTCCGGAGCCGAACACGCGTTGAGCTTGCGCACAGTGGTGTCGAACGGGTTCGCGGCCCGTATCTTCGCCGCCCAGTCGGCCGGCGCCACCGATGCGAGCGCCTCCTTGTACCGCTGGAGGCTGGTGTAGTTGAAGGTGAGCTCTTGCAGCGGGATGAACAGGCAGCGTTCCAGTTTGGTCGGCTTCGTCGTCACGTTGTAGACCTGGACGACCTCGTAGTACTGCACCGACATCGCGTGCATGTGGTTGTAGTTGGTGACGACCCGGGTGACGACCTGGTCCTTCTCCGACTGCGTCGTCTCGCGCACGACCGTCATGTTCCGGCTCCGGGCCGCGGTCGCCAGCTGCTGGGTCCGCGCGCTGATACGCTGCGCCGCCTCCTCCGCGACCGACTTCACGCCGGTGGAACGCGACACCGCGGTCGTGAAGCCGGTGTTCGACGACTCGCCCCAGTTGCCGCCGGCCCCCATGCCGAATAACGCAACACCGATGCTGCCGCCCGAGCTGGATGACTTGCTTGCCTGAGACGCCTGGGACGTGCCGTACTGCTCCTCGCGAGCGATCGCGTTCGCGACCTCGCTGATCGAACGGTTCTGATCAGTGGTTCCGGCCAGGGCTTCGTTCTCAGAAGCCGTCTCGGTGCCGGTGACCTTGGTGCTGCGCTGCCAGTCGACGACCGCGACCCTGGTGCTTTCGCCGGGCGCGAGCGCGAGGCTGTGCAGCAGCCGGCCGAGGGTGACGCCCTGGGCCGACCAGCTCTGCTCCGTCGTGACGATCATGCCCTCGGCCGGCCGGTCGTAGAACGGCAGGTTCTCCTCGCCGAGGTCGATGGCACCGGTCAGCTTGCGCGCCGGTTTCGCTCCGGGGATGTCGGTGAGCACCACCGAGCGGTACCGGACGATCTCCACCGGGTAGTTGCCGGTGGTCGGCAGAAGGTCCTTCGGCGTCGGACCGTCGAGCATCGCCTTGTCCACCTCGAACTTCGGCGACGTACTCGACGGCGTGGTGGTGTTCGTCGGGGTGGCTTTGGGGGTGGTGCCAGGTGTTCCGGTGCTCGTATCACTCATCACGATGCCCGTCTGTGAAGACAATGAGAAGGGTCGGCATGACCGCCGGACCTTGGAGCGCCTGACTCGAAGGCAGGTCACGCCTTCCGGATCGCTCGAAAACTACACAACTTGATCACGAAAACGACAAACTTTGTCAAACTTGGCCGGAACCAGCGCCCGACTCGGCGCCCCTTTCGCAGCGCCTGCTTCAGGCACGCCCGGCTACCGGGCGCCGGCCGGCTTGGGTGCCCGTGCACCGTGGGACCGAACGACATGCGGCCTGGCGCCCGCCGGGACGAATGGAGTCGCGAAGTTGCCGGTGATCACGCCACCGCGCGCACCGACCGTTGCTCACCGGCAGGAACGGCCGTAGCCGTTCCCACTCCGCATCCGACAGATCACCCCGCCCCACACATGGGACGACGATCCGACCAGCCGACAGTCACATGACCGGCCGGACAGCTCATGGTCCCCGGTCCGGGGACTCAAGGAAGGAACGTCACTGCCGGGAAGGCCCGGGACGGTCCGTCGAGCAAGTGCCCCCGGCGGTGGCGCAGGTGCTCGTCGAAGAACGCGAGCGGGTAGGCCTGCTGGATCCTCACCGCCTGGTCGGGGGCGAGGCTGCCGATCACGTCCTCCAGCTGCCGCCCACTCCATCCGAGCAGCTTCGCCAACTGGGGATACAGCGCCTCGTTGTCACCGTATGAGACGTGGGCCGCCCCCTGGACCTGGATGTTCAGCCGCCGGCCCCGCAGGCACGACCAGAACGTGGCGACCGCGGGATCCGTGGCTCGTGTGAACGCGGCGGACATCAGCATGAACGGCCGGTCCAGCTCCCCGGCCAGTGGCGGGTTCATCTCCATCGGGCCGTCGAGACTCAGCCCGGCCCGGATGCGCTCGTCCGCGAGCGTGGCGCAGGCGGTGGCCGTCCCGCCCTTCGACCAGCCGAACGCGCCCATGCGCCGCGGATCGAGCGAGCCGAGCAGCCCGGTGGGCGGCTCCCGCCGGTCGGCGTCCGGATTGGACCCGGCGGCGAGCCGCTCGACGCAGTCGAGAACGAAGCGCAGATCCGCGGCGAAGTCCCCGGGCAGGGTCGGCGCCTTCCGGTCGCGGTGGGGGACGGCGACACGGCCGTCGGGAAGAACGGTGTACGTGTCGTACTGGTGAGCCACCGTCACCACGGCGTACCCGTGGCTGGCGAGCTCCTGGACCACGATGGTGTGGTCCCCCTGGTGGCTGTGCGCTCCGTGCGAGAACACGACGACGGGCAGCCGTCGCCCCGACCGCCGCACCGGAGCGCCCATGTGGCCGGCGGTGAGCGGAACCAGGAGGCCCAGGTCGCCGAACCCCGCGTCGGCGAGGAACGCCTGGAAGGCTCCTGCCGGCATCCAGGGCGCCACCGGGTACCGCTCGACGTTCCGGGCGGGATACCAGACGGTGGCCATCAGCTCGCGGGAATGCCCCGGGCCCGCGATGGCGTCCGGGCGCGACCGGTCGACGAGGCGCAGCGGGACCGTGCCCACCGGGTGCGGCCCGGTGGGCACGGGCAGCGTGAAGCGCACGGGCGCAGGCGTGCCCGTGCCCGAATCCGCCCACACGGGGCCGACGCTCGCGGCAAGCGGGACGGTGGTCCCGGCGGCCAGCGCTGCTCCCAGAATGCGGCGGCGCGTCATGCCCTGTCGGCTGATGAACGGTGCGGTCGCCATGACCCTCCTTTGATGACGGATCGTCAATCGTGCCGTGACGGGCGGTCCGTGGGCACATGGGAACGCTGCCACGAGCCCCGCCCGTGCGGCATCGGCCCGCGGGTTTACACCCTGGGTCTACGTGGTCGGCGATGGTTGTCTCCCGATGCCGGGTCACCGCGCCGGCCCACCGCACCACGGCAGTGGGTCCGTCTCCTCACGCTCGCCGCCGAGAGGCCAGCCAGTCGCGGTTCCTGCTCACGCCTTGGGCTTGAGAAGGAACCTTTCACCCCGTCCGTCCGTCATGTCCACGGGGGTCCCTGGAGACCCCAGCACCCCGCCTGTTCGCTCTTCACCACCGAGGCCTGAGGAGATCCATGGCCGACACCGTTCACTCACTGGCTGCCGGCGTGCACGAACTGCTCGTGGCGATAGGGACCAGCGGTCCCTCCGCGGTGGCCACCGCGGGCATCCATGACGTCATCGCGCGCGCCACGGTGCTCGGCCCTGACGCCGCGTGGCTCGTCGCCGCGGGCCAGGCGACGCTGGGCGTCCTGGCCGTCGCGCACGGGCAGAGGGATCAGGCCGTCGTCCACCTCGACGCCGCGGTGGCGGCCGGTTTCAACGACTGCGTGATGCTCCACTCCGCCCCGCTGCGTCCGCTGCACGGTGATCCGTACTTCCGAGCGCTGTATCAGCGGATGCTCATCACCGAGGCCGACCTCGACGAGCTCTTCTGGCTGCACCGGGAAATGCAGCTCATGGCCCAGGACGCCCAGACAGCGATGATCGACGACATCGGCCGACTCGACACCGGAGTGTCGCTGCTCCCGCAGGCCCCCATGCCGACCCGCGTACCGAACACCCCCGGCATCCTGATCACCCGCATCGATCTCGCCGCGACCCAGACGACACTCCAACAGGCCGCCCTGAAGCTGGACTTCCAGCGCAGTTCAGGCAACACCAGCCTCAGTCTCATCGACGACTCGTGGGACTACACCCGCGCCACCCGCGACGCGTGGCTCGCCGACGACCGGGAATCCCGGCGCCGGCGGGCCGCCGAGGCCCGGGCCTTCGTCGAGCGCCCCGGCGCCGGTACCACGCTCGCGCTCTGCCCGCCCCTGGGCTCGATCACCTACCCGGCCTGAGGACATGCGGGGGTGGCGATGGACCGGCCGATCGCGGAGGTGGCCCGGAAGTGGGAGGACCTGGCCCATCTTGTCGCCGAAGCGGCGGAGGGTACGGGGCAACTGCCGTCTCCCGCTGCGTGCATGAGACGTACGGTGTTTCTCCGGTCACCGGCCGCCCGCGAGTCAGGCTGCTACTTCTCCACGGTGTAGGTCAGCTGCGCGAAGCCGCCCCCGAGGGCCGCGACCCCGTCCAGGCGGAGGGGGACGTCGTCGTGCAGCTCGCCGAAGAGCCGGTGGCCGCCCCCGATCAGGACCGGGGCGACGCTGATGATGAAGCGGTCGACGCGACCGGCGCGGATGAAGCTCTGGACGAGGCGTCCGCCGTCGGGGTAGACGTGCTTGACTCCGCGCTGGTCGAGGTCGGCGACGAGGGTGTCGATGTCGCGGTAGACGGTGACACGCGGGTCGGCGTCCTCGGGGAGCGTGGTGCTCAGGACGCCCACGTGACGGTCGCCGTAGAGCCAGTTCTCCTCACCGAAGCCGATGACCTTGTCGTAGGTGTTACGGCCCATGATCACGGCGTCCACCGAGTCGAGGAACGCGAAGAAACCCAGGTCGCCGGCCTTCTCGCCGCGCGAGGTCAGCCACTCGATGTCGTCGTTCGAGCGGGCGATGTAGCCGTCGAGACTGGTACCGATGAAGACGGTGGCGGCGAACGTCATGCGGGCCTCCTGAGCAAGTGGTCGAGGTCGTCGTGGAGCAGAGTGGCGGGATCGCCGTCGCCGGTCATGGCCCACCGCAGCAGGGAGCCGTCCATGGTGATCTTCACGGCGCGGGCGAGGCGCGGCACGTCCGCGCCGGCGGGGAGCTCGCCCCGTGCGGCAGCGTCGGCGAGGAGCTCTCGGAGCACCGCGTCGACCGCGCGGGTGTGCGCGGCGGCATGGACGCGGAACTCGGGGTCGGACAGGTCGAGTTGGAGCATCCCAAGATGGTTGGCCATCTCCTCGGGAGTGGACATGCGACGGGCGAACTCGTCGGCGACCGCGTGCAGCGCCGCGAGGGGCGATTCGTACGCGGCCTGTGCGCCGCGGTACGGCGCGGCGGCGCCGGCGGCGGCGTCCGCGGCGAACGCCAGCAGCAGGCCCCGCTTGGACCCGAAGCGCTGCAAGAGGGTCGCCGGGGAGACCCCCGCTTCGGCGCCGACATGCGCCAGGGTGAGCCTGCCGGGACCGTGCGCGCCGATGGCGCGCCCTGCGGCGGCGAGGATGTCGGTGTCGCTGGTGACGCGTGGCCGTGGCATGGACCCTCCTTCGGGATCGACCGTAGCACGTTAGTAAATGGGCGTTCATTTATTAACCGGTCCCCCGAGGGGGACGAAGGCTCGGGTGCGGGCGACGGAGCGGATTCTGCCCAGGGGGAGGCCGGTGAGGGCGGCGATGCGGTCCGGGCTGTAGCCGAGGGCGGCCAGCGTCCCCAGTTCTTCGCGCAGGGCTCCGGTGGAGCAGCAGGGTTCGCCGTCGTTCGCGTGGACGTGACCGTTGAGGAGTGTCCACGCGGTGTTCGTCGGACTGGATGAGCCGAGTACGGCCCTCCAGCCGCCGGACAGGGCGAGGAAGGTCTGTTCCACCGCCTCGTCGGCCCTGTGCGAGGGCAGGCACGCCCGGGCGTAGGCGAGGTAGTCGGCGTGGTGCAGGGTCCGGAACGCTTCGAAGGACAGCGGCATGGCCGCGTGGCGCCTGTTGATGGTCATGATCGACGCAGAGATCACTCTTGGCCCCGTGGGTGTGTGGTGTTCAGCCGAAGGCCGCTGCGGGCAGGGCCGAGGTGGACGGGGATACTTTCGCGGCCTGCCAGAGCGGGCGGAGGTCGGCAGGGCTCCCCCTCAGGGAGAGAATGATCTTGGCGATGGTCTCCCAGTCGGGTATGCGCGAGCCGTTGAGGGCCAGGACGATCTCGGGGAAGGTCGGCTTCGTGTCGGCGTTGACGGCGCGCTGGATGTCCCAGGGGGTCGGCCGGCCCGCGGCCAGGTAGAGGGCGCGCAGACTGGTGTGGAACTTGACCCTGGCGGCTTCCGGGTCATCCGGGGCGGGCCCCTGGTCGTGGTCCGGGGTGCGCTGGGCGGCTTCCCACAGGGCACGCAGCTCGAAGGGGCTGCCTTCGCAGGTCTCCACGAACCGCTCGACGACCGGCCATGCCGGCCGCCTCGTGCCGGCGAGGATGCGTGAGACGTAGGACGGGGAGACACCGACCTTGAACGCGGTGTCCTTGATCGTGAGACCGGTGGCCCGCTGCAGCGATGTCATCGCGGCGGCGAACTGCTCACCGGGAGTCTGGGCGGGCGGGAGAGGGGCACCGGCGGCGCGGACCGTGGTGTCGGGGCGGCCCGTCGCCGCGGGGCGGCTCTGCCGTGTTTCCCGGGCGAGAGCGAGGCGGCGGCTCACCTTGTCCTGGGTCCACTTCTTGCGGAAGCTCTCGGCTCCGCACCCGGCGGCCTCCGCGATCACCATCCACGAGTCCCCCCGGGCGCGGCCGCGCGCGACGATGGCGGCCTCGACGTCCATGAGGAACCGGTAGTGCTCGGTGACCTGCCGCATGAGGACGTCGGTGTCCTCGCTGCCCTGCACGGCGGCGAGCATGGTGGTGGCGGAGAGCTGGAGATCCTCGGTGGTCGCCGCCAGGTCCTCTTCGTACCGGGTGAGGTCCGGAGGCTCGGCACAGGAGCTGCGCGCGGCGGCGCGGCATGCGCGGGAGCAGAAGGTGTTCGGGCGTCCTCGCCTGACGGCGTACTGGAAGTCCGTGCCGCAGCGGGAGCACTGCCGCGTCTGCTGCCGTGGAGAACCGGACGGCATGAAGGTGCCTCTTTCGGGGTGCGTGCGGGGAATTAAGGCGGGCGGACCGGTCACGGATGGCCCGCTGCGCGGAAAAGTCCGGCAGCGGGCCCCTGATCGGCTCGGCCGTCGAGCGCCCGGCTCACGGAGCCGGTCGCGGGACGCTCCGGATGGGGGGTGGCGAATTTCTCGTCCGCCGAGTGATCTTCAGGATCGGCGAACGCGCTTGTAGACCACCCTGGTCCCCGCACCCAGTACGGAAATAGCTATGGCCAAAGCTCCGACGACCGCCGGATCCTGCCCCCCGGTGATCAAGATGATCGGCAGAACGGGGAGAGCGAGAAAAGCGCTCCCACGTGCCGTGACCGTCAAGTCATCCCCACGACGCATTTCCCCTGGACAAAGCGGGGTCATGATAGCGTCGGCACCTGACTCCGGCACCCATAACGGGCGCAGGTGGTGATTGCGGTCGTAAGGCATGAAGCGAACCCTCCTTGGGTGCAGTTCGGCACTGCACGGCCGTGATCGAGGCGATGGAGCAAGGACCCTGGCTCTGGTTTGACGGCCCGCCAGGGTCCTTGTCGTACCGGCGTATACCGGTGAGCGGGACCCTAACCCCGGACCGATACGTGGCGCCACGCGCACACAGGGTTATGGCCGCATGCGCCCGTCCCGCGCACACAAATCCTCGCTCTCACCCCAGATCACTTTTGACACGCTAATTCGGGCATCCATCGCTAGAGGCGATCAATTTCGATCACGCCAGGCTTAAGAGCGGTCGAAATTCTCGGGATATTGGCGCGCCGGGCTGAAGAAACCCGCGGATCTTCCCCGAAACCTGCCTCCGTAACCCCGCGCCCCCCACCCCGGCCGTGCCCCACGCCACCGTTCGCCACTCCCCGCCACAGCGCATACGCCGAAATGCGCGCCCCGGCGGCCGAGCCACCGGTCCGGAGCCGAACGGTGCACGATCAGCCACCACAACGAGCCCTCGGCCCGCGCGCGTGCCACCGTGAGAAGTACCTATGACCGCCACAACGGCCGACGCGCGGCAGGTGAGGACGTGAACGGACCCCGCACCGACTACCAGGCGGTCTTCCAGGCCCTGCCCGGCGCGGTCGCGCTGCTGACCCCCGACCTCGTGTACGTGGACGCCAACGGGGCGTTCCTGTCCATGGCCGGCCGCACCCGCGACCAGCTCATCGGCCGCTACCTCTTCGACGTCTTCCCCGACAACCCCCGCGACCCCTCCGCGACCGGCATGCGCAATCTGTCCGCCTCCCTGCAGCGCGTCGCGGCCACCGGCGAGCGCGACACCATGGCCCTGCAGCGCTACGACGTGGAAGACCTGAACCGTCCCGGCGTGTGGCAGGAGCGGTACTGGAGCCCCGTCAACGTCCCCGTCCTCGCCCCGGACGGCAGCGTGACCCTGCTGCTGCACCGTGTCGAAGAGGTCACCGAACTCATCAGGGCCCGAGGCGGCCGACCGGGCGGGGACCACGCCCAGGTCCTGGAGGCCGAGCTCTACACCCGCGCCAGGGAACTCCAGGAGGTCAACGAACGGCTGCGCAAGGCCCACGCCCGCGAACGCGAAGTCGCCCTCCACCTCCAACAGGCGATGCTGCCCGCCCCCCACGCCCTCGGCCAACACCACGCCGCCGTCCGCTACCGGCCCGCCGTGGGCGCCCTGAACGTCTGCGGGGACTGGTACGACCTCGTCGACATGCCCGAGACAGGCCGCACGGCCGTAGCCGTCGGCGACGTCGTCGGCCACGGACTGCACGCGGCGGGCGTCATGGGCCTGCTCCGCAGCGCCTTGTCAGCCGCCTCACACGTCGCCGACGGCCCCGCCCAAGCCCTCGAAGTCCTCGGCCTGTACGCCCGCACCGTCGCAGGAGCCGAATCCACCACCGCCGTCTCCGTGTACATCGACTGGAACAACCACACCCTCACCTACAGCAGCGCGGGCCACCCCCCACCGGCCCTCTGCCACCCCGACGGCACCGTCACCTTCCTCGACCAGGCGACCGACCCCCCACTAGGCGCACGCCCCGAACACGCCCCGAGGCCCCAGGCCCACACCCCCTTCACCAACGGATCCGCCCTCGTCCTCTACACCGACGGCCTCATCGAACGCCGCGGCGAGGACATCGACACCGGTCTCACCCGCCTCGCCGACTCCCTCGCCCGGCACCACACCGCCCACCCCGATGCCCACCCCGACACCCTTGCCGACGCCCTCCTGGCCGACCTGATCCCCCCGGCCGGCCTCACCGACGACACCGCCCTCCTCGCCATCCGGCTCTGACGCCGGCACCGATACCCACACCGGGCTTCGGCACACCGTGCGCCCCGCCCCGCGTCACGGTGCGCCGGAACCCTCCTCCGCCTCTCCCCAGCCCCGCAGTTCGGCCGAGCCGGGCAGCGTGCCGGTCAGCCGGACCGGGCCCGCCGCGTTGGTACGGAGGGCCAGGACCCGTCCTCGTACGGTGGCAGAGACGGGACCACGGGCGGTGACCGCGGTCAGGGCACGACTGCCCGCGGCGAGGTAGTAGCGCGCCCCGGACGGGGCCGTCCAGTACGCCCCCGCCAGCACGTGCTGGCCGAACCGACTGCACGCCGCCGTGTGCGCGGGCCGCGTGCCCGCGGGCCGTACCGGCGCCGGTCCGCTGCGCCTGTCCGGCCCCTCCCACGCCACCGTCACGCGGGCGCGCCCGTCCCAGTTCTCCGCCCGGGTGCACGTCCACGTGGCGCGTCCGGCGCGCTCCGGCAGGGTCTGCTGGGCGAACTCCCACCGGTTCACGGCGCGCACGCCGGCTCCCCGCAGGTCCGGCAGCGCGCAGGCGGAACGGGCCCAGGCGGCGAGGCCCGCCGCCGACGTCGCCTCCCGCGGCTGCCGCGCGGGGGCTCCGGTCCCCGGTGGCGGGGTCCACGTGAGGTGCGCGGGGTTGAGCTCCCCGAGATCCGCCAGCAGGAAGGAGTGGTTCTCGACGATCCGGGAGGAGGACCGTACCTGCAGCGCGGGAACGCGACCGCAGTCCCCCGGCCCCGGGGGTACGGGGTCGGTGACGCCGTCCTCGGAGACGGCCAGCCGCCGGGCGGGCACGTCGGGCCGCAGGAGGTCCCGCACCGCGCTCTCGTCGATCCAGGGGGCGAGCAGGAACCGCGCTCCGAGCGGCGTCCTGCTCACCGTCACGGCGGCGCCGGTGGTCACGTCCGCGTCGTCGGCCCGGGCGAGTTCGAGGGCCGCCCCGCCCTGGCCGGTGAGCGGTTCGGCGTACCGGACGAGGCGGTCGCCCTCGTGCAGGAGGACGACGGCCGAGCCGTCGACCTGACCCGCGAAGAGCAGACGGGCCGGGGCGGCGGGCGGGGTCGTCGGCGTGCCCGGCGCGACGGTCACCCGGACAGCGGTCCGGTCGCCGTTTCGTCGGACGGTCCGGCTGCCGCTCCCCCGTGCCCAGGCGTCGAGAGCGCGGGACAGCAGGGCTGTGTCGCCTGTTCGGGCCCCGCGAGCGGGCCACGCGGTGAGGTCGACGCGGGCGGTGTCGGACCATTGCTCGCCAGGGGTGCGGACCAGGAGCTCGGGGTCGGCCGCGCGGGCGGCAGCGATGTCGAGGGCCGTGGCGGGCGGCGCGGGCGTGGCCGTCCCGGGCTTCGGGGTGAGCACCGCGGCCGTGGACGCGGCGAGCAGCACGGCGGCGGCGAGGGCGGCCATTCGGGTCCGGTGCCGGCGACGCAGCAGGTCCGTCGGTCGTGCCTGAACGGTGCAGGGGTCGAACTCGGCGCCCTGCAGAAGCGATTCGGCGGCCGGGCCGATGGTGGTGCGGAGATGTTCGGCGGCGTGGAGCGCTCGGTCCGGCGCGGTCACTCCCGCTGTCGAGAGGAGGAGGGCGGCGGACTGCGGGGTGAGTCCTTCGAGTACGCGCAGGGCGAAGGCGGCCCGTACCTCGGGGGTCACCGCCGCCAGCGCGGATTCCAGCGCGAGCTCGTCGTCGCCACCGGCCCGGGGAAAGAGCCGCAGCCCGAGGACGGCGGGGAGCGGGTGCCGCCCGAGGGACCACCTGGGACGGGCGGCCGCCCGCAGGGCGGCGGACACGACACGTGACCGCAGCCAGGCCAGAACCGGCCCCTGCCCCTGACCCTGCCCTTGGCCCGGCCCCGGCTCGTCGCGCTGCGCGGGAACGGTCGGGCCGGGTGTCGGGCCGGGACGCGACCGGGCTGCCGTGAGGGACTTCTGTACGAGGGAGTGCGCGGCGAGCACGCGGCGGTGCCGGCCGAGGGCGGGCGGGAGGATCAGGTGCGCGAGCCGGACGAGCCGCGGGTAGTGCTCGACGAGCGCCGCCTCGGCATCGTCGCGACCGGGGCGAGGGGGCGCGGCGGGGGATATTCCGGTGCTGGGGAAGGTGTCGTACGACTGCATGCCTGTGCAAACGAGAGCCGCGGGGAGCGGTCACCTCGGACAGGTGCTCCGAAGGGTCCCCCGGATCACGTACCACGCTCGCAGCGTTCGTGCGTCGTACGATGAAGGGATGACGGACGCGACACACGGCGTCACCACGGGTGCCGTCGCCCGGCGGCTGGGCGTCTCCCCCACGACCCTGCGGTCGTGGGACCAGCGGTACGGAATCGGTCCGGCGGCCCGTGAGGACGGGCGTCACCGGCGCTGGTCACCGGCGGACATCGCCGTGCTCGAGGCCATGTGCCGACTCACGACATCGGGCGTGCCACCGGCCGAGGCGGCCCGGGTGGCCCTGGCCGACGCCGGGCACCGGCCGTCCCTTGCGCGGGCCCCCGGCGTCGCCGCGCCCGCGAGCGCCCCGGGATCCGGCAACGGGCTGCCGCTGGGTGGGGTCCAACGGGAGTTCCGGGGCCTGGCCCGGGCGGCCGTACGCCTCGACAGCCCCACCATGGACACGTTGCTGCGCGAACTGGTCGCCGCGCACGGGCTCGTCACCTCGTGGGAGGAGGTGATGGCGCCCACCCTGCACGCCGTCGGCCGCAAGTGGGAGTCCTCGAACGACCGGTACGTCGAGGTCGAGCACCTGCTGTCCTGGCACATCTCCACGACCCTGCGGCAGGTGGCCGCTGCCGCCCGCCCGCACCCGGCCGGCTCGCCGCCGGTCCTGCTCGCCTGCGTCCCGGGCGAGCAGCACACCCTGTCACTGGAGGCCCTGGCCGCCGGCCTCGCCGGACAAGGCCTGCCGTTCCGCATGTTCGGGGCCGCGGTACCGGCCGAGGCGCTGGACGCGGCGGTGCGACGGCTGGGGCCGACCGCCGTCGTCCTGTGGTCACAGTCGCGCTCCACCGCGAGCCACGCGCTCGCCCGGCACGTGGCGGACACCGCTTTCGGCGTCAGGGGCGCCCGGACGCACCCGCTGGTGCTGCTCGGCGGCCCCGGTTGGGCGGGGCGGCCCGTCGCACCCGGAATGCTGCGCCCCACCGGCCTGCGCGAAGCGCTCGCCGCCCTCGCCCACCGCTGCGCGGCCGCCTCCGGCCCGACGTCCGGACCCCACGCCGCAGACCGGCAGGCCACCGTCACCGTCGAATGAGAGACGGTGGAGACGGGCGGGACGGCGCAGCGACAGGCGACGCGGCGCCGCCGTGGGCGCTCCGGCTCGATGGGCCGCCCGCCGCGGGGGCGGGCTGCCCGGAATCGGTGCGGGTGGCGGGAGCGAGGCTGTGGCACAGCCGCTGCAGTCCGCGCCGGGTGTGGCTCTTGACCGTGCCCAGCGGCAGGCCCGTCCGCCGCGCGATCTGCGTCTGCGTCAGGTCACCGAAGTACGCGAGGGCCAGGACGTCGCGCTGGACGCGCGGGAGCCGGGCGAGCTCGCCGGTGATCACGAGGCGGTCGAGCAGGTCGTCAGGGCCGTCGGCGGCCGCGGCGTGCGGAGGCAGGGCCGCCCCGGCGGCGGCGACGAGCTCGGTCCGGCGGGTGCGGGCAGCGAGCGTGTCGGCGATCCTGCGGCGCGTGATGCCGACCAGCCAGGCCGGGACGGGGCCCCGGTCGGGGCGGTATCCGTGGCGGCCGCGCCAGGCGGCGAGGAACACCTGCTGGGTGACGTCCTCCGCCTCGCAGGCGTCCCCGATCGTCCGGGCGGCGAGGGTGAACACCAGGCCGCCCCAGCGCTTGTACGCCAGGGCGAGGCACTGCGCGTCGCCCTGGGCGAGTCCTGCGCCGATCTCCGCGTCGGTCGGCTCGGCGATGTCCGGGAGGAGGGGACGAGGCTCCTCGCCCGCCGCGAGGGGCTGCGGGCGACCGACCGTGGGCACTGCGCTCATGACGACTCCTCCTCCGGCCCGGGGTGTGCGGGCGGGTGCTCCCTGCCTCCTCAGGTTCCGTCGGACGGCGTCAGCGGCTCAAGACGCATCGGTTGTGCGTTGTTTTCCGGAAGACCCGGGGCCCGCCCTGCGCGGCCGGCGGCGGCGTGGACTCAGTCCTGGCCACGGGCTCGCCGGAAGCGGCCCAGGCCGTCGGCGAGCGACACGATCGGGTCGGGGTAGTCGAGAGTGGCCCGGTCCAGCGGGGCGAGCTTCCACGGCTCGTGGATCAGGGGGGCCTCCAGAGCGGCGAGTTCGGGGACCCAGCGGCGGACGTAGGCGCCGTCAGGGTCGTACCTCCGCGCCTGGAGAACGGGGTTGAGGACCCGGTTGGGCCGGGTGTCGGTGCCCGTGCCCGCGGCCCACTGCCAGTTCAGCTGGTTGTTCGCGATGTCGCCGTCGACGAGGAGACCGAGGAAGTGGCGGGCTCCGAGCCGCCAGTCGAGGTAGAGCGTCTTGGTCAGGAACGAGGCAGCGAGCAGCCGTCCCCGGTTGTGCATCCAGCCCTCGTGGGCGAGTTGACGCATGGCGGCGTCCACGAGGGGGTAGCCGGTCAGGCCGGCCTGCCATGCCCGCAGGTCGGCGTCGGCCTGCTTCCCGTGCCGCCAGCGGTCGTGCCGGGTCCGGTAGTCCTGCGTGGCGGCGTGCGGGCGGGCGTTCAGCACCTGGTGGTGGAAGTCCCGCCAGCACATCTGGCGTACGAACGCCTCCGCCCCCGCCCCGCCCCGCGAGCGCGCGCGGTGCACCACCTCGTTCGCGGAGACCGCGCCGAAGTGCAAGTACGGGGAGAGGCGGGAAGTGGCGTCGCCGGCGAGGTCGTCGTGCCGGTCCTCGTAGGCGTCGACGTGCCGTGACAGCCAGGCCGCGAGCCGCTCGCGGCCCTTGCGCTCGCCGCCTGCCGCCAGCCCCTCGGACACGGACGCGACGGCGGTGCGCGAGGGTACCTCTTCGGACCGCAGGGCGCCGGGCACCGATACGGACCGGGGCGCCGCGGCCGGGGGCCGGTGCGGCTCGGCCGACCACCGCCGGTGGTACGGGGTGAACACGGCGAAGTGGTCCGACCCGGCCGGGGTGACCTCACCGGCCGGCAGCACGGTGACGACCCCGTCGTGGACGTACAGCCGGCGTCCGTCCGCCTCCAGGGCATGGCGCAGCCGCCGTTCCCGCTCGTGGGCGAACGCGGTGCATCCGGCCGCCATGTGGACCTCGTCCGCGTCGGCCTCCCGGGCCAGGGCGCACACCTCGGCCACGGTGTCGCCGTGCCGTACGACGAGCCGGCCGCCCCGGGCGCGCAGCCCGGCGTCCAGGTCGGTCAGGCAGTCGGCGAGGAAGGCGAGCCGGTTGGGCGCGGCGAAGCCCGCCCGGTCCACAGCCGGGTCACGGACGAAGAGGGGCACGACCTCGGGCGCAGAGGCGAGGGCCGCCCGCAGGGGCGGGTGGTCGTGGAGCCGAAGGTCCGAGGTGAAGAGGACGATCACGACGTTCATGGCACCATTCCTGGCGATCGGCACCGGGGCGGTGGTGGGGCGCGCCCGGTGGGCTGCTGCACGGGGATCTGCGATCCTCCTTCGCCGGGCGGTGTGCTGCCGGATGCACGCACCCACGATTCCCCGAACCGACGAACCCGCCCATGAGAGGTCCTACGGATGCGAGGACTCCCGCGCGGCGGATGGGCGTGCCTCGCCCGCACGGGCGAACTCCTCCGCGGCTCCCGCGATTCTGCGGGCCATACCGCCGAACACGACGGCGTGGAAGGGGGCGACGCTCCACCAGTAGAGCTGTCCGGCCAGGCCCCGGGGGTGGAACAGGGCGCGCTGCCGGTACCTCGACCGGCCGTCGCCGTCGTGCTCCACGTACATCTCCAGCCAGGCCAGGCCGGGCAACCGCATCTCGGCCCGGAGCCTGAGCATGCTCTGCCGCTCGATCTCCTCCACGCGCCAGAAGTCCAGGGCGTCGCCGACCCGCAGCCGGGCGGCGTCACGGCGGCCGCGGCGCAGCCCGACCCCGCCGGAGAGCCGGTCGATCCAGCCTCGCAGGGCCCAGGCGAGCGGGAACGAGTACCAGCCGTTCTCGCCCCCGATGCCCTCGACGACCCGCCACAGGTCCTCGGCGCCGGCCTCGACGTCCCGCTGCCGTTCGTCGGTGTAGAGGCTGCCGCCGGCCCAGTCGGGGTCGGTCGGCAGCGGGTCGCTCGGCGCTCCCGGCACCGCGGCGGAGGACCAGCGGGTGACGACCTGGGCCTCGCGGACGCGCTGCAGGGCGAGGGTGAGGGCCCGGTCGAAGGGCAGCGGTGCCCCGGGCGGGTCGGGCACGTGGTCGGCGATGTCGTGCTCGGCGCAGACGACCTCGTAACGCAGGGACTCGGCGAGCGGCCGGGCCAGGGCGGCGGGGACCGGGGTGACCAGTCCGATCCAGTGGCTGGACAGGCGGGGGGTGAGCACGGGAACCGGCAGGATCAGCCGGCTGGGCAGCCGGGCGACACGCGCGTAGCGCTCCATCATCTCCCGGTAGGTCAGGATGTCGGGGCCGCCGATGTCGAAGGTCCGGCTGACGTCGGAGGGCATGCTCGCGCTGCCGACGAGGTAGCGCAGGACGTCACGGACGGCGATGGGCTGTACGCGGGTGCCGACCCAGCTGGGAGTCACCATGACCGGGAGCCGCTCGGTGAGATAGCGGAGCATCTCGAACGACGCCGAGCCTGAGCCGATGACGACGGCGGCACGCAGCACGGTCGTGGGAACGCCGGAGGCGAGCAGGATCCGGCCCACTTCGGCCCGGGAGCGCAGGTGCGGTGAGAGCCGCTCGTCCGGGAGGTCCGCAGGGGTGAGTCCACCCAGGTACACGATCCGACGGACACCGGCGGCCCGCGCCTCGGCCGCGAAGGTACGGGCCGCGAGCCGGTCGGTCTCCTCGAAGTCCCGCCCGGAGCTCATGGAGTGCACGAGGTAGTAGGCCACCCGCACGCCGCGCAGGGCGGGTCGCAGGCTCTCGGCGTCCGTGACGTCGCCACGGACGGTCTCGACGCGATCCGCCCATGGATGGTCGCGGAGGTGGGCGGGGGTGCGGGCCATGCACCGGACGGCGTATCCGGCGTCGAGCAGCTCGGGCACGAGCCGGCCGCCGATATAGCCACCGGGGCCGGTGACCAGGCACAACTCGTCCGTGGACGAGGAGGAGGCCGCAGTGGACGAGGTCCGGGAGCGCGGCGCCATGAACAGCCACCCCATTTCTGACCTGAAGGACACGTCATGTCGGGTGCCACCCCGCCTACGGGCGGGACGGCGCGTCCACTCTTCCCCGTTCCCGCCCCCGCCGGATGCGGGTACCCGGCGGGGCGACCGTGACCCGCGGAGACGGAATGGTGTCTCGCAGAGCGGCTCCCTGCACCGACCGTACAATGTCCAGGGTTTTGAGCAATCCACCAACATCTGCGAATGGCAGGTACTGCTTGATGGACACATCAGAGCTGACAGAAGCGTACATCGAGGATACGAGCAACATCTTGGTTGCGCCTTCGGTACTGCACGACGATGAGTCGATCAGGAACTTCTTCGGGTCCGTCATAACGCCGGAGGACCTCGCTTCCGGTCCGCCCGACGTCACGGCGCAGAAGACCGTCTACCTGTGCGGTGACATATCCGGGATCAGCGGTCACCAACTGCGTGCGGCAGCCAGGGTTTTCGTTGTCCGGGAGCTGTCGCACGGGTACCACGAGGATGCCGACGACAGTCCTTGGGTTCGCATCGGCCTCGGCCGTGTTCCCCTCCGCGTGCACGGAGTCGGCGTGTACTACCGCCGCTTCTTCGGGCTTGACGTCGATCACTTCGAAGGGATTCGTGCGGAGCACGAGTTCCAGTCACTCACAGAGTCCACCAAGCCCGGAACAGCCCATCGCAGCGGTATCTATCTGACGCCCGTCACGCGAGACGGTGACGAACTGCATTTCCGTCTGCTCCGGTGCTCCACGAATCTGTCGGGGCCGACCGAGAGTTTCCGCCCGACCGATACGCGTATCGTCGAGGCCCTGAACCGCGAGGCGGGCACCGTCTTCCGGAAGCAGGCATCTCTGAATCACGTCCTCGCTCAGGTCTACCGCAACACCCTTGCCACGGCCGAGCGCAAGCAGTCCAAGGCCAAGATCTCGGCGCATGCCGACAAGACCAAGGACATGCCCGTCAACGGCATCATGGCTTTCTGCACCTTCTACGACCGGCTCGAAAAGCTGCAGCCTCTGACGGAAGACGCCTTCGACTACGGCGTGAAGGGTGTCAGCGGACTGACCAGGCTCCGCTTCCGGCTCAAGGAGCAGACCGAAGGCCGTGACGGGGTCGCGCTCCCCTCGCAGTTCACCGTGACCCTCTATCCGGGCTCCGTCTTCTTCATGCCGCTGTCCACCAACCGCCTGTACACGCACGAGATCCGGCCCGCATCGTTGGACGCCGGCCTGCTCCCGACCCGCCTGGGCTACGTCGTGCGCTGTTCGAGCGCCGAAGCCGTTCACAAGGACGGCCACACGTTCCTGAAAGTGGCCGGGGGTCTGGTGAAGCTGGGGCCGCCCACACCGGACGGCATGGACGAGCTGCGCAGGCTGTACGCCGAGGAGAACAGGACCTCGTCCTTCATCGACTACGGCGACGAATTCCTCTTCAGCATGAACTCGGGGGACTACGATGCCCCCCGAATCTAGGATCTCGGACGAGATCCTCTCGTACAGTGTGCCGACCGAGGAGGATCTCTTCGCGGAGCTGTCCGCGTCGACTCGTTGGGAGGATGTGGGAAAGGGACGGCGCAGTGCCACCCTGACCAGGATCGACGAGGTGGGTGGCGTGCCTCTTGTCCGCACCACCACGCGATACAGCAGCCCGGCGCAGCGGTTCCGGGCGGTGCACGAACGGCTGGCGCAGCAGGTTCAGGAGCATGCGGCGCTTTCGGTCGGCTTCAACAACGCTCTCGTCGAGTGCTACACGAACGCGTACAAGACCATGGGCAGCCATTCCGACCAAGCCCTCGACCTGGAAGGCGAGTCGTTCATCGCCGTCTTCTCCTGCTACCGACATCCCGAAGCGAGCCCGCCGAGGAAGCTGATCGTCGAATCGAAGAGCTCAGGTGGCGAGAGGATCGAGATCCCCCTCGCGCACAACAGCGTCGTCGCGTTCTCCGTCGACTCGAATCGGCGGCTCAAGCACAAGATCGTCCTGGACGCGCCTGCCCAGGCGGCGGACAACCCATGGCTGGGCGTGACGTTCCGAACGTCGAAGACCCTCGTTCGGTTTCGCGACGGCCGTGCATACCTGCCGCAGGGTGCGTGTCTCACGTCGGCCGACGATGAGCAGAGGCAGGAGTTCTACCGACTTCGGCGCCGCGAGAACGACGAAGTGGACTTCTCCTACCCCCCTCTGACGTACACCATCAGCGAGAGCGATCTGATGCCGCCCGTCTGACCGTTCTCACGCCACCGGGCGCGGCCCGCAGGGGAACCTTTCGCCGCGATCGGGCGTCTGTTCCGACGAGTGCCGGGATCGGCGCTCGGGTGCGCCGACGAAGTGAGGTGTCATGCAGGCCGAGGACTCGACCACGCTCGAAGCCACGCTGACGGACGGGCGGCGCATGACGCTGTCGCTCCCCGCCACGGACGCGCCGTGGGCAGCCGACGGGCTCCGTGCGCTGCGACCCGTTCTGCCCACGCACACGGGGCGCGGCGAGGAGCCGCCGGCGCTGCCGGAGCGGCCCGCCCTGCCGCTGGAGGTGGCGATCCTCGGCTTCGGGCTGTAGCGGGCGATCCGGTCGCGCCGACGGCTCGGCGTCCCGTCAGGGTGTGATGCTGAACAGCATCCGCTGTCCGGGGTGTTCGGTGACGGTCCAGAGCTGGTCCGGTGAACCGGGCCAGACGGAGAAGTCCTCGACACCGATCGCCGAGGTGCGGCGGGCGGCCGTCTCGACGAGTCGCCCGGTGGCGGAGTCCGGGCGGGCGACGATCACCTTGCCGTTGAGCGCGCCCCGGCTCTGGCTGAGGTAGTACGTGCCGTCGACGACCGCGGCGCCCTGGATGCCGCCGTTGTCCTCGTAGGCGGTGTTGAAGGGGACGCGGTAGGCGGAGTCGGCGGCCCAGTTCCCGTTGGCGTCCAGCGCCGGGGTGCCCCCGGTGTCGTTCACCGGCCAGCGGATCACCCGGCCGGTCCGGTACGCGTCGGTGGCCTGCGCCCGCTCGCACCATTCGCCGGTGGTGATGTGCCGTACGGCCGAGCTGCGGTCGAGGCTCGCGAAGCTGGTCTTCGGGGTGACGTCCGTGGCCTCGCAGGTCTTCTCCTCGTCCTGCATGTCGCAGGGCGTGCCCGGCGGCGGCTCGACCGTGTCGCAGGCGGTGTTCGTCCAGCCGTCGCTCTGCGGCAGGATGTAGCGGTAGCCGTGGGCGTGGTAGACGCCGTTCTGCCGGCCTATCGCGGTCTTGGAGGTGCCCCACTGGTCGGCGGGGAGGGCGCCGAGGTCGATGATGTCGCGCAGGTCGAAGACCCGGAATCCGCGGTTGGTGTCGGCGACGTACAGGTAGTAGCCGTACCAGACGATTCCGCCGGCGTGCAGGGAACCGTACTGCTTCTGGCTCGTCGAGTAGTGCTGCGAGGTGCGCACGCTCATGTAGCTCGCGTTGCCCGAGGAATTGATGAACGGGTAGACGAGCAGGACGTGGGCGTACTTGCCGGTGCTGGAATCGATGAAGGAGACGCGGACACCCTTGCGTTCGGTGTTCAGTCCGTCCACGTCCGTGTCGTCGGGCTTCTTGTCCTTGTTCCAGTCGTCCTTGTTGTACCAGGTGACCAGCATGGGCTTGTGGTCGGCGGGGTTCCATCCCGTCTCGGGGTCGCCCCAGGTCCGGTCCGCGTCGGCGTCGGCGACGGTGGTCACGCCCTGCGGCCACCACTCGGAGTTCGCGTCGCCGTTGTCGGCGTCCTCGAAGCAGAAGCTGCGGGAGAAGCCCTCCGGGATCGTGCTTCCTTCGGTGGCGGCGCCGTTGCAGACGCCGTTGGACCAGGTGCCCTCGCGAGGGGCGGCCTTCAGGATCGAATTCACGCCGACATTGGGGAGATCGGCATTCAGTTTGCCGACTCGGTCGTGCAGTTCGGCCCGATTGCCGATCGGCTGAAGCTTGAAGTTGCGAAGATCCAGACCGGGATCGGCGGCGGCCTGAGCGGAGCCGGTCGCGAGCAGTGAAGCGGTGACCGTCGCCATCAACGCCAAAAGCGCACGCGTTTTATACATTCTCTTCACGTAGAACTCCCACGCTTATCATGTGCATGACTCGCGGGAGTTTAGGCGACACCCACTTCCGTTCGGGTTCGCGCCCCCTTCGACGTGCTTACTGCGGACCATTCATGACGACCCATCAGCGTGCGGTGGCACCCTCGGCCCAGTCGCCGGTCTGCGGTCTGCGGGCCTCGATCAGGGTCCGTGCGGAGTGGGCCACGAACGGCCCTTCCGCGCGGATCAGCGCGTCGAGCGTGCGCAGTCGGGGCAGGTGGGACTCCACCGTGAACCCCGGCACGATCCAGACGACCTTGCGCAGGAACCAGACGACGGCGCCGATGTCGTGGAACTCCATGCGCAGCCGCTCGGAGCGGAGGTCGACGATCTCGAGACCGGCGCCGCGGGCCGCCGCGCTCTCGTCGTCGGGGTGTCGGTGCCGGGCCGCCTCCGGCTGCGGGCCCAGGAAGTACTCGACCAGTTCCCAGACGCTGGCGGGACCGACGTGCTGGGCGAGATAGGTGCCGCCCGGCCGCAGGACGCGGACGATCTCCGTCCACCACACCGTGGCGGGGTGGCGGCTGGTGACGAGGTCGAACGCCGCGTCGGCGAAGGGCAGTGGAGGCTCGTCGGGATCCGCGACGACGACCGCTCCCCGCGGGTGCAGGAGCGCCGTGGCCCGCGCGAGGTTGGGAGGCCACGACTCGGTGGCCACCATCGTCCGCGGCAGTCTCCGCACCCCGGCGAGGACCTCCCCGCCGCCCGTCTGGACGTCGAGGCCGGCCGAGGCGCGGGCGAGCCGGTCGCCGAGCATCCGCTGATAGCCCCAGGAGGGCCGCTGCTCCGTGGCCCGTCCGTCGAGCCAGGAGAAGTCCCATCCGTCGACGGACGCCTCGGAGGCCTCCTCGACGAGTTCTTCGAAGGTACGTGTCATCCCTTCATCATCCGTGCCGGCCGGGTTGCCGCCGCCGCGACCTGCCGAGGCTCCCGCGACCCTGCCGGGGGTGAGGGTCACGGTCGCCCCCGCCGCGCGGTCGCCGAGGCCCGTGCCTCCCGGTCCGCGTCCCACGCGTCCACCACGCCCGGGAGTTCGACACGGGAGCGGATTCCCAGCCGGGCGAAGACGCCCCGGAGGTGGTGGTCCACCGTGCGGGGGCTGAGGGAGAGATGGTCGGCGACCTCCTGGTTCGTGGCGCCACGCGCGACGAGGCGGACGATGCGCTGCTGCTGCGGGGTCAGCTCGCGCAGCGCCGCCGGGTCCGTCGGCCCGCCCGAGGCGCCTCCGGTGGCGCGGAGTTCGGAGCGCGCGTGCTCGGCCCAGCCCCCGGCGGCCGCCCGTTCGAAGGTCACGAGGGCGTCGCGCAGCGGGCCGCGCGCGTCCCCCGGCCGTCGGCGGCGCCTCAGCCACGTGCCGTACGCCAGGAGGGTGCGGGCCCGCTCGAAGTCGTTCCCGCAGCTGTCGTGGCGGCGCACCGCCTCGCCGAACCAGTACGCCGGCGCCTCGCCCTCCCCGAGCAGGGCCCGGCACCGCGCCAGCTGCGCCTGTGCCGCACCGTCGACGCCCAGGGCGGCCCAGGCCGCGTACTCCTCGGCCGCCTCCCGGGCCTCCGCGTCCCGGCCGGCCGCGACCGCGGCCTCCACGAAACAGGGCACCGCCAGCATGCGCAGCGCGAAATGACCGCCCCGAGGACCCGGCCGGACCAGCGGGACGAGCCGCGCCGCCGCCTGGGCGGCCAGCCCCCTGCCCAGCTCGGCCCGCGCCAGCGCCCACTCGGCGAGCGTCGCGGCCTGCGTGAGCCCGTGCGGTCCCGCTGTCGCGAGCGCGCGCCCGGCGTGCTCCGTCACCGCGGTGCCGTCGCCCTCCACCGACGCCACCAGAGCCAGTACGGCGTGCTGGTGGGCCGCCACGTTGTGCTGGCCCGTCGCCTCCGCCGTCCGCAGCCCCTCCCTCGCCGTGCGCGCGGCCCGGCTGTACCGGCCGGCGCGTAGTTCGGCGTACGCGAGCTGTTCGAGCGCGCGGGGCAGCAGGGCGGTACGGTGCTCCGCCCGCGCCCGGACCAGCGCACGGGCGTGGACCCGGGCCGCGGTCGCGGTGTCGCCGAGGACGAGCGCGGCCGACCCGGCCCGCAGGAGCAGCCGGGGATCGTCCGTGGCGCCGTCCCCAGCGACCACCCGCGTCAGTGCCGTACGAGCGTCGTCGAGCCGTACGGTCAGCGCGGCGCTCAGCCCGTCGGCGAAGTCGCGCTCCGTGCCACGCACGTCCTCACCACCGTCCAGGGCGGCCAGGCACCCCTCGACGTCACCGCCCGCCCACGCCGCCTCCATCGCGAGGAACCGGGCGTCGGACGCCTCCACCGGCGCGCGTCCCCGCAGCAACTCCGCTGCCTGCAGCAGCTCTTCATGGGCGTCCATGACCGGGCCGCCGGCCAGTACGGCGAGTCCACGGGCCAGCTGCGCACGGCCGCGGGCTACCGGCGAGAGCGCGCGCACGGCGGCCGGCGGTCCCAGCCGGTCGGCACGATGCCCCTCACCCCGAGCGAGCGCAGCCGCGCCGGCCGCCGGGCCGTCCGCCGGAGGGACTGCCGAGGGTGCCGCACCCGCGGCCGGGCCGGGGGCCCGGGTCTCCGCTCGCCATGCCGGCCGGGCCGAGGCGAGCGCGGCGCGCCCGAGGAACGGGTCGTCGAAGCCGACCGCCCCGTCCCTGCGGCGGCGCAGGAGCCCGTCCGCGACCAACCCCGCCAGCGGCTCGGCCGAGGCACGCGCCCCTCGTGCCCCGACGGGCGCCCAACCGCCGACGCCGCCGCCCCCACTTCCGCCTCCGCTCCCGCCTCGGACCCCGTATGCCTCCGTGCTCGGGCCGCCGGCCCCGGTACGGCCCGCCAGGACTGCCACGGCGACCGTGGCGAGCAGCCGGCGGGAGGCCGCCGGGAGGCGCTCCAGGAGTCCTCCGTACACCTCGGCGAGGACCGTGTCGTCGACCGCCGGCTGCGGCAGGGGCAGGGTTCCCGCGAGCTGAGCCGCGGTCAGTCGCCGTACCGTCGCGGCCAGGACACCGGGATGCCCGGCCGCCTCGTCGAGCAACCGCTCCCCCACCGGCGGTGCCGGAGCGGCCACCGGACACAGGTCACCGAGCAGCGCCCGCGCCCCGGCCGTGGTCAGCCTGCCCAGCCGTACCGTCTCCGCCCCCGGTACTTCGGGGAACGTGTGGTGGCGCGCGGCCGACACCAGCCACCCCACGCGGCGCGGCGGGCCGGGCCCCCGGCCGTCGGCCTCCTGCCAGGCAGCGGCGAGGGCGGCCCGTGAGTGCGCGTCCCAGAGGTGGAGGTCGTCCGCACAGATCAGTACGCGGTCCGCCTCGGTGGTGAGGGTGGCCACGGCCCGGGCGAGCCCGCCTTCGCCCCGCGCCAGCCGCAGTGCCCGGCGCGCGCCCGCCGGGGTGGGGGCGAGCGTGGCGAACAGCGCTCGCGCCGCGCTCCACGGGCCCCGGTGGTGGGGTGCGGCGACGCGGTACGCCGTACCGGGAAAGTCGTACGCCGCCCGGGCAAGGAGGCTCGTACGGCCCTCTCCGGGGTTGCCGGTGACGAACAGGACGCCTCTGCGTCCGGCTGCGATACGGGCCGACAGGCGTGCCACGGCGGCGAGTTCGGCCGTGCGGTCGTAGAGCCGCGGGCCGGCGGCGGTGTGCGTCGTTCCGCTCACGGCGGTGACGTTACCGGCCCGTAGGGGACGGCGGAAGGTTCCCGGGGCTGGGCAGTGGCCCAGACCCGGGAACCGGGCTCTGTGACGGTGCACAGAGCAGCCGCCAGGAGCCGTCAGGAGCCGAGCGGGCAGGTGCCCCGGTACTCGTCGATCGTCAGACTCGGTCGCGGCAGCGGGCACAGGAACTGGTCGTAGCGGGTGTCGTCGTCGATGAAGCGCTTCAGCCAGGAGAGGCTGTACTTCGCGATCGTCGTGTTCGACGAGTTCGGGGTGAAGTGCGTGGCGCCGTTGAGCTCCAGATACGCCTTGTCGAGAGAGCCGGGCAGGCTCTCGTAGAACAGCTCGGAGTGGGTGGCGACGGGGGCGATCGTGTCGCCGTCCGCGCCGATGACGAGCGTGGGCGTGGTGATCTCGGGCCAGGTCTTGTCCGTGTTCCACGCGGTCAGGGGGACCGCGGCCTTGAGCGACGGCCGGCTCTTGGCCGCTTCGAGGGAGCCGCCGCCGCCCATCGAGTGCCCCATCACACCGAGCCGGCTCGCGTCGACCCGGCCTCGCACCGCACTGCGCTGGGTCAGGTAGTCGAGCGCCGCCAGGAGTTGCCGCCCCCGGCTGTCGGGCTGGTCGACCGTGGTCAGGGTGTCGATGGTGAACACCACGAAGCCCTGCGAGGCCAGCCGGGGCCCGAGCCACGCGATCGAGGACTGGTAGGCCGTGAAGCCCGGCGAGATCACCACCGCGCCGAAGGTGCCGTCGCTCGTGGACGTCGGGTAGTAGATCGTTCCGCCGCCGAAGCCGCTGACGGCGAGCGAGGAGACGGTCGTCTCGCCGACGGTGTACGAGCCGCGCAGCGCCTCGATGCTCGTCCGGGTGGGCGCCGGACCGCGCTCGTACGGATTGCCCGCGGCTGCCGCCGTGCTCGCGGGAGCGGAGCCGGCGGCCTGGGCGCCGGGGGCGAGCAGCAGGGTCAGACAGGCGGCGGCCATGGCCGCGCCGAAGTGTCGTGTCACGACGGAGTCGTCCTCTCGTGTCGTGGGGTGACCGCCGCCCGAGCGTCCGGGCGTCGGCCACGCCGTGATCTGGCCCGGCCACTGTCCGGTCGACACGCCCGGCGGGCATCGGCAGAATCACCGGCCTTCTCGGGACGGCGCCCGTGAACCACGGCCGTGGCAGATCCGAGGTGCCCCTCGGAGACCGCCGCCCTGTCAGATGCGGAGCGTCCCGGGGAACGCGCCGTGGCCGACGCCCGATGCGGTGACGGCCAGCCAGCCGTGGCCACGCGTTCCGGTCTCCGGGCCGACTTCCCCGGGGTCGACGGAGAGGTACGCGCAGGCTGACCGGGCGCCCGTGGTACCCGCGTTGGAGGCGACCTCGTCGTACTCGGGGTCAACGTCCGGATCGTCGGCCGCGAGCGTCTCCCACGGCAGCGGGTCGCCCTCCCATTCGGGATCGCTCTCGGCGACGTACTGGCGGATCACCCGGCCGTTCTCGGCCACGATCCACATGTCGGCGCCTCCGGCGTCGTCCAGGAAGAAGAACTGGGCCTGGCCGCAATGCACGCTGACCCGCTCGACCGTCTCGATCATCCCGTCCCAGAACTCGCCGACGAGCTGCTCGAAGGAACCGAAGACGAGGCGCCAGCCGTCCAGCTCCGGGGTGACGAAGGCCCGCCCCACGAAGCGGTCGGCGCCGTCCGGCCCCGGCACGCGGACTTCCCGGCCCTCCGACGCCTGGACGCCCGCGGAGACGGTGACGGGCCGCCGGTCGTGCAGGCCCAGGGCCTCGAAGATCCCCTCGTACGACGCCCCGGGCACGGCCATCCACCAGCCGCTGAGCGTCGACTCCGGAAGCCTCGGGATCTCGTGCGGGATCTTCACCCGTATCAGCCGCTCGATCACCGCGCGGTCGCGGTCGTCGAGCGCGTCGGCCCCGCCGCCCGCGACGAGCGCCGCCATCGCACCCCGCCTGGTCCTCGGGGACGCGGACGGGTCACGCCGCAGCTCGCGCAGGCGCGGCCGGAAGGAGTCGTGGAACCGCCGGGCGTAGTCGGACGCCTTGAAGGGGACGAGGCCACCGCGGGCGAAGGTGTCCACCAGCGCCCGGAGTCCGGCCTCGGAATCCACCCGCAGCCTGAGGAGGCCCGCGAAGCCGTGGCCCGACCTCCCGTGGTCCGGATCGGCCGCCAGGGCCGCGTACCGGTCGGCGGACTGCTCGTCGAGGGATTCGATCTTCATGGGCAGCACAGTAGACCCGGCCACCGACTGCGACCCTGCGGAGCGTCGGCCGTGCGCAGCAGGACGAGGCGCTGTCAGTGCCGGGTGCCACCATCACGTCCATGAGCAGTGACACCTTCGACTGGTACGACTTCCTGCGCCGTTGGCAGGAGGAGTGGGTTCCACGCCCGGACGAGGACGGCGAGCCGCCCGTCGCCCCCCTGAACCGGCCGGGCGCGGACGAGGCGGTGATCGCGGCGGCCGAGGAGCGGCTCGGGAAGCGTCTGCCTCCCTCGTACCGCGAGTTCCTGGCCGTGAGCGACGGGTGGTACGTGGAGCAGACGGCGGGGATCCACCGGCTCGGCGGCACAGCGGACATCGACTGGTTCCGCGATCCGTTCGGCATGACCCCGATGTACGAGGAGGGTCTGGGCGACGACCCGCGCGAGGAGGAGGTCCTGCTCGCAGGGATGTGGCAGCGGGCGCTGCGGCTGGAGACCGATTCCGACATGTCGCACGCCCTGCTCGACCCCGGCGACACCGACCGGGACGGCGAGTGGGCGCTGTACGTCTACAAGGGCTGGAGTGGCGAATTCCCGGACCGTTACCCGTCGTTCCGCGCATACATGGAGGCCATGTACCGCGGCTTCCACGGCGACCGGGCGGGGAGCCCCGAGTTCGTGAACGCGACCACTCGCGCCCAGGACGCCCGGGTGGACGAGGCCCACGCGCTCGCCCTGAGCGGACGGTACGAGGAGGCCCTGCCCCTGCTCCAGGAGGCGCTGTCCTTCGGCCGGCCACGGAGCGGCGTCCTGCTGAGCCAGCTGCGGCACCTGCTGGCCCCGCACGACCACCAGGGGTACGGCCTCCTGGGGGCTGACCCTCTCTACCTGCCGGAGATCCTCCCGGTGGAGGCCATGGCGGAGGCATCCCACCGCGCACGCCGGCCGGGCCACGACGACCACTGGGTCGGGATGATGACCGCGCGCGGGGCGGCCCGTCAGACCGTCGAGGCCGTCCTGGGCGCGGTGCGGGAGGGCACCCATCGCTACGCGCCTCGCGGGACATGGGGCCGGGCCGTCGCCGAGGCCCGGGAGTCCGCCCTCTGGGGTGCGACCGACGCCGCGTGGCGGGCACTGCGGGACGCGCTGCCGCGATGGGAGGCTCCGGGCCCCTCACTGATCGCTCCGCTCGGGCTGCTCGCCGACCCGGTCCTGGGTCCGCTGATCACCCCGGAGCGTGGGCGGGAGCTCCTCGCGACACCGCGGGCCGGGGCGACGGGACCCGCTCCCGAGCCGGTGCCCGACCTCGACCCGCCGGGCCTCGCCTGGCTGGCGGAGCCATCCGCGTACCGGCAGTCGTTCGACGCGTACCGCTGCGTCTGGGTGGAGGGGACCGCCCCCGAACGGCTGCCCGCCCTGATCGGCGAGGAGGGCGCCGGGCTGAGCGCGCCCACGGATCCGTACGCCGTCACCCGGCGGGCACTCAGGCCCCACGAACGGGAGGGTGTCGAACTCTGGGAGGACCGGGCCGTGGTCGCCGTCGGCCGCACCGGCGCGTCGTGGTCCTTCGCGTTCGACGGCTACTCCCACCACTACCTGGGCGACCTCTTCCTGTCCCCCGCCGTGGCCGCCTCCGCGTCCGGCCGCGCGGTGGTGGTGTGGAGGGACCCGAGGCGTTCGTCCGTGGCGGACCGTCCCGCCGCGTTCCACCTGTCGGTGGCCGAGCACGGCGAGGAGCTCTACGCCTTCACCGTGCGAGGTACGGAGATCCGTCGCTCCGGCGTCATACCCGAGGCTCTCGACCCGGCGCGGCTGTTCCCCCCGGAGGGCAGCGGGGCGGACGACGAGGAGGGCAGCGAGGCGGACGCCGAGCGGCGCCTGCTCCACGCCCTGCACACCGAACTCGGGCTCTCCCTCCCCCGCTTCGCCCTGACCCGGGGCAGACTCCGCACCTTCACCACCCGCTCCTGGACCCGCGCGCCGGGCCCGGGCGAGGGCTTCGCCCACCTCAGGTTCGAACGCCACCGGCCCTGAGTCCGAGCGGACACTCGCCGCCTGTGACCCACGTCACGGATTCCGTCTTCCTCTTTCCGTTATCCCCACGCCGGGCCGAGGCTCTCCCCTGCGCAAGGAACTCCACAAGAGGCAAGTGAAGGACGGACAGCGTGCAGCGGACGATGGATCTTGAGCAGCTGACGGACACCGAACTGGTACGGGCGGCGCAGTACGGCGACCCCTGGGCGCGCGAGCAGCTCGTCGACGTCCACCAGCCGCTCGTCCGGGCCCTGGCGGCTCGCGCCCTCGACGGCCGGCCCGGCGCCGACGCGGCCGTGGGCGCCATCGTGCGGGACACCCTCGGCCGCGCCGAGTTCGCGCTGGGCACCCTGCCCTCCCCGGAGGCCTTCCGCCCCTGGCTCGTCGCGATGGCCGTGGACAGCACCCTGGCGCACGCGGCAGCCGCCGCACACGGCCTCCCGACCGGGCCCGCAGCCCCGGGCACCGATTTCGCAGAGGCCCTCTGCTGGCTGGACGTCGAGGACACGCTGATGGTGGCTCTGTGGTCGCTGGAGGAGGAGGGGTGGCTGAGCCGGTACGAGACAGCCGCCGCGCTGAACTGGACCCCGCACGACACCGCGATACGGATGGAAGCCGTACGCATACGCCTGGACGCTGCCCGGTCCGTGGCCACTGCCCTGGCTCACACCCCGCGCTGCCCCGACCTCGACCAGCAGGCAGCCGGCTGGGGCGGCGAGCCGAGCGCTCCTTGGCGCGACCACCTGGCCCGCCACACCGCCCACTGCGCCCACTGCGCCGGGGGGACGGGATTCGGCTCGCCCCTGCCTGTCGGCGCCCCGGGAACCGGCGCGTCCGTGCCCGTCGGCGCGGTCGCAGCGGCTGCTGTCCCCGGCGCCGCCGACCCGACCGAGAGCTTCTTCCTCCTCCCCGATCACACCGATCACACGGCTTCCTTCGCCCTCGCGGAACCCGACCCCACCGCCGCGACGGCCGATCTGCGCAGCAGCCGCGCGTCCCGTCGTCGGCGCCGCCAGGCCGACGAACGCACCCGCCGCCGCGCCGCCGTCGCCGCCGGGATCGCCGTCGCCGCGGTGACCGGTGGGATCTTCTCGCTGCACTCCGCACGCCAAGGGGACGAGGAGCTGTGGCAGGCGAACCAGGCAACCGCCTCCGGCCTCGACCTTCCCCTGTCGAACGAACCGGACGCACTGACCGCCTCTCCGTCGACGGTCACCACCTCCCCTTCCACGGCGTCCGCCTCCGCGTCCCCGTCGCCCTCCAAGGCCTCCGCCTCGGCCGGCGCCTCTGCCTCCGCCGCCAAGACGCCCGCCCCGGAGCGGACCGTTTCCACGCCCACCAAGAGCCCTCGCCCCACCACCACGAAGCCTGCGACGAAGCGCCCCACTCCTCCTACCGCCGGTCCCGACGCCACACCCTCCGCGCCGGCGACGACGACTGCCCCCACGGGCGGCACGGACTCCGGTTCCGGGGGCGGTCCGCAGCAGGACACGGGCCAGAGCTCGGCGGCGGAGCAGGTGATCGCACTGGTCAACGCCGAGCGGGCCAAGGCCGGCTGCGGGGCCCTGAGCGCCAACGCCACCCTGACGAAGGCGGCCCAGGGCCACTCCGACGACATGGCCGCGCGGGACTACTTCGACCACACCAACCCCGACGGCGACGGCCCCGGCGAGCGCGTCACGGCCGCCGGCTACCCGTGGTCGACGTACGGCGAGAACATCGCGATGGGCCAGAGCACCCCCGAGCAGGTCATGGAGGGGTGGATGAACAGCCCCGGCCACCGCGCGAACATCCTCAACTGCGACTTCAAGGAGATCGGCGTCGGCATCCACACCAGCGGCGGCCCCTACTGGACCCAGGTGTTCGGCGCCCGCTGAGTCCTGGACCCCGGACCCCTGCCCGCGGCTCCGGCACCCGCGGGCAGGGGTCGGCCCGACAGCCGATGTTCGGCGGGCCGCACCTGTCGCTGCCGAGCTTCCAGCGTGCGGCAGGGCGACCGCATCTACCCGGTGCGAGCCCACCGCGCCCGTCTCCACGCACCGGGGGTGCTGGAGGGCACCCAGGGCGTCTACCGCCTCGCGGCACACTCCGCGGACCTGGCCGAGACCAGGTTCACCAACGGCGTTCCGGCACAGGGACATTGAGCCCTCCATCCTGACGCCGACAGTTCTCGTCATTCCTGACCCAGAATTCACGTGCGTCTCAGCCGCCCCCCTCGGTCCCCTTCTGTTACATCTTCACGGAATGACCTCAGTGTGATGATCAGTCCGTCCGCATGCCTTTTCATCGGCCTCACCTCCGCTTTAAGATTGCCCTGCGTGCCGGGCAACTCGCGGTGTGTGATGCAGGGTGCTGCTCTCCGGTCACCCGTATCGCAATTCGTCATCGGATCCGTGACTCATGGAATTGGGTGACCCATGCCTCCTCGGCTTGTCGGCCATCAAGGCTCCCTGTCTGGACAGCGGTTCCCGATCGGCGCCACACCTCTCACCTTGGGTCGCAACGGCGACAACAGCATCGTGATAGTCGGCGGGAACGTCTCCCGCTTTCACGCCGAAGTGCGCCGCGAGGGGCACGGATTCGTGTTGTACGACAGCGGCAGCAGCAATGGCACGCGGGTGAACGGGGCTCGCGTGACCTCGCACGAGCTGCAGCCCGGGGACCTCATCGAGATAGGCACCGAGACGTTCCGCTTCGAAGCGGCCGACGCGATGGAGACCATCCTCGACCTCTCCGTACTGCGCCCGCTCAGCCCCTCCTCCCAGGCGACCCTGGCGGCAGGGCCGGTGCTGAACGTCACCGTTTCGGGCGGTGGTCCCGTCGGCCTGGGTTTCGCTCTGCTCCTGGAACACCTCATGGGGCATCGAGTCGCCATCACCGTGTACGACAGCCGCTGGACCCAGGACGGGGCGAAGGTCGTCTGGAAGGACGAAAGCCAGGGCAACGTACGCCGGCAGCAGGTCGTCACGGTGCAGAGCCGCCAGTATCTGAACCTCCCGGAGGAGGTGCAGGAGCGTCTGTTCCGCGGCGACGCGTTCACCGAGATGTGGCCGGTCGGCCCCGACTCGGTCCGCGGCTACAGCCCCAGGAACCTCCGGATCGCCTACATCGAGGACACACTCCTCGAACTGGCCAACGAAAAGCCGGAACGCATCCGTCTCGTCCCCGCCGCGTTCGACCCGGCCGAGCACCAGAAGACCGAGACCAAGGATCACGTGCTCGCCATTTGCGAGGGCGGCCGCTCCCGAACACGCGAGTACTTCGCCGACAAGTTCGGTAACGCCGACAAGTCCATCTACTCGCTCCACGGCCAGCACATTCAGGATGTCGTCCTGGGTCTGCGCGTCAAATCGACACTGACCGACCCCATGACGGTTCTCCTGACCGTGGCCCAGAACCGCTTTCTTCTCAACGCCCTTCGCGGCGAGGGATTCCTGAACATGCGGCTCACCGACGCCGAGGCCGCGGAAGTGGTCGGCATCGATCCTGTCCGGCACGTATTCGAGGATTGCATCGCCTCACGCCCGTGCGTCATGGGGCGCGACGGCCACGGTGATTTCCAGTGCTCGACGCACAGCACGCTCTTCCTGCCCGCCATGGTCAGGGGTTCGGCCCTGTGGAAGCGGGTGCTGGAGGGGCTGACGCTGTTCGGGGTCGCCGAGAGGGACCTGAGCGCCGTCACCGCCTTCCGGCTCGACATGGTGCAGCGCCCCAGGTTCACCACCCGTCTCCACTCCGCCACGTCGTCCTCGCCGGGGACGTACGGCTTCCTGCTCGGCGACGCCGCCAACGCGATCCACTTCTGGCCGGGGCGGGGGCTCAACAGCGGCCTGGGCTCCGCGATCTCGCTGGCCCGGTCCCTCAACGGAGCCTGGAGGGGCAGGCCGTTCCGCGACGCCGACTTCGCGCGCCATGAAGCAGCTATGTCCATGCTCCAGTACCGGCACAAGAGCCGCGCGTGGAACACGATGATCACCACCGACGAGCACGGCGTCAGCCGCCCGATCAAGGAGAAGATCGCCCAGAGCATCGAGGAGAGCGAGGGGAAGGACCTCGACAGGAACGCGGACATCGACGCCCTGATGGAACGACTGCGCTCGATCCGCGACCGACTGACGTCCCGCCTCCCCGGCATGCCCGACGATCCGACTCTCCGGAACCACCTGGAGTCGCTCGACTCCTCGACCCTGCGCACGTTGTGGGAGAGCGGCGCGTGGGACACCCTCACCGTCGGGGGCGAGGAGGTGGACATCGACATCTTCTACCAGCAGGGCTCACCCCCCACGACGGACCCGACGAGGACGCGCGCCGTGTCGTGATCACCACCTGAGCGGCGGCGTTCACCGCGCTCGCTCGACCCGGCGTGCGGCCGGGAGCACGTGGGCGGCGCAGACGGTCAGTCGGAGTGCCCCTCGGGAAGGGGCGTTCCGGCGTATCGGGCTTCTGCGACGTCGATGGCCGTATCTGCTTGCTCCGACGTTCCGACGGTGAAGACCTCGATGTTGTCACCGTCCACCACGCGAGCGCGAAGGTGGACGGTGGTGTCGTCCACACCGATGGCTCCGGTGACGTTGCCGGGGCCACCCGGTGCGGAGGTGAGGTCGATGGTGATCCGGTTGCCCCCAGCGGTTCCCCCGGAGCACTCACGCAGGTCTTCGAGTAGCCGGGTGTCGTCCCCGTCTTCCACCACGACCTCCATGAGCTGATCGCCTCCGTCAGAGATGTATCCGATGCGCTGATCGGCCTCAGTGGCCACGCGCGCGTATGCGGGGCACCCCGGAAGTTCGGGGACGGCGTCGGGGCTGAACTGCCCCTGCGGATCGACGGGGCTCCCAAAAATCTGCTCGGCGTCCTCGTCGGAGATCAGGCCGTGCGGCGGCGCCGGCGACTCGGTTGCCGAAGCACTTCCGGAAACGCTTCCCACGCCTCCCCAGGCCACTGCGGACAGGAGCGCCCCGCACACCGCCGCCGACGCCACCGCTCGACGCCCCCGGGCCCTGGCCCGGCCGGAGAGGATGTGGCGCTGAACGTTCACGACTTCAGGATGAGCCGCTGCCGGACGGTCCGCATTCCGTAGATCTCCGGGGTAGACGGATCTCCTTGCCGAGCCGGCGAGGAGCGATGTGGATTCCTGTTCGTTTGGCACAGTCATGCCGGATCGAGACCCTACCGGCCCCCGCCAACGCATGCAATCCAGCATTGAAACTTTTCCGAAGACGAATCAATCTGCGATTGAAACTCTCCAGTTGGTCACGCAGCTATGCGCAGCGGCGAGGCGCCTGGAAGCGCCACCTCCGCCATGGCCAGTGGGGCCGAGTGTCACCCCCTCATCCCGATGCGACCTGCCATTTCGCGTGACCTCCTTGACCTCACCTCGCCGGCTGCGACGCCTCCGGACCGTCGCCGTCCGGGTCGACATCCCCACACCCCGCGGGTGTGGCCGGCGTCAGCGATGTGCGCGCGAAGTATTGACAGCCGCTTCGCCAAAAGCCTCAATATTCAACACAGTTCAACAGGTGGTTCGGGTGCTCGACCGCCGCGAGGCTCCGCTCCTGACCCCGTCGCTCCACACGCTCAGCCCACCCTCACCGGATGGCGGCTGCCTCGGCGGCCGTCATCCCCCTCTCCGGAGGGACCCCCCACCCGAAAGGATCGACCGCTCATGCGTCGTTCTGTCTGTGCCTTGACCGCTGCGCTCGCAGTGGTCGGCACCGCGCTCGCCCTACCCGGTCCCGCGCCGGCGATGGCCGCCACCGCCGCCGGTGCGGCGGCGGGCCCGTACGTGATCGAAGCCGAGAACATGTCGCTGACCAATTTCGCGACGGACACGGTGAACCACACCTGGAACGGGACGACGGTCGACAACGTCACCTACGTCCGTGGGGCTTCGGGCCGGACGAGCACGGCCAGGAGCACGTTCTCCGGCACGGCCGGGACGTACGACCTCATCACGCGGTACAACGGCATGACCGAGAACGGTGTGACGTACCAGCTCACCGTGAACTCCACCACCGTGGATTCCTGGGGCACTTCACGCCGCTACGGACGCGACCACACCGACCCGGTCAACATCGACACCCGTACGTCGAGCAAGGTGCAGCTCAAGCCCGGCGACATCATCGAGCTGACGGCCACCTCGGCGGGCGAGGTCCCGCGGATCGACCGGATCACGGTCCAGGAGCACGTGGGGGCGCCGACCAGCACCCTGACCATCAAGTCCCCGAACGCGGCCCTGAACGACGGCTTCAACTGGGGGAAGAACCGTGCGCTGGCCATGACGTTCTACCCGGGCAACCCGATGATGGGCCACGAACCGGAGTGGTGGCGGCTCAAGAACGCGTCCCACCCGACGGTGGAGCCGGGTTACTGGGGCGCGTACACCAACCGGGAGTCGTACTACAACCGCGACATCTCCCACCAGTCGGACGGCGCGCACGCCGTCGGCCTGGACGCGGAGACCTTCCACATGATGAAGACCTTCGCCGCCGACGCCGACGACCCGGGCCAGAACGGCTGGCCGCTGTGGGCGCACAGCTCGTACGGCGCGATGTACTACATCGACGGCACCGGATTCCGTGAACTTCCCTCCCCCTTCAACCTGATGACGAAGGCTTACAAGCAGTACCAGTGGACCGGCGACCGCGCGTGGCTCGACGACCCTGACCTCTCGAAGTTCTACGACTCGACGATGGGGACGTTCCTCACCGGCCACGAGGTCAGGTGGAACGACGCCGACCCGGCGGCGGAGCAGCCTGTTTCGCGCAAGCAGCCGGGCGAGTACACCGCCACCTTCTTCGAGTTCCCGAACGAGAACCTGGTCTCGGCCGCCGACTCCCTCGGCTACCAGTACCAGTCGATGCTGGCGTACTCGGCGATCCTCAGGGCGAGGGGCGACATCGCCGGCAGCACCACGTGGGCGGAGCGCGCCAAGCGGGTCCGCGCCCACTTCGAGAGCAACTGGTGGGACTCGGCGAACAACCGGTACGTCCGGGGCAAGGACGCCGCCGGCACGGGCTACAGCAGCTGGGGCCACGAGGCCAGCTTCCTGATGATGCTGACCGGGCTCGGCGACCACGGCCCCCGGACCGACGGCTACCTGGACTTCATCGCCGCGAACGACGACAACCTGAACGTCGAGGCGACCTCCTACCTGCCCGAGATGTTCTACCAGTACAACCGCCCTGCGGAGGGCTGGGCCTGGCTCAAGAAGCTGATGGCCGACAAGAACACCTACCCCGAGATCTCCTTCCTCGCGGTGAGCAGCACGATCGACGGCATGATGGGCGTGCAGCCCGACGCCCCGAACGACAAGGTCGCCACCGTCTCGCGGCTGACGTCCGAGACGCCGTGGGTGGAGATCGACCACCTGAAGGTCGGTGAAAACGACCTGAAGCTCCAGCACACCGGTACGACGGCGTCGAAGCTCACCAACAACGCGGGCGGCACGGTGAATTGGGAGGCCCAGTTCTACGGCACCCACGCCACGATCACCGTGAACGGCACGCCCCACGCGGCGCAGACCAAGTCGCTCTACGGGAAGACCGTCTCGTACGTGACGGTTCCGGTGACCGCCGGCGCGGCCGTGACCGCGACCGCCGGGACCCCGGCGGGCGACACCATCGCTCCCACCGCGCCGGCCGGCCTCGCGGCGAGCGGCGCGACCTCGGACAGCGTGGAACTGGCCTGGACGGCGTCCGACGACAACGTCGGTGTGACCGGCTACAACATCTACCGCGGCACCACTCTCGTCGGTACGACGACGGGTGCGGCCACCCGCTTCACCGCCATGGGCCTTTCGCCTTGGACGTCGTACACCTTCACGGTGAAGGCGGTCGACGCCGCCGGGAACGTCTCCGGAGCGAGCAACGCCGTCACCGCCTCCACCAGCGGCGACGGCCAGCGGGTCGACCTCAGCTCGCTGACCTGGAGCAGCGCCCGTAGCGACTTCGGCAGCATCAACAAGGACAAGAGCGTCGACGGCAACACCCTCAAGCTCAACGGCACGACGTACACGAAAGGCATCGGCACCCACGCCAACAGCACCATCACCTACCAACTCGACCGCGGCTACACCCGCTTCCGGTCCGACCTCGGCATCGACGACGAAGTCAGCAGCAACGCCACCGTGAAGTTCGAGGTCTGGGGCGACAACACCAAGCTCTACGAATCCCCCACCCCGATGACCCCCACCACCGCAACCGCCTCCATCAACCTCGACGTCACCGGAGTCACCACCCTCACCCTCAAAGCCACCGACACCGGCGACGGCATCAACAGCGACCACGCCGACTGGGCCGGAGCCACGCTCCTGAACTAGCACGTGCTCATCGAGGGGCCCGACGGTCCCGACGGACGCCACGCCCGGCCGATCGCTTCGGCACGGGCGTGGTTGTCCGCGATCAGAGCAGGCTGAGCCGCATGACGACCCGGGGATGGCCGGCCAGCACCGAGGTGGTGTCGGCCGCGTGAGTGAAGCCCGCGCGTTCGAAGTTCTTGCGGAGCCCGGCGTACGCCATCGTCATGTCCACCCGGGTGTCCCCGTTGTCCAAGGGATAGGCCTCGATGGCCGGGGCGCCGTGGGAGCGGGCGAACTCGACGGCGCCGGCGATCAGGGCGTGCGAGACGCCCTGTTTGCGATGGCCGGGGCGTACGCGGATGCACCACAGGGACCACACCGGAAGGTCGTCGACGTGCGGGATGGTGCGGCTGCGGGCGAAGGACGTGTCCGAGCGCGGTGCCACGGCAGCCCAGCCGACCGGCTCGTCACCGTCGTAGGCGATCACCCCGGGAGGGGGCTGCATACGGCACAGCTCGCCGACGTACTCGCCACGGGCCGGCCCGCGGAGTTCGTTGTTGAGTTTGGACGGGATCCGGTAGCTCAGACACCAGCAGACATTGGCCTCGGGAGACTTCGGACCGACCACGGCCCGGACGTCCTCGAACACCGATGCCGGGCGAACTTCGAAGGTCATACCGCCACGATGTCACGACGCGCCCGACGATGACGGAGATCCGCACCGACAGGCCGACGGGCCGACGGGCCGGGCCCGCGTGCCGGCGGCCTTCCGGTCGGCCGGGGCGACGGACGGCCGCGAGGTACGGAACCGCCGACCGGGCCTGAGCGTCGAAGGGCCATGGCAGAGAGAACGGGACAGATCATCTTCACCCTCGCGCTGGTCGCCGGGCTGCTCACGGGATGCACCGAGACCGGCGAGAGGACGGAGGCCGGCCCGACGACACCGTCCAGCCGGATGACACCGTCCGGCCGGCCGACACCCGCCAGCGAGGGGATTCCCTTCGAGCTCTATACGCACTGCGGGATCGACGAGGCCCGCATCGGCTCGACGTACTTCGAGGCGGAAACCCCGCTCTCCGACGGCTCGGGCAACCCGCCCGAAGGGTGGGACAACCCCACCCAGCGCGGCACGATGACCCTCAAGTCCAAGACGGAGGCCGTCTTCACCGACGACGCCGGGCACGAGGTGAAGTTCCGCGCCCGGCCGGGCGCGACCTCCTTCAAGCGCATCTGCGCATAGAGCCGGTCCGATGGATCCGCGGGGTGGGCGTTGCTCGACCGCCTGTCAGCGGCCGAGCACATCTACTACCTGAACGGGCTCGGGGGCGTGGCCGTTCATGACTGGGCTCCTGTGCACGAGTACTTCCACGAACTCGTGCTCATCGACCGCTCGGCCGGACGGATCACGCTCGTCGTCGCGGCCGACGACTGAGGCGATCGGCATCGTTGCCCGGGGGTCGTGTGCGGGATCTGGCGTCCTACGGCTTCGGAGGCCGCCCGGATATGGCGAGCACGCGAGCCAGGGCGGCCACGACGGGTGTGGCGTGGTCCGGGACATGACGGGAGGCCCAGTCGGCTGCCAGGGTGAGGAAGTCGGTCAGGTCGTGCTCGACGCCGGTGAGCAGGTGCCGGAGTTCGGTGACGGGCAGCTCGATCACCGGGCTGTCGCTCTGCTCGGCATTGACGGTGAGCCGTACGGTGTCACCCGTACGTTCCGCCAGCGGCGACTCCGGGTCGTGGCCGAATCCGAGCAGGTCGCCGCCATCGAGGAGCTGGTGCCAGTCGCGCCAGTCCTCCAGTCCGTCGCAGCAGCCTGGCAGGAAGGTGACGCCTGTGGAGGTGTCGGTGACTCGCAGACCCCCTGCGGCGAAGAGGGTGTCGAAGGTCAGCAGTCCGTGCAGGTAGGAGGCCCGTGCGTCGGCCGGACGGGGTGGGCGGTCGCCGTCGGAGTCGGAGTCGGGATCGATGTCGTTGCAGTCGGCGATGCGCATCACCGCCGTTCCGACCTCGGCAGGTGAGAGGCTGCCGCTGAGCGGCAGGAAGCCGAACGGCTCGATCTCGGCGACAGGCCAGAGGTCGAAGCCTTCAGGGGCGTGTATCTCCAGGACGGGCTGCATCACGATCACCCGGCGAAGTGTTCCCCATCCCCGGCCCGGATCGCCTCCTGCTTCTGCCGAGGCTCCGTCTGCCGTAGGACTTCGACCGCCCGGGGAGAGGTGATACTGGCCGTGGAAGTCGATCCGCCGCCGGCCCAACTCCGGCTGTGGATCGGACCGATGAGGACGAACCTCTGTCCATGCCTCCGAGGGGAGCCGTTCATGACCACGGCGAAAGACCTGTTCATCATCGCCCTGAACCATCCGAGGCCGGAGCAAGCCGTGGGGCAGGGCGACCTGTCGCTCGCGCTCGCGGGAGCCGAGCTGGTCGACCTCATCGGTGCGGGAGCCGTCACCGTGGACGGCGATCACCTCGTGCCGGGTGAGGCGCCGGCGCTCGACGATCCACTGCTCGGCGAGGCCGCCGAAGGCCTCACCCGGCAGTCGCCCTACGAGCGGATCGAGGACTGGCTGTGGCGCCGGGGCCGGGACCTTTCGGCGGCCTACCAGACCGCGCTGGTGGAGGACGGTGAGCTGACGCGGAAGCGCAGCGGCCGGTTGCCCTTCGGTTCGAACGTCGTGGAGCCGGTCGACACGCCCGGTCGCCGCAAGGCAGACGCCCGCTGGGACGAACGGGAGCCGGTCCTGGCCGCCCTCGCCTCGGCCGTGGGCATCGGTGGCGATCGGTCCGACGAGGAGCCCGGCTTCGACGACGAGGCGGTGACGGCGGTGGTGGCAGCCGTCCACGACGCGGTGATGGAGCTGGAGGCCGTACGGCAGAGGCGGACCATCGAGAACTCTGCCTTCGCCAACCTCTGGCGCGGGTGAGTCCAGTTCGGGTACGGGAGGGGAGCGCTGTGTCCCAGGAGGAACGTGATGTCAGGCTGGGCCTCACCGGCTTGTCCGATGCGGAGCGAGCCGCCCGGATACAGCTGCTGACGGAGCGCGTCACACGTGAGGCCGCTGCCGCCAGGGCCGCGCTGCGGGCGAAGCGGGCCGGACGGCACACGACACAGGACCCTGCGCCGGAGAGCGACTGAAGCCGGCTGGGTCGGAGATCCGGGGCGACTCGGTGCCGTCGGCCGACAGCTCGGACATCATGGCACCCCGTTTCGGCGGCACAGCACCGTGTTCGCCGAGGCCGAGCGGGCCGTGCGCGAGCACGACGACGACGACCAGGTCCGGTCACGGCCGGTGCACCGGTCGTGCGTCATCTGCGGCTGTGCCGGGGACACCGGACGCGGGACACAGCCGGAGGGTGATGATCTGGAACGGGCGCAGGGTCAGGGACAGCTGTCCTGCGGCGGTCTGCCGGGCGGCGCCGGAGTCCTCGCCGGGGGCGAGCGGGCGTTCCAGGAGATCGGTCACGGTGGCCGACTCCAGCGGGAAGCCCGTGCTCAGCAGGGCCGTGGCCCGTCCGCCGTGTGCCTCGTAGAGGCGCACGACGACATCGCCGGAGCGGTCGTCGGCGAGCTTGACCGTGTCGATGACGACGGCGTCGTCGTCCGTGGCCACGAGTGGGGCGATCTCTACCGAAGCGCCCGTCACGGAGCGTTCGGGCACGTTGAAGCCGTATCCCTCGCGCACCGCGTCCGTGATGTCGGCGCCGATCACGAAGCCGTACCGGAGGCGGTGCCGGCCCTGGTCGGAGTCCGGGTCGGGATAGCGCGGGGCGCGGAGCAGCGAGAGCCGGACCGTCGTGGTGGTGCCGCCGTCGGGGCGGACGTCCCGGGTGACCTCGTGTCCGTAGGTCGAGTCGTTGACGACGGCCGCGCCCCAGCCCCGTTCGCCGACGTGGAGGAAACGGTGGGCGCAGAACTCGAACTTGGCCGCGTCCCAGCTGGTGTTGGTGTGCGTCGGGCGCTGGACGTGCCCGAAGGGGATCTCCGCGCTGGAGTGGTCGGCCCGCACGTCGAGGGGGAAGGCGGCCTTGAGGAGCTTCTCCTTCTCGTTCCATTCGATCTCGGTGTCGATGTCCAGCCGCCGGGCCCCCTCCGCGAGGGAGAGGAACTGCTCGATCCGGGAGTCGCCGACCGTCCGCACCACCCGCACACCGCCTGCCCCCGCGTGCACCGACTCGGCGTCGCGGAGGTCGTGCACGGTGTTGCGGTAGAAGGCGTCGATGTCCCAGGCGTCGTACTCGTTCGGGAAGTCCTGGTGAAGCTGGAGGAGGTTGACCGCCGTGCCGGGGGCCAGGGCCTCGCGGGCTGCCGTGATGTCGTACGCCGAGGTGACCAGGCCCCGGTCGTCGATCCGGACGCGGACGAGTCCGTTGTCGAGGAGGTGACCGTCCTCGACCGGCACGGGCGCCACGGGGCGGGCCGGCGAGCTCGTGCGCGGCGACGCGCCGAGGGCGGGGATGCCGTCGCGGGTGAACGGGGAGGCGTTGAAGACCACCTTCTCCTCGCCCTCCCCCGCCAGCGCGCGCTGGGCCACGGCGACGATCGCCTCCAGCTCTGCGGTCACCGCCGCGTAGGTCCCCTCGGCCTCGCGGTGCACCCAGCCGATGGAGGAGCCGGGCAGGATGTCGTGGAACTGGTGGAGCAGGACCGTCTTCCAGATACGGTCCAACTCCTCGTACGGATAAGAGAATCCGGACCGTACCGCCGCCGTCGCCGACCACAGCTCGGCCTCCCGGAGCAGGTGCTCGCCGCGCCGGTTGCCCTGCTTGGTGCGCAGCTGGCTGGTGAGCGTGCCGCGGTGGAACTCCAGGTAGAGCTCGCCGAGCCACACCGGGGCGTCGGGGTACTCCGCGTGTGCCCGCTCGAAGAAGTCGGCCGGGCTCTCGATGGTGACCCTCGGCGAGCCCTCCAGGTCCTCGACGCGGGCCGCGCGGGCCAGCATCTCGCGGGTCGGGCCGCCGCCGCCGTCGCCGTAGCCGAACGGGAGAAGCGAGGTACCGGCCGCCTCCTTGTCCTGGAAGTTCCTCACGGCATGGGCGAGTTCGGCACCGGTGATCTCGGCGTTGTACGTGTCGACGGGCGGGAAGTGGCTGAAGATCCGGGTGCCGTCGATGCCCTCCCACCAGAAGGTGTGGTGCGGGAACTTGTTGGTGGTGTTCCAGGAGATCTTCTGGGTGAGGAACCAGCGCACTCCGGCGAGCTTCATCAGCTGCGGCATGGCGGCGTTGTATCCGAAGGTGTCGGGCAGCCACATCTCCTGCGTCTCGACGCCGAACTCGTCCAGACAGAAGCGCTTTCCGTGGATCAGCTGCCGGGCGAGGGACTCGCCGCCGATGATGTTGGTGTCGGGCTCCACCCACAGGCCGCCGACGGGGAGGAACTGTCCGGTCTTCGCCTTCTCCTGGACGCGGCCGTAGACCTCGGGGCGGCGCTCCTTGAGCCAGGCGAGCTGCTGGGCCTGGGACATGGCGAAGCGGAAGTCGGGGTGGTCGTCCATGAGGTGGGTGACGTTGGAGAGCGTCCGGGCGACCTTGCGTACGGTCTCGCGCAGCGGCCAGAGCCAGGCGGTGTCGATGTGGGCGTGTCCGACTGCGGACATGCGGTGGGCGCTGGGGGCGGCGGGAGCCGCGAGCGCGGGGCGGAGCACCTCGCGGGCGGCGGTGGCGCTGCCGGCCACGTCCTGGAGGTCGATGGTGTCCAGGGCCCGCTCGATGGACTGCAGGAGTTGCCAGCGGCGCGGTTCGGCCTCGGGGAGTTCGCGCATCAGCTCACCGAGGACGTCCAGGTCCTGGGCGAGTTCCCACACCCGGGTGTCGAAGACCGCGAGATCGAGGCGGAGCAGCTGGTAGATCGGAGCGTCGGCGATCCCGGTGCCTGTGCCTGTGCCTGTGCCTGTGCCTGTGCCTGTGCCTGTGCCTGTGCCTGTGCTGGTCAGCCAGGAGGGTCTGTCGCCGGTGCGGGTGGGCACATGGCTGTCGTTCAGGTTCGGGTTGGCGGCGGCTTCGACGTAGTACGTGAACTCCTCGCCGCCGACCGCCGGGGCGGCGACCGGGATGTAGGCGTTGCGGGGGTTGAGGGCCTTCACGACGGTACCGTCGGCGCGGTGGACGAGGCCCTCGCTGGAGAAGCCCGCACCGGTGAAGTTGAAGCCGATGTCGACGACGGCCTCGACCCGGCGGCCGGCCCACTCCTCAGGCACCCTGCCGCTGATCCGGAACCAGCTGGTGGTCCACGCGGGCCCCCAGCGGTGGCCGAGCGTCACCGGTTGGTACGGTGCGGCCAGGCCCTCGGCGACGGGAACGGGCTCGCCCGGAACGTTCCAGATCGCGATGTCGAGCGGGACCGTGAGGGCGTGGACAGCCGGCCTGATCCGTTCGCCGAGGACGCGGGCGAGCCGCTGCTCGGTGAGGCGTTGCTTGCTGTGCATCGGTGTCTCCGTGGTCGTGCGGGCAGAGGTGGACGGAGCCTCGGTGCGTCGATCCGGCCTCACGAGCGGTAGATCTCGTGGGCGCGTGTCGAGGAGTCGGCGGGGTCTCAGTCCTCGACGGGTCCGAGGTCGGGTGTCCCGCGGAGCTCCACGCGCCGGGTGGTGGAGCCGTGCAGTTCGAGGACGGTGATCTCGTTCCGCCCCGCGCGCAGGACCGGGGCGGGGACGTAGAGGGTGGTCTGCGGCCCTCGGGACCAGTAGCGGCCGAGCGCGAAGCCGTTGATCCACACCAGGCCCTTGGTCCAGCCGTCCAGGGCGATGAAGCCGTCGGCCGGACGGGCGATGTCCACGTCTCCGCGGTGGAAGGCCGGGCCGACCGGGGGCGCGGAGGGGTCGAGCGGCGTGAAGGACGGGGCGTTCGGGTCGTCCATGGGCAGCGGACGGCTGTACCAGTCCACGAGCGTCAGGCCGTTGGTGGTGACGGCGCCGAGGAGTCCCTTGCGGTCGTGCATCGCCCGCCCGTAGTTCACCCGGCCCTGGTTCTCGACGAGCACGGCCAGGTGGGCGCCCCTCCGGGGGGCGAGGAAGGTGAGCGTGTGCTCGTGGTTCTCCCGTTCCAGGACACCGACCGGCTGCCCGTCGACGAACACCTGGGCCCGGTCGTGCACCTCTTCGACGCGGAGCACGGTGCGGCCGGCGTCCGGGAGGGTCGTCTCGTACAGGACGAATCCGAAGGGCTGGCCGAGCTGTTCCATGGTGACCGGGTGGTCGGCGTGCACCGCGGGGCCGCCGAGCAGCTCGATCTGGTCCAGGAGGCCGGCGCAGGTGGTGAGTTCGGCGACGGCCTCGGCGAGCTTGGGTGCGGGCGCGGGGACCGGCTCGTCGGGTACGGGGGCGTACCGGGCGATGACCTCGCGGAACGCCGCGTACTTGGGTCCGGGGTCGCCCGCCTCGTCCAGCGGGGCGTCGTAGTCGTAGGAGGTGACGGTGGGCCGGTAGGTCCCCTTGTCGTTGGCGCCGTTGGTGAAGCCGAAGTTGGTGCCGCCGTGGAACATGTAGAGGTTGACCGAGGCGCCGGCCGAGAGCAGCCGGTCGAGGTCGGCTGCGGCGTCCTCCGCGCTGCGGGTGACGTGGGTGCCGCCCCAGCGGTCGAACCAGCCGATCCAGAACTCGGAGCACATCAGCGGGCCTTCGGGCTGCTGGGTGCGCAGTGCGGCGAGTCCGGCGTCCGCGCGGCTGCCGAAGTTGACCGTGCGCAGGACTCCGTCGAGGCCGCCGCGCTCCAGGTCGGAGGGCTGGTCGCAGGTGAAGAGCGGGACGTCCACGCCGTGCCGGTGCAGCAGTTCGGCGAGGTCGGCGAGGTATCCGGAGTCGTCTCCGTAGGCTCCGTACTCGTTCTCCAGCTGGACGGCGATGACGGGTCCGCCGCGGGTCGCGAGGTGGGGGCCGACTGCGGCCAGGAGGGATTCGAGGTAGTCGTCCACCGCCTTCAGGTAGCGGGGGTCGCGGCTGCGCAGTGCGATGTCCTCGTCCGCGAGCAGCCACGAGGGAAGGCCGCCGCCCTCCCATTCGGCGCAGATGTACGGGCCGGGCCGGAGCAGGACGTGCAGTCCTTCGGCGGCGGCGAGGTCGAGGAAGCGGGGCAGGTCGAGACCGCCGTCCGCGTGGAACTCGCCGCGCCGGGGCGAGTGCAGGTTCCACGGGACGTAGGTCTCGACCGTGTTGAGCCCCAGCAGCCGCGCCTTGTGGAGCCGGTCGGCCCACTGCTCCGGGTGGACGCGGAAGTAGTGCAGTCCGCCGGAGATGATGCGGAACGGTCGGTCGTCGAGACGGAAGCCGTCTGCGGCGATCTCCAGTCGAGGCATGGCTGTGGTGCTCCTAGGTGTCGGTGCTGGGGCGCCCTGCTGGAGTGCGGGGCCGGGGTGCCGGTGCCGGAGACTGTCGGTCAGCTCAGGGGGCGGCAGAGGAGGGCGTCGGGGGCACCGCCGTGCTGCCACTTCCAGGTGTGGGCGACGCCGGCGAGGTACTCGTCGTCCCGGCACTGGCCCTTGTAGGCGCCGGGCGCCCAGTCGCTCGCGGTGGAGCCGCCGGTGGCTGGCCGGTTGTCACCGCGGTCGAACCAGAGCAGCCGGTTCGTGGTGGGCAGCGGCGTGGCGGAAGGAGCGCAGAGCAGGGCGGCCATCGCGTTGCCCTTGACGCTGTAGCCGACGGCGAAGGTGTTCCTGGGGCATTCGAGCTTGTTGTAGCCGCTCGCCCAGTCGCCGCTCGTGACGTAGCGCTCGTCGACGACGGTGGTCCACATGGTGTCCGTCTTGGCGAGCTCCCTGCCCGCGTCGGTGCACAGGCCGCGGTTGTTGCTGCGGGCGAGGGCGACGAGCCGCTGGCTGTCGGGGCAGTTGCCCTTGCGGTTGCCGACGCTCCAGTCCGCCTGGCGGCGCATGGTGGCGGAGAGGTTCTGGTCGCCGAAGTCGAGGTTGACCATGTTCCAGTGGTCGACCTCGGCGACCTGTCCGGTCTTGCCGGGGGCGTTGACCAGCTTGTTCCAGTGGGCGGCGCGCCAGTCGCCTGGGTCGTTGATCGCCTGCCGGTTGCCGGCGTCGTCGTAGGAGATCAGCGCCCAGTTGTCGTTGATCTTGCCGTTGGTGCTCCAGCCGACCAGCGGCCACTGGGCGAAGTCGGTGTCGTTCTCCACCAGGATGTCGGTGAAGCGGGCGAACCAGTCGATCTCCTTCTGGTCCGTCTGGCCGCGTCCGCCGGTGCCGAACTCGCTGATCCACACGGGGGCGGTGAAGTGCTGCCCCTCGTCTGTGACGAACAGGGCCTGATCGTCGACCACCCGGATCAGGTCCTCGGGCGAGAGGTCGCGGTAGCGCGGGTCGTTGGTCTCACCGTTCTGCCAACCACCGGTCGAGCCGGTGTGGTTGGGGCCGGTGAAGCCGTAGAAGTGGGCCGCGTAGACCAGCTTGCCGGAGTTGATCAGGGTGTTGGAGAGGTTGCGGACCGGCGTCAGCGTGGGCCGGCCGTGGGGGAACATGCCCTGCGGTATGCCCTGCCAGTTGATGCCCTCCATGATGACGAGCATGTCCGGGGCGGCTTCGAGGATCCTGTTGCCGGCCAGCTGGTAGGCCTTGTAGAGGTCGTGGTCGTTGCCCCAGCCCCAGTTCGGGTCGTTGTTGAAGTCCCGGCGGACCTCGTTGCGCAGGTCGGCACCGACGACGCGCTTGTTCGACGCGTAACGGTTCACCAGGAAAAGCCAGTTGTCGATCCACTTCTCGGTGGTCTGGCTGGTGTTCCAGCGTTCGTTGCCGTCCAGGGAGCAACAGAAGCGGTAGGTGGTGGTGTGGTTGTTCAGTATGACCGCGAAACCGTCGGCGGTGAGAGCGGCGACGACCGCGTCGAACACCTCGAGCGGGGTCTTGCCCTGGAGCTGCGGGTTGGCCGCCACGGCCTGGTCCGGCACCACCGTGTCGTCGTCGATCATCGCGTCGGCGTACGGCAGCCGGATCGAGTTCAGGCCCAGCGCGTGGAAGTCGGCGAGGATCCGGCTGATCGGGGTCCGGTCCAGGCCGAGGGGGATGTTGTTCGACTTCTGGTCCGCCTGGTGGTTCAGGACGTCGTCGACGTCGCCGCTGCCCTCCCAAGTGCCCTGGGCGCCTGCCCAGTTGCTGGCCTTCAGTTTGAAGCGGTTGCCGTCGGCGTCGACGATGTACCGGCCCCGCGTGCTCAGCGGGCCCTTCCAGGACGCGGCCAGCTGCTCGCCGGTCAGTGCGACGGGGGCGTCGGTCACGGCGGCGGGTGGGAGGGCGGTCGCCGTGCCGGGGAGGGCGCTGACGAGCAGGGCGCCCGTGGCCAGCGCGGCCGTCAGGGCCCGGGTGACGGTGCGCGCGAGGGCGCCGTCGGGCCTGCGTGATCTCATGGTGCTGTCCTCCAAGGTGTGGGAGTGAAGGAGGTACTGCATCCCGGACCGGCGGTCCGGAGTCGGGGAGCCTAAGGCGCCGTCAGCCCTTGAGGCCGGAGTGGGCGATGCCTTCGACGATGTGGCGCTGGGCGACCAGGAACATGACCACCAGAGGGGTGATGGTCACGACCGCGCCCGCGAACAGGCCGGGCAGGTTGATGGTCTGCGCCGTGAGGAAGGTGGAAAGGGCGATCTGCGCCGTCCAGGAGGACGGGTCCTGGCCGATGACGAGCGGCCACAGGAAGGCGTTCCAGCTGTCGATGAAGGCGAGCGCGCCGAGTGAGGCGAGCATCGCGCCGGACGACGGCAGGGCGATCCGGCGGTAGAGGCCGAGCCAGCCGAGGCCGTCCAGGCGGCCGGCCTCCTCGATCTCGCGGGGGAACTGCAGGTAGAAGTTGCGGAACAGCAGGACCGCGAACGGGTTGAAGAGTCCGGGGACGATGATGCCCCACAGGGTGTTGACGCCGCCGAGCGAGCCCACGACGACGAAGGTGGGCACGAAGGTCACCGAGCCGGGGATCATGAGCGTGGCCAGGACGAGGCCGAGCACGACGCCACGTCCGGGCACGGGGATGCGGGCGAGCGCGAATCCGGCGGCCGAGGCGAGCAGGGTGGACACCGGGGCCGTGATGGCGGCGATCAGCAGGGAGTTGCCCAGGGAGCGACCCATGTCCAGCGTGGGGTCGCTGAACAGGGCGGTGAAGTTCTCCCAGTGCATCGTCGAGGGCCACCAGGTCCACTCCGGGGACGTCAGGGTCCGGGTGTCCATGAGCGCGTTGCGCAGCATCAGGTAGAAGGGGGCGAGGAACACCACCATCAGGACTCCGGCCAGCAGGCCGCGCGCGGGTCGCCGCAGGGCGCGGGCTCCCTCTCGTACGGTCGTCACCGGGTTCACTCCTCGCTCTTTCCGAAGCCCGTGACCCGCCCCTGGACCAGGGTCACTCCGACGATCAGGGCCGTGAGGACGAAGGCGCCGGCCGATCCGAGACCGTAGTTCTGGGCGCCCATCGCGGTGTCGTAGAGGTACGTCAGCGGGGTCTTCACCGGCGCGGTGCCCGATCCGGACATGCCGCCGCCGAACAGGTTGTAGAACTCGTCGAACGCCTGGAAGGCCGCGATGAACATCAGCATCAGCACGGCCACCGAGGTGTTGCGCAGCATCGGCAGGGTGATCCGGCGCAGCAGACGCAGCCCGGTGGCTCCGTCCAGGGCGGCGGCCTCGTAGACCTCCCTGGGGATCGCCTGAAGGCCGGCGAGGAAGAGCACCATGTAGAAGCCGACCTGGAGCCACAGGCGCAGCGTCACGAGGGCGATCCAGTACAGCGGGGGCTCGCCGGTCTGCAGCCAGGGGACGGCCTCCATCCCGAACCAGCCGCCGATCATGTTGGCGATGCCCGCCGGCATCCCGCTGAACAGGGACATCTTCCACACCAGCGAGGCCGCGACGTACGAGACGGCGGCCGGGATCAGGAACGCGGTCCGCAGGACGGCCCGGCCCCGTCGGATCCGGTGCACGAGGAGCGCGAGGCCGAGTGAGGCGGCGAACGTGACCGGGACGATGAACAGGGTGAACAGCAGGATCTTGACCAGGGAGCCCCGGAAGACGGCGTCGCCGAACAGCTGCCGGTAGTTGTCGAGCCCCACCCAGTCGCCGAGCGCGATGGTGCCCTGGGCGTTGCTGAGGCTGAGCAGGAAGCTCCAGCCGATCGCGATGTACTTGAACACTCCGAGGCCGATCAGCATCGGCGCCGTGAGCAGGGCGAACGCGCCCCAGGCGCGCAGGTCGACGCGGCGGCGCCGGGTCCGGGCGGGGCCCCGCGGTGTGTCCGCGGGGCGCCCGGCTCTCTCGGAGCGTGGTGCGGCGTGGGTGGTGGTGTTCATCAGGACAGCTGCTTGTCCACGGCGAGCTGGGCCTGCTTGGCAGCGTCGGCGAGGAGTGCGGCGGGGTCTCCCTGACCGGTGACGACCTTCGCGGCGGCGGCGCTGAACGGGGTGCCGGAAGCCGAGTCCCAGGTGTTCGGGTTGATCCTGCCGTACGTGGCGGCGAGCTCGACGGCCTCCTTGGCGGTGCCCTTGCTGAGCTTGGCGGCCGTGGCGGCGACGGACTTGCGCGGGGGGACGTGGAAGCCGTAGCTCTCGGACCAGTCCTGCTGGAGCTTGGTCTGATCGATCCAGAGCCACTTGACGAACTTCTTGGCCGCGTCGACGTTCTTGCCCTTGGCGTTGACGCAGCTCGTCCAGCCGCCGACCCGCAGGACCGGGCTGCCGCCGGCCTTGAAGGCGGGCCACGGCAGGATGCCGAAGTCGTCGCCGAGCGCCTGCTCGATGGCGGGCATGGCCCACAGCCCGCACCACTGGATCGGTGCGACGTCCTGGACGAAGGCCGAGGGGTCCCACCAGTCGGTGGTGAAGCCGAGCAGCAGGGACTTGTCGTCGTGGAAGCGCTTGAGGGCCGAGACGGCCTCGACGGCCTGGGGAGTGGCGAAGCCGATCCTGCCGTCGGCGACCAGCTCGCCGCGGTTGGAGAGCAGCGAGAGGGCCGGCATCTCGCCGACTCCGTCGTTGCCGACGAACAGGCCCTTGGTCTTCTTGGTGGTCAGCGCCTTGGCGGCGGTGACGAGGGCGTCGAAGGTGGTGGGCGGGGCTATCCCGGCCTTGGCGAGGACGCTCTTGCGGTAGTACAGCATCATGACGTCGTCGATCATCTTGACGCCGTAGAGCTTTCCGTCGACGGTCACCAGGTCGCGGCCGGCCTGGTTGAAGTCGTCCTTGACGCTACCGTACTCCGCGTCCAGTGCGGCGACCTGGCCGCGTCGGGCGAGTCCCTGGGTGAAGTCGCCGTGTTCGAAGACGTCGGGCGCGGCGTCGGTGAGCAGCGAGGCGTTGAGCTTGGCCGTGTAGTCGCCGGGCACCCAGGTGACCTTGACCGCGACGTCCGGGTTCGCCTTGGTGAACGCGGCGGCGTAGCGGGTCAGGGCCTGCTGGGTGCCGGCCTCGCCGTAGGCGTGGGACCAGACGTTCAGGGTGGTCTTCGCCCCGTTCGAGGAACCGCCGGTCGGGCTGCTGGTGCAGCCGATCGCCGCACCGGCGACGAAGAGAAGGGAACCGCCGAGGAATCCTCTACGGCTAAGCTGGTCTCTCTGTCCGCTCATGTCACTTCCTTGCGTGGTGATGTGGGCGTGCGGGTGGTGTTGTCCGGCGGGGCCGGTGTCCGACGTTCACGGCTGGCAGGCGGTGACGGACATCGGTCGCGTCGGTGACGCGGGCCGGTGATCGGGGTCCCGGTCACTCGGCGTTCCCGGGGTGACCCTTCGTGCGCTCGGTGGCACTCTCAGGGGAAGAGCGCCTGGATGCTGACGACGGCCGCCGCTCGGGCCCATTCCTCCCAGGGAAGGGGCCGCAGGGTCAGCGGGCATTTCGCGGCCGCCTTGAAGCAGTGCGCGGTGTACGCCTCCCTGATGTGCACTCCGAAGAGGTCGTAGGTGTCGAGCCCTTCTCCGGTGACGACGACGCGTTCGGGCCCCACGAGGCTCACGAGATTGGCGATGCCGACCCCGATGGCCTTGCCGGCTTGGGCGAAGGCCTCCCGCGCGGCGCGGTCTCCGTCGCGGGCGAGGCGGACCGTGCCGTCGAAGTCGAGGTCGGTGTGGCCGGTCGCCCGGCGTACCGTGCCGAGGATGGCGTCGCTGGAGGCGATCGCCTCGACACAGCCGACCGAGCCGCAGTGGCAGCGCGGCCCCGCCGGATCGACGCTGATGTGGCCCATCTCGCCGGCGACTCCGTAAGCCCCCTCGATCAGTTGGCCGTTGACGACGATTCCGGAGCCGATGCCCGCGCCGATGGTGACGAGCGCGAAGTACTCGGTCCCGATGCCGTCGCCGAACCAGTGCTCCGCGACGGTCAGGGCTTTGACGTCGTTGGCGATCGTGACGCTCAGCCCGGTGGCACGGGCCGTGATCTCGGCCAGTGGCACGTCGCGCCAGCCGGGGAGAACCGAGTAGCGCACACGCCCACCGGGACGGTCGACGTCCCCGGAGACGGCGATGCCCACGTGCCGCGTACGGGAGCGGAACTCGGGCCGCGCGTCGAGGAGTTCGTCGACGAGGTCGGCGATCAGGGCACACACGGCCGTCGGGCCACGGTCGACCAGCGGGCGGCTCGCGTGGACGCGCGGCCTGGATCGCAGGTCGCACACCGTGCCGTACAGGGTGTCGGCACTGATCTTCACTCCGACGAAGAACTCCCGGTCGGGGGTGACCGACAGCGGGTTCACCGGTCGTCCGGCTCCTGGCGCGGTGCGCTCCGGTGGGAGTTCGTGCAGGTAGCCGTCGTCGATCAGGGGCCTTGCGGCCTTGGTCACCGCGGTCGAGGACAGCCCGGTGCGGCGGGCCAGTTCGACCCGGCTGAGCGGGCTCTCGGCCAACAGCAGGCTCAGGATGGCGGTTTCGGCCGGAGCGGTGACCAACGGCCTTGTCTGGTTCGGAAACACGGCGGCAACGTACCGGTAAATAAATAAGTTCGTCCAGTATTGATTTTCACGAAATGGCCCACCTACTCTCGGGTCACTTGCGTGCCCCGTTGGATGCTTCGCCGACGACCGGCATCCGCGGCACGCCGGAATCACACGTTCGCCCGACCTTCCCTGGGACCACTCGTGCCTCGAACGTCCTCGACCGTCTCGTTCGACCGCGCCCTCGGGCTCGCGGTCCTCCGGACCCCCCACAGCGTGTACGCCCTGCGCATCGGCGCCGACGGCAGCCCCCGGCATCTGTACTGGGGGCCCGGCCTGGGAGACCCGGAACTCACGGCGCTGCCCGACGTCATCTCCCCCGCGGAGAGCAGCTTCGAGGCCGACGCCGCCCCGGACGAACTGGCGCCGCAGACCGGAGCCCGCTTCGGTCCCGCGGGCCTCCAGGTCCGCTTCGCCGACGGCACGCGGGGCGCCCAGTGGCACTTCGCCGGCCACCGCATCGAGGAGGGTGAGCTGCGCCTGCGCCTGACCGACCGTCACTATCCGCTGGCCGCCGAGCTCTGCTACCGGGTCCGCCCGGGCAGCGACGTCGTCGAACGCTGGACGGAACTCACCCACACCGGGACCGAGGACTCCGGTCCGATCACGGTCGACCGGTTCGACTCCGCCTCCTGGACGGCCCCCGCCCTCCCCGACTACCGGCTCAGCCACCTCGTCGGGGGCTGGAACAGCGAGTTCCAGCTGCACCGCGACCGGCTCCCGGTCGCCGAGACCGTCCTCACCAGCCGCCGGGGCCTCACCAGTCACCACGCGAACCCCTGGCTCGCACTGGACGACGGCACCGCCGGCGAAGAGGACGGCGAGGTCTGGAGCACCGCCCTGGCCTGGAGCGGAAGCTGGCGCGTCACCGTGCATCGGGACCCGGTCGGCCGCACCACCTGGACCGGCGGCTTCGGTCACGAAGGGGTCTGCCGGACGCTCGACCCTGGCGAGACCTTGAGCACCCCGGTCTTCGCGGGCCTGTACACCGAGGGCGGCTTCGGTGCCGCGAGCCGCGCCTGGCACACGTACCTCCGTACCCACGTGCTCCCCTCCCCCGACCGGGACCGGCCCGTCCTCTACAACTCGTGGGAAGCCACCGGCTTCGGCATCGACCACCCCGGACAGCTGCACCTGGCCCGTCTCGCCGCCCGTCTGGGAGCGGAGCTCTTCGTCGTGGACGACGGATGGTTCGGCGCGCGCACCAGCGACCGGGCGGGCCTCGGCGACTGGACACCCCGGTCCTCGGCCTTCCCCGACGGCCTGCGGCCGCTCGCCGACGAGGTGCACCGCCTGGGCATGGACTTCGGCCTGTGGGTCGAGCCGGAGATGGTCAACCGCGACAGCGACCTCTACCGCGCCCATCCGGACTGGGTCGTCCACACGCCGGCCCGGGACGCCACCGAGCTCCGCAACCAGCTCATGCTGAACTTCGCCCGCCCCGAGGTCGAGGCGTGGGCGCTGCGGACCCTGGACCGGCTGGTCCGCGACCACGCCGTCGACTGGCTCAAGTGGGACGCCAACCGGGTCGTCACCGAGGCCGGCTGGCCGGGACATCCCGACCCGGACCGGCTGTGGACCGACCACACCCGCGCCGTGTACCGCGTCATGGACCGCCTCCGCGCCGACCACCCCGGCCTGCGGATCGAGGCCTGCGCGGGCGGTGGCGGCCGGGTCGACCTCGGCATCCTCGCCCGTACCGACCAGGCCTGGACCTCCGACAACACCGACCCCGTCGACCGGATCGGCATCCAGCACGGCTTCAGCCAGCTCTTCCCCGCACAGACCATGGCCGCCTGGGTGACCGACAGTCCCAACGTCACCACCGGCCGCACCACTCCCCTGCGCTTCCGCTTCCATGTGGCGATGGCCGGATCGCTCGGCCTCGGCGGGGACCTCACACGCTGGTCCGAGGAGGAACTCGACGAGGCCGCCGGGCTCGTCGCCCGCTACAAGGAGATCCGCCCGCTCGTCCAGCATGGGCGGCAGCACCGCCTCAGCGGCCCCGACGGTGTGACAGGCATGCACTACGCCTCCGAGGACGGCACCGAACACGCCGTTCTCGCCTGGCGCCCCACGACCCGCTTCGGCCACGCACCCACCGCACTCGCCCTGCCGGCCCTGGACCCGGCTGCCCGGTACCTGGACCTGGAAGACGGCACGGCCCACAGCGGCGCCGTCCTGGTGCGACGCGGCATCGACCTGACCCTGCCCGAGGGCGACTACGCGAGCCGGCTGATCCGGCTTCGCCGGGCGGCCTGAGAGCCGGCGGCTCCCGCCGCCGGTGTCGTCACAGGTGCAGCGTGCCCTGGAGGGCGCGGTGCACCAGTGGCGGATGGCCGTGCGTGCGGCGGAAGGCGGTGCTGAAGGCGCGGACGTCGGCATAACCGCAGGCTTGAGCCACTTCCGTCACCGAGGTGCCGGCGTCGAGAAGCAGGGCCGCGCCCAGGTCGAGCCGCATCCGGCGCAGGGTCGCCATCAACGAGCCCCCGGTCTCGTGCCGGAACAGCCTTTCGGCATGGCGTGCCGACAGGTGAACAGCGGCCGCGACGTCCCGGACCGTCACGGGCCGGGACAGGTTGTCGGCCAGGTAGCGTTGCATCGCCTCCACCGCGGGCGACAGCCGGGTCGCCGCAGGTGACCGGATACACAGGTCCTCGTCGGCCGCGAAGGCTCGCGCGGTGTCCACGACGAGTGCGGCCCCGAGGCCGGAGAGTACGGACTCGTGCCCGGACCGTACCGGTGCCGCATGCTCGCCGAGGACGGTGACCAGGGACGCGAGTGAACCGATGCGCCGTGACACCGTCGGCCTCGTGGTGTCGGTGAGCCCCGACCACCAGCCCCGGTCCCCAGGTCCTGGGCCGTGCTTCCCAACCCGCAGGGCGAAGCTCCAGAAGGCGATGCCCAGGGGCTCCGTGTGACTTGACTCGATCTCGTGCACGTCACCCGGGCGGGCGAGGAAGACGTCGCCGGCACCGACGTCGTGGCGTTCCGCGCCGGTGCGGAACCGCCCGGCGCCGCTGTAGGCGAGGCATACCTCGTAGAAGGAGTGCCGGTGCCAGTAGTTGCGCCAGGGCGACGCCGGATAGAAGCCCCAACTGACGAAGTCGGCCTGGAAGGCGCCGGCCTGGCAGGTCTGCAGCACACCACTCAGCTCGGTGAGCGAGCCGGCATTCGCCACGTCCTTCAGGTTCAACCGGTTCTCCTGCCCGTGGGGTCGACGCCGGCCAGCATCATGCCCTGTCCCCGTGAGTGGTCGTGCGCCCGGATCACCGGTGGATCCGCCGGGTCCCGGAACTGCACCAGCCAGGTGGTGCGAGCCTCGCCGCTGAGGTTGACGCCGGAGGCATGGACGGTCAGGTAGGAGAAGAAGAGCACGTCACCGGCCTCGGCGGGAAGCGGGACGGTCGCGTCGAACGAGACGTCGGGAAGGTGGTGGCCGCCGTCCTCCACATGCTCCAGAGGCCCCTGTCGGTGACTGCCCGGCACGATCCGCACACACCCCTTCTCCTCCGGAGCGTCGTCCAGGTGAAAGATCGCCGCACCGACGCGGTGGTGGGTGTGCGGGAAGAACGGGTGGTCCTGGTGCGGAGGAAACGGCGAGCCGTTCTCCGGCGGCTTCACGAACAGCTTGGTGTGATGCAGCTGTACGTTCGGCCCGCCCAGCACCGCTGCGGCGACGCGGGTGAAGCGCTCGTCCGTCAGCAGCCGGGAGAACGCCGCGGCGTGGAACTGCACATCGTGCAGGTGCTGCAGCCGGGTCGGTGTTCCGGCCGCGATGCCGGCCGCCGAGTCCCACGTCGGGTTCTCGTCGTCGTCCAGCACGGCCAGCACGTCGTGGGCGCACTGGCGGTGGGCAGCGGCCTCCTCCCTGCTCAGCAACCCCTTGACGAGCACGTACCCGTTCTCGCTGTAATGGCCGGCCAGGGCCGTGAGATCGGGCGTCTCCCCCGTCGTCGTCACTGTCTTCCTCCTCCGTCCTGGCCGCTCGGAGTGCGGCCGGGTTCGGGAACGACGTTAGGTTTCCGGCCGACGCCCGCTGTAGACCCGCGACGGACGACGGTGTTCGCGGGACGGACATGGTCCCCGCACCGCACCGTTCATGGCAGCGGCCCCCGCCGCAGCCTCCGGGTGAGCTGACGCCGTCAGCGATTGCCAGACCAAGGTTGCCGTCGCAGAGGCCGATCAATCCGGCCGGAAGACTTCCACCAAGCGAGGACTTGTGCAATTTTACATGTCACACATCATTGGTCGCGTGTCCCAGCGCTGCCACAACGGCCCCGGAGGCCCCCACAGATGCATCCGTTCCGGATATCGAGAGCCAACGCGCGCAGACTTCCTGCGCTCGGCGCAGCCGTCCTCATCACGCTCGGCCTGTTCGCGCCGCAGGCCCAGGCCGCCTCCGTCGGCGCCGCGACCCCGGCCCGTACGAACTCACAGGGAGCCGCTGCCTCGGCGCCGCGGTCGATCCCGGTGCCCAAGTCGCCCGACGCGATGAGCAACAGCTCCCGCTTCCGCATCTCCGCGCAGGACAGCACCGAGGAATCGGGCCCGGCGCCCGCCCCGGCCGTCAAGCCCGTCAAGGTCGGCAAGCAGTCCACGGCCGCCGCCGCGGACGAGTGCCCCGACCTCGGCGGAATCGTCAACGCCACGGGCAGCGCCCTCGTCCAGCAGCTCAAGGCGCTCCCCCGGATCAACTGCACGTACCCGCTGTTCGGCCTCACCGGGGAGAACGCGCGCAAGGCCTTCCGTGAGGCCCAGATGGTGACCGTCGCCGACGCGCTGCGCGACGCCTCCGCCACGTACTCGGGCAACAACAGTGCCGCCATCGGCCAGTTGGTGCTGTTCCTGCGGGCCGGCTACTACGTGCAGGACAACAACGCGGACGTCGTCGGCGACTACGGCACGGCGCTGGACACCGCGGCGCGCGGCGCGCTGGACGCGTTCTTCGCCTCCCCGCGCAGCAAGGACGTCACCGACGCCAACGGCGAGATCCTCAACGAGGTCGTCACGCTGATCGACAGCACCCACACGGCCGGGCGGTACGTCGGCGTCGTCAAGTGGATGCTCGGCGGCTACGACAGCACCTGGCCCGGCCAGATGAACCTCGCGATGCAGCACGTCGAGTGGGTCGTCGAGAACGGCTTCAAGGCCAAGGACGACGGCCGCGGCTGGCGGGCGGCCCTCAAGGCCGACCCCACCGTCCTCGACACCTGGGCCGGCTTCATCACGCGCAACGGCGCGCAGCTGAACCGCCTGGACGTCGTCAGCAACGTCGGCCGCCACCTCGGCCACGCCCTCGACGTCCCCGAGCTGAAGGACCGGCTCCGGCCGCTGCTCAAGGACCTGATCAACCGCTACCCGAACGTCGGCCCCACCGCGCCGATCACCATGAACCTGGGCTGGTACACGCGCCAGTACGACAGGGGCAACTGCGCGGCCTACGCCATCTGCGACCTGGGCGAGCGCGTGCTCCCGGCGATCCTGCCGATCCAGCACTCGTGCAACCCGGGCCTGAAGATCCGCGCCCAGGACATGTCGCCCGGCCAGCTGGCGAGCACCTGTACCAGCCTGGTCAACCAGGACGCCTACTTCCACCGGATCATCGGCGACAAGGGCGCGATCCCCGGTGACGTGAACACCAACCTGGAGGTCGTCGTCTTCGACGACTACACCCAGTACGCGCTGTACGCCTGGGCCATCTACAACATCGACGTCGACAACGGCGGCATGTACGAGGAGGGAGACCCCGCCGCCGCCGGCAACCAGGCCCGCTTCATCGCCCACGAGGCCCACTGGCTGCGCCCGGAATTCCAGATCTGGAACCTCAACCACGAGTACACCCACTACCTCGACGGCCGCTACAACATGCACGGCGACTTCGAGGCGGGCATGACCACGCCGACCATCTGGTGGGTCGAGGGCATCGCCGAGAACATCTCGTTCGGCTACCGGGGCGAGCGCAACGCCGACGCGATCGCCGAGGCCCGCAGGAACACGTACAAGCTGAGCGACCTGTTCGACACCGTCTACGGCCAGGACGAGGACCCCGAGGTCAACGCGAGCCGGGTCTACCGCTGGGGCTTCCTCGCGGTCCGCTACATGCTCCAGGCGCACGCGGCCGACGTCGAGACCGTGCTGGGCAAGTACCGCGCCGGTGACTGGACCGGTGCCCGTACCTTCCTGAAGCAGACCATCGGCACCCGCTACGACGCGGACTTCGCGACCTGGCTGACGACCACGTGCGCGACCGACGACTGCGGTCCGCTGCCGGAGGCCGGCTCGACCGCACCCGCCCCGCTCTGCACGATCAGCGACCCCCGTCAGTTCGACCAGAACTGCCGCCGGGACAACCTCGCCGCCGCCACCGGCAACTACAGTTACCACTTCGTGTACCTGCCGGCCGGCGTCAAGCAGCTGACCGTCACGAGCAGCGGCGGCACCGGCAACGCCGACCTGTACTACGGGGGCGGCAGCTGGGCCACCACCGGCAACCACCTGGCGAAGTCCACCAACGCCGGCAACGGCGAGACGCTGACGATCGACAACCCGCCGTCCGGCTGGGTCTACTTCAGCCTCGCCGCCGCGCAGGGGTTCAGCGGTGTGAGCCTCTCGACGCAGTCCAAGTGATCCGGCGCGCCGGGGCCGGGCCCAGCCGGCCGGCCCCGGCGCACGTTTCTCGTCGGACGCCGACGGCCCTGAACCGGGGCAAGCCCGGTTCAGGGCCGCAGCCTTGGCCTGCGGGTCACGGCCGAGGAGGGCCTAGTCGAACGGGTCGAGCGTGATGTAGGCCTGTCGCGGGTCGCCGTCGTGGACCAGCGATTCGTGCGCGCCGACGTCGTCGAACGCGAAGCCGTACGCCTTGCCGTCGGCCATCTGGGCGTGGATCTTGCGGGAGTAGTGGTTGGTCACCGCGTCCTTGTAGAAGCCGGCCGACGAGGTGTCCGGCTGGTTCGGGTTGGTGAGCAGGGTGGAGCGGTTGTAACCCGCGCACAGAGTACGGGAGATGGGGCCGCGCACCTGGTCGTTCGGGGCGTCGAGGTGCTTGTAGCAGCCGAAGACGCTGTCGGAGTCGGGCTTCTGGAAGGAGGTGACGACGGCCCCCGCGCTGTTGGTGAAGTTCATGACGTTGCCCGAGACCCGGCCGTGGTACTTCACCGAGGGCTGGTTCGCGAAGGGGGTCACGGTCAGCGTCGAGGTGGCGTACTTCGCCCAGACGCGGTTGATGTAGTCGTTCATCACCCCCGAGGGCAGCGCGCCGGCCTCGACGCCGTGGCCCGGGGCCAGGGCGCGCAGCACGGTGCCGTCGGCGCGGGTCTGGATGAGGTTGGCCCAGCCTCCGGGCTGGCCGCGCAGCGCGTCGTAGAAGCCGCGGTAGCCGCCGGGCTTGAGGCGGCCCGTGTTCGCGACGGTGCCGTCGGGGCGCTTCACGCCGACGGCGTACGGCGCCGAGACCATGTCGACCTGGGTGCTGTTGATCCACAGGCCCGAGTCGTTGAGGGTGTACTCGGACCAGTTGAACAGGATGTTCCTGTTGGGATCGCTGGGGTTCTGCACCGCGGGCTGCACGAGGCCGCCCGTCGCCAGCTTGAAGACCAGCTTCTGTCCGTAGCTGAAGTAGATCCGGCCCGAGAACTTCGGCAGCCGGACGGTCATCGACCGGCCGTTGGCCGGGCCGGTGATGGCGGCATCGGGCGCGGGCACGGGCGTGGAGCCCCCGGCCGGCCACGGGTGGAAGGTTCCGTTGGCGTCCGCCCACCCCTGCCGGCCCGTCGAGAGCTCGGTGCCGAGGTTGTAGACGTAGACCTGCTCACCGCGGGCCGAGTTGTTCGTGAAGGTGAGCGGAATCGTCGCGGGGACAGCGGCGGAGGCCGGGTCGGGGTCGGAGGCTCCGACGACGGTGACGGTGGTGCCGATCAGCGCGGCGGCGGCGAGGGGGATGAGCCGGATGCGGGTGCGCCTGTGCCGTGGGGACATGAGGGCTCCTCGGAGGTGGGGACTCCGTACTGGGGGACGTGAGCTCGTGAGAGCGCTCTCAAGAGTGGCGAAGATGGCCTGGACCTGTCAATGAATCAGGGGGAGGCCGGGCGGAAGGGCCTGGCTCGTGACGCACGGACGCGGCGAGCGATCGGTCAATTCTGGACGCGAGGGGTCAATTCCGAGGGGCGAGGGGGCAGTTCCGGGAGAGGGCGATTCCGGGCGGGATCGATCCCGGGAGAGGGCGATCCCGGGCGGGAGCGATTCTGGGCGGGAGCGATTCTGGGAGGGGGCGATTCTGGGAGGGGGCGAGCGTTCAGCGCGCCAGTCGGTCGAGCGCGGCGAGCACCGGCGCGACCCCGTCCTCCGCGGCCAGGCGGTCGGCCAGCGCGCGGGCACGCGCACGGTGGGAGTCGTCCGACGTCGCCCGGCGCAGGGCCTCGGCCAGGGCCCCGGAGGTGAGGCGGCGCAGCGGCACCACCCCGGGAGCGGTGCCCAGCGCGGTCAGCCGGGACGCCCAGAACGCCGCGTCGAACTGGACCGGCACCGGAACGGTCGGCACCCCGGCCCGCAGGACGGCGCCGGTCGTGCCCGCCCCCGCGTGGTGGACGACGGCGGCCGTCCGCGGGAACAGCAGGGAATGCGGCACCTCGTCGACGGTCAGGATGTCGTCGCCCGAGGCACCCAGTCCCGCCCAGCCCCGCTGGACGATCCCCCGCACCTTCGCCGCGCGCAGCGCGGTGACGATCTCGCGGCTCACGCGCCCGGGATCGGGGACGGTGGCGCTGCCCAGGCCGACGAAGACCGGTCGGGGCCCGGCGACGAGGAAGTCCTCCACCTCCCGGGACAACTTCCCGGTCTCGTGCGGCCACCAGTACCCGGACGTCTCCAGGCCGGCGGGCCAGTCCCGGGGCCGGGGGACGACGAGCTCGCTGTAGCCGTGCAGCACCGGCCGCGTGCGCCGGTCCCGGGACCTGCCCGTCGTCACGAGCCCGTGCCGCCGCCGCAGTGACCGTACGGCTTCGGAGAACAGCAGCTCCACCGACGTCATGACGAATCGTCCGCTCAGCCGGTTCCCCACCGTGCCCAGGGACCTCGCCCCCAGGACCGGAGCGGGGAACTCCCCGGTCGGATGCAGCGGCTGGAGGTGCAGCCCCAGGACGGGCACCGACAGGCCATCGGCGATGGCGTACCCGAGCGGCCCCAGCGACCCGCTGACCAGCAGGACCTCGCCCTCCCGCGCCACCTCCACCAGGGCCGCCGTCATCTCGTCGGCCGCTCCCCTGGCCATGGACGCCAGCCGTACGAGCTTTCCCGCGCCGGTCCTCGCGTCGTGCAGCCGCCGGCCCCGCGCGGAGTGCAGCTCGGCACGCGGATCCACCGGCAGCGGACGGAACCGCACCCCCGACCCCGCCACCAGCGGCTCGAACACCCCGTGCGCGGCCAGCGTCACCTCATGCCCGGCCCGTACGAGACCGGCACCCAGACCCGTGAACGGCGCGATGTCGCCCCGCGACCCTGCCGTCATCATCACGATGCGCACGCCGCCAGTCTGCCCCACCCGATGCCGCCTGAGCCCTGCGCTCCGCCGGATTGCCTATGCTCCATGTGTCCGGCAGGTCCGTGCGCGGGCTTCCGACGGAGAGTGAGGGGACTGTGATGAGTGAACCGACGAAACCCGAGGTCAACGTTCCGGAGGGGGATGCTCCGACGGAGCTGACCGTTCGGGACCTGGTCGTCGGGGACGGAGCCGAGGCGAAGCCGGGCACGGTGGTCAGGGTTCACTACGTCGGCGTCGCCTTCGCGTCGGGCAAGGAGTTCGACGCCTCCTGGGACCGGGGTGAGCCGTTCAAGTTCGCCCTGGGCGGTGGCAGGGTCATCAAGGGCTGGGACCGGGGGGTGAGAGGGATGAAGGTCGGCGGTCGGCGCGAGATCATCGTTCCCCCGCGTCTCGGCTACGGCAAGCAGTCGCCCTCGCCGTTGATCCCCGCGGGTTCGATCCTGGTCTTCGTGGTGGATCTGCTGTCCGTCGCCACCTGAGGCCGCGCGGACGGCGCCGTATCGACCGATGAGTTTCCGGCGGCCCCGCGGTCTGCCCTGCATGGAGAACACTTCACGCACGGAACCGATCGATCTCGGAGCGGCCGCGGAGCGCGTCGCCCGGCTCGCCGAGGGCATCGACGACGCGCGGCTCGGCGACCCGACGCCCTGCCCCGAGTACGCGGTACGGGAACTGCTCGGCCATCTCGCCGGGCTCGGTGCCGCCTTTCGCGACGCGGCCCGCAAGGAGTTCGGGCCGACGCCCGGCACGCCGCCCGGCTCGTCCCGTCCGGTGCTGGCGGACGACTGGCGGACAGCCCTGCCGAAGGTGCTGGACGAACTGGCCGCCGCCTGGCGCGAGCCGGGCGCCTGGGAGGGGGACACACAGGCGGGCGGGATCGACCTGCCGGCCGCCGTGATGGGGCGGATCGCGCTCGACGAGCTGCTGATCCACGGCTGGGACCTGGCGCGGGCGACCGGTCAGACGTACGAGGTGAGCGAGGAGGAACTCAGAGTCTCCGAGGCCCTGTTGACTCCGGCCGACGACACCTCCGGCGACGGGTTCTTCGGCCCCGTCGTCGCGGTGCCGGACGGCGCTCCCCTGCTCGACCGTGTGATCGGCCTCAGCGGCCGCCGGCCCGACTGGCACCCGGCCCGAGGCCCGGCCATGGGGTGATCAGTTGCCGGATCCGGCGCAGCCCTTCCCGTACCTGTGGTGTCAGAACAGGCGGCCGCCGAAGGGGCTGCCCGGTCCGTAATAGGCGGACAGCTCGTCCCGGTAGCCCGGGTCACCGAGGTGCTTGTCCCGGTGGAACTCGGGGGCGTCCTTGATCTGATCCTTCGTGCGGTCGACGAAGATCTTCCGCTCGTCCACGTCGACCCGCACGACGGTGCTCGCCGGGAGGAGCACCTCCTTGCCGAAGATCCAGACACCGGTGTCCACCACCAGGTAGGCGTCGTCCACCTCGTCGGAGTGCTTGTCCACCTTCCCGATGCCTCCGTCGGTCGCCTCGACCTTGTAGCCGGTCAGGTCCGCACCGGCGAGGTGACCCGAGGTCGTCCTGTAGCTCCACACGTGATCGGTCACGCTGCACCAACTCCTCCGGTAGGCGGAGGACGGCCGGTGGTGTGCCGGCGTCCTCCGTTTCCTGTGCCGTACGGGGTGTGCCGTACGCGGCGGAACGTGTTTCCCGCCTGGGCTCCGCCTGCCCCGGCCCCGGCAAGTCATTCATGGACCTCCTCGGGCGGGAAGTTTGACGTGCTCGCCGGCGGTGAGGCGTAGGGACGGGCCTGTTCGACTCGCCGACTCGTCGATTGGGGAGCACGTGGAGAGCGTCATCCGGCTGGCCGTCGCCGTGGGTGGCTCGGCGCTGGCGGCCTTCGTCGCCTGCCGTGCGGCCGACATGCTGGCGCGGTTCGCCGACGCACGGCATCCGGAGACCCCCTTGTGGGGGCTGCTGCGCCGCTGTCGTACGCCGTTGTACGTCGTCCTGCTGGCCGCGCTGCTCAGATGGACCTACCCGTACGCGGCGGAGCCGGGCGGGGCGCCGGCCGAGCATACGGAGACTGTGGGTCACGTCCTTCTGCTGTGCCTGATCGGCGGCGGAGCCTGGCTGACGGTGCGGACGGTCGCGGCCGTCGTCGAGTCCACGTACGCCCGCTACGCCGGACGTTCACGTGACGCCGCACGGCTCCGCCGCGTCCGTACACAGGTCACGCTGATCATGCGGGTGGTGGCCGTCGCCGTCGGGGTGCTCGCCGCTGCCGCGGCCCTCGTCACCTTCCCGTCCTTCCGTACCCTCGGGACGTCCCTGCTCGCCTCGGCCGGCATCATCGGCATCGTGGCCGGCGTGGCGGCCCAGTCGACGCTGAGCAACCTCTTCGCCGGCTTCCAGATCGCCTTCGGTGACATGGTCCGCATCGGCGACACGGTCGTCGTCGACGGCGAGTGGGGCGTCGTGGAGGAGGTGACCCTCACCTTCCTCACGGTCCGGACCTGGGACGAGCGTCGCGTCACGCTCCCCGTCTCGTACTTCACCTCGCGGCCGTTCGAGAACTGGTCGCGCGGCGGCGCGGAGATGACGGGGTCGGTCTTCGTCCACTGCGACCACACCACTCCGGTCGCGCTCGTCCGGGCGCACCTCCGGGAGTTCCTCACCACGTGCGACACCTGGGACGGGCGGGGCTGGGACCTCGCCGTGACCGACACCTCGCCGACCGGCATCACCGTGCGGGCGATCGTGACGGCCAAGGACGCCGACGACCTCTGGACGACCCGTTGCGCCGTACGGGAGGAGCTCGTCGGCTGGCTCGCCCGGGAGCACCCGGGCGCCCTCCCCAAGGTCGTCACCGCTCCCGCGGCCGACGCGTTCGACCGGCTGGGGGCAGGCGACCGGGCATCGCGCCAGCGACGGCTTCGTCGGACCGACCGGAGTCACACCGGGCCGGCGGACACGCCTCCGAACTGAGCGTGTCCCCGAGCCGGCCACGGGGTTCCGCGGGTTCCTTCAGGCCTTCTGCTGCATGGAACGGCGCGCCGGGTTGCCCTGTTCGGCGGCCTTGGGGTCCTTCTCGTCGGCTTTCGCCCGGACGCCTTGGGCGATGCGCTCGCCGAGGGTCCTGTCGATGTTCGTCCAGTAGGCGAAGGCACGCTCCAGGACGGGCTCGGTGACGCCGTTGAGGAGGTGGCCGACGACGTTGTCCACCAGGCGGTCGCGGGCCTCGTCGTCCAGGACCTCGCGCACGAGAGTGCCGGGCTGGCCCCAGTCGTCGTCCTCTGGGTGGGAGACGTAGGCCGCCCTGGTGATCTCGCCATCCGCCGTCCAGCTGGGCGGAGACCCGTGGCGCGCGGTGTCGGCGGCCGGACCGCCCTTGGAGTTCGGGGCGTAGACCGGGTCGGCCGTTTTGCGGTAGGCCATCGCGCCGTCCTTCGAGTACGTGTGGACGTCGACGACGGGCGCGTTCACGGGCAGCTGCTGGTAGTTGCCGCCGATGCGGTGGCGGTGGGCGTCCGCATACGAGAACAGCCGGGCCAGCAGCATCCGGTCGGGGCTGGGTCCGATGCCGGGGACGAGGTTGTTGGGCTGGAAGGCGGCCTGCTCGATCTCGGCGTGGTTGTCGGTCGGGTTGCGGTCGAGTGTCATGCGGCCCACCGGGATGAGCGGGTAGTCCCCGTGCGGCCAGACCTTGGTGAGGTCGAAGGGGTTGAACCGGTAGTCCGCGGCCTTCTCGTACGGCATGACCTGCACGTGCAGGGTCCAGCTCGGGAAGTCGCCGTCGCGGATGTGCTCGAACAGGTCTCGCGTGTGGTAGTCCGTGTCGACGGCCGCCATCTGGTCGGCCTCGTGCTGGGTGAAGAACTCGATGCCCTGATCGGTCTTGAAGTGGTACTTCACCCAGAACCGCTCGCCGGACGCGTTGATCCACATGTAGGTGTGGGACGTGTAGCCGTTCATGTGGCGCCAGGAGCGCGGGATGCCACGGTCCCCCATCAGCCAGGTGACCTGGTGGGCGGACTCCGGGGAGAGCGTCCAGAAGTCCCACTGCATGTCGTGGTCACGCAGGTTGTTGTCCGCGCGGCGCTTCTGGGACCTGATGAAGTGCTGGAACTTCATGGGGTCCTTGACGAAGAACACCGGCGTGTTGTTGCCGACCATGTCGTAATTGCCTTCGCTGGTGTAGAACTTCACCGCGAAGCCGCGCGGGTCGCGCCAGGTGTCCGGGCTGCCGCGCTCGCCGGCGACGGTGGAGAAACGGACGACCAGATCGGTGCGGGTGCCGGGCTGGAACAGCGCCGCCTTGGTGTAGCCGCTGACGTCGTGGGTGACCTCGAAGCGGCCGAACGCGCCGCTGCCCTTGGCGTGCGGCTGGCGCTCCGGGATCCGTTCTCGGTTGAACTGCGCCATCTGCTCGATCAGGTAGGCGTCCTGCATCAGGATCGGACCGCCCGGGCCCAGGGTGAGCGAGTGTTCGTCGCTCTCCACCGGGGCACCGGAATCGGTCGTGGTGGCGGGTCGGCTGTCGGTCATCGCTCGTGCTGCCTTTCCTCGCGTCGGGCGTGGCGCACCCCTCGATCGGGGACGGCCCCGGGTACGGGCGGGCGCGCGACAGCGGGGCGGCGGCCCTCTCCGCCCCGCGCACACACGTCCCACCCTGCGCCCACTCGCCCGAGGCCACCACCGGAGGCCGGGCACCGCCCTCTCCGCGGCAGGCGGAAAGCGGCCTCCAGGCCCGGGCCGAGGGCGAGGGCTGCACCGACGTCGCCCACTGGCGCCGCGTTCACGCCGACCACTGGCAGGACAGCGAGGGCCGCGTCGACCGACGACACTCACGTCGTGTGCGTGCACTTCACGCGCACGAGCCCGGCGTCCGGCTGATCCGACGGCCGGCCGGCGGCGCCGGGTCACGCGGGCGTACCCGGCGCGCCACG